>NZ_CP013254.1:2400000-2768111 GCF_001482365.1 Kocuria flava | reverse complement strand
TACGTCGTGGTGCCCAAGATCGGCGAGGACGACGACGCCCCCGCGCCCCGGCCCACCCTCGCCGAGGCGGCCGCCGCCGCGGCCGCGGAGCCCGAGGACGCGGAGGCCCCCCTGGCCTCCGTGGCGTGGCTGGCCGAGCTGCTGGAGCGCGAGCCGGCCCTGGCGGGGGTGCGCACCGAGGTGCTGCACGGGCGCCTGGACCCGGCCGAGAAGACCCGGGTGATGCGGGAGTTCGCCGAGGGCGAGGTCGGGGTGCTCGTGTGCACGACCGTCGTCGAGGTGGGAGTGGACGTGCCCAACGCGACGCTGATGGTCGTGGTGGACGCCGACCGGTTCGGGATCTCCCAGCTGCACCAGCTGCGCGGGCGGATCGGCCGCGGCGGGCACGCCGGGACGTGCCTGCTCGTCACCCGCCGCCCGCCGGAGCACCCCTCCCGGGAGCGGATGGACGTCGTGGCCGCCTCCACGGACGGCTTCGAGCTGGCCCGGGCCGACCTCGAGCTGCGCCGCGAGGGCGACATCCTCGGCGCCGCCCAGTCCGGCGGGCGCTCCACGCTGCGGCTGCTGCGCGCCCTCGACGACGCCGAGCTGATCGAGCGGGCCCGCCGCGATGCCGTCTCGATCCTGGCCGAGGACCCCGGGCTGGACGAGCACCCCGAGCTGGCCGAGGCGATCGGGCGCTACCTCGACCCGGACGCCGAGGCGTTCCTGGACCGGGGCTGAGCCCGGTGCGCGCCCGAGGACGAGCAGGAGGACGCCCGTGAGCAGGATCGTCGCCGGGGCCGCGGGCGGGCTGCGCCTGCGCTCGGTGCCCGGACAGGGCACCCGGCCCACCACCGACCGCGTCAAGGAGGCCCTGTTCGCGCGGCTGGAGTCGTGGAACATGCTCGCCGGCGCCGCCGTCGCGGACCTCTACGCGGGCTCCGGGGCGCTGGGCTGCGAGGCCGCCAGCCGCGGGGCCGCCGAGGTCGCCCTCGTGGAGCGCCACGGCCCCGCCGCCCGGGTGTGCCGGGACAACGCCGCGCTCGTGCACCGGGCCCTGGGCCGCGACGACGTCGTGACGGTCCACCGCGGGAGCGTGGAGACCTACCTCGCCGACCCCGCCGAGGGCCCGTGGGACCTCGTGCTGGCCGACCCGCCCTACCCGCTGGGCGAGCGGGAGCTCACGGCGGTGCTGGCCCGGCTGTCCGGGCGGCTGCGCCCCGGGGGCGTGGTCGTGGTCGAGCGCTCCGCCCGCTCCCCGGAGCCGCGGTGGCCCGCGGGCCTGCGCCGCTTCGCGCACGCCCGCCACGGGGAGACCGCGACGTGGTTCGCCGAGGCGGACGAGGCCCCCGCCGGGGACACGGCCGGGACCCCGCCCGCCGGGACGGGGACCCATGACGATGCATACTGACTACGGTCCGACGACGAGAGGGAATTCATGAAGATCACGGTGCTGGGCACGGGCTACCTGGGGGCCACGCACGCCGCCTCGATGGCGGAGCTGGGCTACGAGGTGCTGGGCGTGGACGTGGACCCCGCGAAGGTGGACGCGCTCTCGCGCGGTGAGCTGCCCTTCCACGAGCCCGGCCTCGCCGAGCTGCTGCGCGAGCACGTCGGGTCCGGCCGGCTGCGCTTCACCACGAGCTACGAGGAGGCCGGCGCCTTCGGCGACGTCCACTTCGTGGGCGTGGGCACCCCGCAGCGCCCGGGCGCGTTCGCCGCGGACATGCGCTTCGTCGACGCCGCCGTGGGCTCGATCGCCGCGGCCGCCACGAAGGACTGCGTGATCGCCGGCAAGTCCACGGTCCCCGTGGGCTCCGCCCGCCGCCTGGCCGACATCGCCCGCGCCTCCGCCCGCCCCGGCGTGGACGTGCAGCTCGTGTGGAACCCCGAGTTCCTGCGCGAGGGCTTCGCCGTGGCCGACACGCTGCGCCCCGACCGCATGGTCCTGGGCCTGGACGGCGCGGACGGGGCCCGTGCCGAGGCCGTGATGCGCCGCGTCTACGCCCGCCAGCTCGAGTCCGGGGTGCCGCTGATCGTCACCGACTACGAGACCGCCGAGCTGGTCAAGGTCGCCGCCAACGCGTTCCTGGCCACGAAGATCTCCTTCATCAACGCCCTGTCCGAGCTCACCGAGGTCGTCGGCGGCGACATCCGCACCCTGGCCGACGCGATCGGTCTCGACGAGCGGATCGGGCGGAAGTTCCTCAACGCCGGCGTCGGCTTCGGCGGCGGGTGCCTGCCCAAGGACATCCGGGCGCTGCGGGCCCGGGCGGCGGAGCTGGGCGTCGAGCAGTCGGTGCGCTTCCTCGCCGAGGTCGACGACGTCAACACCCGCCGCCGCGGGGCCACGGTCCAGGCGGTCACCGAGATGCTGGGCGGGTCCGTGGTCGGCAAGCAGGTCGCGGTGCTCGGGGCGGCCTTCAAGCCCGACTCCGACGACGTGCGCGACTCCCCGGCCCTGGACATCGCCGCGCGCCTGCACTCGATCGGCGCGGAGGTCGCCGTCTACGACCCGAAGGCCAACGCCAACGCCGCGAAGCGCTACCCCCGCCTGGACTACGTCGACTCCCTCGAGGCCGCCGTCACCGGCGCCGAGGTCGTGGTGCTGCTCACCGAGTGGGCCGAGTTCAAGGCCATGACCCCGGCCCAGCTCGAACCGCTGGTGGCCGTGCCCCAGATCCTCGACGGGCGCAACGTCCTGGACCCGCAGCAGTGGGAGGCCGGCGGCTTCACCTACCGCGCGCTCGGGCGCCGCGCCCTGCCGGTGGCCTGACGGGGAGGGCGGTCCGGGCCCGGCCGGCTCAGCCGGCCAGGCGCCGGACCGCCTCCTCGAGGACCTCCGGGCGCTTGCCGAACGAGAAGCGCATCCAGTCCCCGTAGTCCCCGGCCCGCGCCGCCGAGGCCAGGGCGGAGACCGGCACGCCGACCACCCCCGTCTCCTCGGCCAGCGCCGGGGCCAGGGCCGTGGCGTCCGCGGCGCCGTGGCGGGCGCACAGCGCCGCGACGTCGGCCACCACGAAGAACGTCCCCTGCGGCTGGGCCGGGTGCGCCCCGGCCGCCGCCAGCCCCGCCACGAGCACGTCGCGGCGGCGCCGGAAGTCCTCGGTCAGCTCCGCGTAGAACGCGTCGGGGCTGCCCAGGGCCGCGGCCGCGGCCAGCTGCAGCGGGGTCGCCGCGCTGTGCGTGAGATAGGCCTTGGTCGCCCGCACGGCCTCCACGAGCCGCCGCGGCCCGCTGACCCAGCCCACGCGCCAGCCCGTGGCCGAGAAGGTCTTGCCCACGGAGGAGACGGTCAGGGTGCGCTCGAACGCCCCCGGGACCGCGGCCAGCGGTCGGTGCGGGCCGGGGTAGCGCAGGTGCTCGTAGACCTCGTCCGTGACGACCACGCAGTCGTGGGCCGCGGCGAGGGCCGCGACCTGCCCCAGCGCGGCGTCGTCGAGCACCGTTCCCGTCGGGTTGTGCGGGTCGTTGAGCAGCACCATCCGGGTGCGGGGCCCGAACGCGGCCGCGAGCCGGTCGGGCTCGGGCGCGAAGCGGGGCGGCTCGAGGGGCACCGTCACCAGCCGCGCCCCGACGAACGCGGCCACGGCCCCGTAGAGGTCGTAGTGGGGCTCGAGGACCACGACCTCGTCGCCCGGGCGCAGGAAGGCCAGCATGGCCGCGGCGATGCCCTCCGAGGCGCCGACGGTGACGAGCACGCCGTGCTCGGGGTCGACGTCGATCCCGTAGAACCGGGCCTGGTGCTCGGCCACGGCCTCCCGCAGCTGCGGGGTCCCGGCCACGGGGCTGTACTGGTTGCCCCCGTTGCGCAGCGCCGCGACCGCGGCCTCGAGCATCTGCGGGGGCCCGTCGACGTCGGGGAAGCCCTGGCCCAGGTTGATCGCCCCGGTGCGCGCGGCGAGCCGGGACATCCGCTCGAAGACCGTCCCGCCCGGCCGCCCGTCCGGGCCCAGCAGGCCCCCGCCGCGGGCCATGCGCTCCCAGGGCAGAGGGGCGGGGGTCTCGGTCGGTCCGGAGGCGTCCATGCGGCCAGTCTAGGGGGAGGCCCCGCGGCGGGCGGGTCCGGCGCGGGCCGGGCGCACGGGCTCGCGCCCCTAGGATGGGGCGCATGCGCCGCGCCGTCTGCCCCGGATCCTTCGACCCCGTCCACCTCGGCCACGTCGAGGTGGTCGAGCGCGCCGCGGCGCTGTTCGACGAGGTGGTCGTCGCGGTCTCCACCAATCCGCACAAGCGCTACCGCTTCGACCGCGAGGAGCGCCTCGAGCTCGTCCGGCGCAGCCTCGCCGGCGTCCGGGGCGTCGTCGTCGAGCCCATGGGGGAGGGGCTGCTGGCCGAGTACGCGGCCCGGCGCGGGGCCGTGGCCCTGGTCAAGGGCCTGCGCTCGGGCGAGGACTACGCCTACGAGGTGCCCATGGCCACGATGAACCGCCACCTCACCGGCGTGGAGACCGTGTTCCTGCCCGGGGACCCCCGCTACCTGCACCTGTCCTCCACGCTCGTGAAGGAGGTGCACGGCCTCGGCGGGGACGTGGCCCCGTTCGTGCCCGCGCCGGTGCTGGCGGCCCTCGGCCGCTGAGGCGCGCCCGCGGCGCGCCACGGGCGCGGTTGAGAACGTGCGGCGCGGCACGCTACCATGGTCCGTCGAGCAGAAATCCACCAGGAGTTTGTCATCAGCCGCGAGAACAGTTCGCCCCTCATCATCGGTGTTCGGGACCTCGAGCACCGTCCGGGGACCATGCGAACCCTGGAGGAGGCCGTGCCCGCGCCGAAGGACTTCGGCAACGCGCTGATCGGCGTCCCGGAGGGGTCGGAGATCGCTCTGGACCTCCGCCTGGAGTCCGTCCACGACGGGATCCTGGTCTCGGGCACCGCAGGCGTCGCCGTCCACGGCGAGTGCAGCCGGTGCCTCGACCCGATCGACTACGATCTGGACGTCGACGTGCAGGAGCTCTACGTCTTCGACTCCGCCGGCGAGAGCGGGGAGGAGTCCGAGGACGACCAGTTGTATGACGTTCGGGACGAGAGCATCGACCTCGAACCCATGCTTCGGGACGCAGTGATCACGCAGCTGCCGTTCCAACCGGTGTGCCGGGAGCAGTGCCAGGGATTGTGCGCCCAGTGCGGCGCGCGCCTGGAGGACGACCCGGGGCACCACCACGAGGTGACCGACCCTCGCTGGAGCGCCCTCGCGGGTCTGCTCGAGCAGGACGGCACCCCGGCCCAGACGACCGAACCAAGAGAAGAGAGTTAGCCGTGGCTGTTCCCAAGCGGAAGATGTCCCGCGCGAATACCCGCGCCCGCCGTTCCCAGTGGAAGGCGTCCGCGCCGAAGCTGGTCAAGACCGTCGAGAACGGCAAGGTGACCTACAGCCTGCCGCACCAGGCCAAGGTCGTGACCGACTCCGCCGGGACCGCGCTGTTCCTGGAGTACAAGGGCCGCAAGGTGGCCGACGCCTGACCACGGTGACCCCCACCGAGAGCAGTCAGGACCTTCTGGAGCGTCTCGGCGTCGACATCGACGCCGGGACGCTCCGCTGTGCCCTGACCCACCGCTCCTACGCCTACGAGCACGAGGGCGAGGCCCACAACGAGCGCCTCGAGTTCCTCGGCGACTCGGTGCTGGGCCTGGCCGTCACGGACGAGATCTACCACCGCTACCCGGAGGACTCCGAGGGCAGCCTCGCGAAGATCCGCGCCGCGGTGGTCAGCACCCGCACGCTGGCCGAGCTCGCCCGCTCCCTCGGGCTGGGGCCGCACATCCGGCTGGGCAAGGGCGAGGTGCGCACCCGCGGCCACGAGAAGGCCTCGATCCTCGCCGACACCATGGAGGCCCTCATCGGCGCCGTCTACGTCTGCGCGGGCCTCGAGCCGGCCCGGGCCTTCGTGCTGCGCCTGGTCGTGCCCCTGCTGGAGGCCGGCTTCGTGGTGACCGAGGGCCGCGACTGGAAGACCGAGCTCCAGGAGCTGGCCGCCGCCCGGGGCCTGGGCCCCGTGCGCTACGCCGTGGAGGGCACCGGACCCGACCACGACCGCCGCTACGAGGCGCGCGCCCTCGTGGGCGGGACCGAGCACGGCACCGGCACCGGCACCACGAAGAAGGAGGCCGAGCGCTCCGCCGCCGCCCAGGCCTGCGCCGCCCTGGCCGCCCGCACCGGTGTCTGAGCCGGTGCGCACCGGCGCCCCGGGGGAGCCCCGTGCCTGAGCTGCCCGAGGTCGAGGTCGTCCGCCGCGGGGTGGCCCGCTGGGTCGTGGGCCGCACGGTCGAGGAGGCCCAGGTGCTGGACCCCCGCTCGGTGCGCCGCCACGAGGCCGGCCCCGCGCACTTCGCCCACGAGCTCTCCGGCGCGGTCGTGGCCGACGCCGTGCGCCGCGGGAAGTTCCTCTGGCTGCCCCTCACGGGCGCGGACGGGGCGGACCCGCAGGAGGCGCTGCTCGTGCACCTCGGGATGAGCGGGCAGCTGCTCGTCCAGGACGCGGGCCGGCCCGACGAGAAGCACCTGAGGGTGCGCCTGCGCCTCGGACCCCGCCCCGGGGTCCCCGACGAGCTGCGCTTCGTCGACCAGCGGATCTTCGGGGGCATGGTCCTCGACCCGCTCGTGCCCACCGCCGACGCCGCCCCCGGCGGCCTCGGGGCCACCGGGCTGCCGCTCGTGCCCGCCCGCGCCGCCCACATCGGGCGGGACCCCCTGGACCCGGCCTTCGACGCCGACGCCGTGCACGCGCGCCTGCGCCGCCGCCGCACCGGGCTCAAGCGGGCCCTGCTGGACCAGTCGCTGGTCTCGGGGATCGGCAACATCTACGCCGACGAGGCGCTGTGGCGGGCCCGCCTGCACTGGGCCCGGCCCACCGACACGCTCCGGCGCCCGGAGACCGTCCGGCTGCTGGACGCGGTGCGCGCGGTGATGGAGCAGGCCCTGGCCGCCGGCGGCACGAGCTTCGACTCCCTCTACGTCAACGTCAACGGGGAGTCCGGGTGGTTCGCCCGCTCCCTGGACGCCTACGGCCGCGCCGGGCGGGCGTGCCGGCGCTGCGCCGAGGAGGGCCGGGGCACGCTGATCGTGCGCGAGCAGTTCATGAACCGCTCCTCCTACCGCTGCCCGGCCTGCCAGCGCACCCCGCGCAACGCCCGGTTCTGAGCCCGGCCGCCACGGCCCGCGGTCCCTCCGGGGACCGCGGGCCCGTCGTGCTCAGGCGGGCTCGGCGGGGGTGGAGCCCGTGGCGGGCAGGGCGGCGCCGCCGCGCGGATGCCGCCGGTAGTGCTCGGCCAGGCGCGCCATGCCCTCCTCGACCGTGACCTCCGGGTGCCAGCCCAGGACCTCGCGGGTGCGCCGCTGGTCGAACCAGTGCGCCGTGGACAGCTGCTCGGCCAGGAACTCCGTCATGGGCGGCTCGTCCCGGCCCGGGCGCACGGCCCAGGCCCGCTCGATCACCCGTCCGGCGAGGCGGGCGGCCCAGCCCGGCACGCGGCGCCGGGGCGGCTCCACGCCGGCGGCGCGGCAGAACCCGGCGATCAGCTCGCCCACGGGCCGCGGCTGGCCGTTGGAGACCACGAACGCCTGCCCGTGGGCCTGCTCGATGCGCTCGAGGGCCCGCACGACCGCCTCGGCGGCGTTGTCGACGTAGGTCGTGTCGATCAGCGCGGCCCCGGCGTCGAGCAGCGGCAGCCGCCCCGCCGCGGCCCGGTCGACGACGCGCTCCACGAGCTGGGTGTCGCCGGGGCCCCACACGATGTGCGGGCGCACGGCGGTCACGCGCAGCTGCTCGTCGTCGGCGTCGAGGGCCAGCAGCTCGGCGGCCGCCTTGGAGCGGGCGTAGTGGCCGCGGGCCCGCACGGGGTCGGCGGGGCGGGCGGGCTCGCCCACGAGGGAGGTCCCGGTGTGGGCCACGGAGGGCGAGGAGACGAACACCACGTTGCGGGCGCCCGCGCGCCGGGCGGTCTCCAGCACGGTGCGGGTCCCGGTGACGTTGGTGAGCACGAACTCGTCCCAGTCCCCGGCGAAGGAGACCTTGGCGGCGAGGTGGACGACGTCGTCGACGTCCTCCATCGCCCGGGCCACGGCGTCGGGGTCCGTGACGGAGCCCCGCACCTCCTCGACGTTGCGCTGGTCGGCCAGCGCGGCGTGCCCGCGCTGGAGGAGCCGGACCGTCCACCCCCGGGCGACCAGCCGGCGGGCGACGTGCTCGCCGAGCATGCCCGAGGCGCCGGTGACCAGGACCCGGCGGCCCTGCCCGCTCAGCTCCGGCGGGCCCTGCTCGGCGTCGTGGCTACCCGCGGGGGGCGGGGCGGCGGCGGCCTCCGCCGCCGCGGGGTCGGGGACGAGGGCCTCGGTGCTGCGGTGCTTCGCGCTCACGGGGTGCTGATCCTTCCTCCGGCGAGGGCGGCCTCGGCCCACCCGGCCAGCAGGGCTCGGTCGATCTTGGAGTTGTGCCGCACGTCGGTCGGGTGCTCGGGGAGCACGAGCACCGCCGCGAGGTCCAGGCCCGTGGCCCCGCGCACGGCGGCCCGGACGGCGCCGGCGAGCTCCGGGTCCGCGGGACCGGGGCGCCGCGCCGGCGGGACCGTCTCGGCCACGGCCACGGGCACCTGCCGGCCGCGCGGGCCCACGCCCACGACCGCGACCCGGCCGGTGCCCGGGACGTCCTGGGCCGCGTGCTCGGCGGCCACCGGGGTGCGCACGCCCTCGGCGGTGACGACCACGTGCGCCAGCCGGCCCTCGACCCACAGCCGCCCGGCGGCGTCGAGGTGGCCGACGTCGCCCGTGCGGTGCCAGCCGGGCAGCGCGGTCGCCTCGTGCTCGGTGGCCCACAGCCGGTCGTAGCGGTCCTTCACGTGCGGGGCCCGGGCGAGGATCTCCCCCGTGGTCCCGGCCTCCCGGGTCGGCTCCGTCCCGGGGACGCCGTCGGGGCCCAGGGGGGTGACCGCGAGCTCGGTCCCGGGGACGGGGGTGCCCACGCACACCCCGTTGCCCGCCCCGGCCACGGCCGGGGCGCCGGTGAGCTCGTCGGCGAGGTCCGCGGGCCGGGCGTCGGCGCGGGCCCGGCGGATGCCCTCGAGGGTGACGTCGGTCAGGGGCAGCCCCTCCGTCATGCCGTAGGGGGTGTGCAGCTCGGCCGCGGGCAGCAGCGCCTGCGTGCGCTCCAGCAGCGGCTCGGGCAGGGGGGCGCCGGCGGAGAGCAGCATCCGCACGTCCCCGAGCGCCGCGCGCCCGGCCGGGCCCAGCCCGTCCTGGGTGGCCAGGAGGTTGTCGATCGCGGCGGGGGAGAGGAACACCGCGGTGGCGCGGATGGCCGCCGCCGCGTCGGCCAGGGCCCGGGCGGTGAGGGTCCGCGGGGCGGTGACGTCCATGTCGGGGGTGACCGAGGTGACGCCCAGGGCGGGGCCGAGCAGCGCGAACGGGGCGAAGCCGGCCACGAGCCCCGTGCCGGGCACGAGCCCGCACGTCGCCGCCACCGCGTCGCGCATGGCCGCGAGCTGGCGGTGCGTGTAGACCACGCCCTTGGCCGGGCCGGTGGAGCCGGAGGTGAACAGCACCGCCGCGTCGTCGTCGGGGTCCGGGACGGGCAGCTCCGGGTCCGGGGCCGTGCGCAGCAGGCCGGGCACGTCGGCCACCGCGCCCAGGGCCCGCCGGGAGACGGGGTCGAGGTCCTCGACGGCGATCCGGGTGCCGGGCCAGCCCAGCGCGCGGCCGGCCACGAGCGCCCGGCGGATCCCGACCAGCCAGGCGGGGCGCGCCCCGCGCAGCGCGCGGGTGAGGCCCTTGGGCCCGAGGCCGGTGTCGGCCACGACGATCACGGCGCCGATCCGCAGGCACGCGTAGAGCAGCGCGGTCAGCTCCGAGCCGGGCGGGACCATGAGGTTGACGCGGTCGCCGGGGCGCACGCCGGCGGCCGTGAGCCCGGCCGCGAGGCGCTCCACGCGCTCGGCCAGCCCGGCCCAGCTCAGCGACGCGCGCACCGGGGGTGCCCCGTCCGCGGGCCCGTCCCCGGCGGGGGCCATGTCGACGACGGCGAGGCCGGGGTCGGCGCGGCGCTCCTCGAGCCCGGCGTGGAACGGCACGAAGGGCTCCGCCGCGCGTGCGCGCGCCTGCAGGTGGCGCTGACGGCGGGTCGGTCCGGGGCCGAAACGGTCGGCGAGCCAGGCCAGCACGGGGGTCGCGATGTCCCGGGACTCGGCGACCAGGTGGTTGCCGCCCTCGAAGCGGTGGACGTCCGCGTGCGGGAGCCGGCGCATCAGGTCGGCGAGGTAGCGCTCCTGGAAGACCGGGTCCCCGGTGCCCCACAGCAGCAGGGCGGGGCCCTGCAGCCGGGCCACGCCAGCCGCGATCCGCTCGAAGGGCTCGTGCGAGGGGTGGCCCGCGGGCACGGGGATGTCGGCCACGAAGTCGCGGATCGCCCGGCGCCGCCCGCGGGTCGCGTAGGGCGCCCGGTAGGCGGCCCGCACCTCCGGGGGCAGCGGCGGGTCGGCCAGGCGCAGGGTGACGTCCAGGAACGCGGAGGTGCGGTCGGTGAGCAGCCCGTGGGCGGCCGGGGCCAGGGCCAGGCGCAGCGCGGCCGGGATCCGCTCGGCGCCGTCGTGGTGGACGGCGGTGTTCGTGAGGATCGTCCCGGCGTGCACCCCGGGGTGCTCGAGGGCCCAGCCGGAGGAGATCAGTCCGCCCCAGTCGTGGGCGAGGGTCACCACCGGCCCGGGGCCGTCGTCGAGGCCGAGGGCGGCGGTGAGGTCGGCGAGGTCGCGCACCCGGTCGTCGAGGCGCCGGGTCAGGCCCGTGCGCTCGGAGAAGCCCATGTCGAGCTGGTCCACGGCCACCACGCGCCAGGGGTTGGCCGGGTCGGTGGCGGCGGCCAGCACGGTGCGCCACAGGTAGGACCAGGTCGGGTTGCCGTGCACCGCCAGGACCGTCCCGCGCGGGGTGAGCCCGGCCGCCTCCAGGGAGGCGGCGTTGTCCAGCACGTGCCAGCGGCGCCGCCGGCCCGGCACGGGCTCCACGGGGGCCGTGGAGGCCACGGTGAGGGTGCGCGACCAGGCGGGGTCCACCCCCGGCAGCGGCACCTCCGTTCCGGGCAGCCGCGCCCCCTCCGGACCTCGGCCGGCTCCGGCGCGGCGCGGGGGCGTGGACGGTCGGGTGCGTGCCATGGGCGGGATGCTCCTCACGGGTCGGGGCGGCGGGGGCGGGTCGGTGCGGGTGGTCAGCGGCTCACCAGTCGATCTCCATGTACGTCGCGTTCAGCCCGGAGCCCACGCCCAGCAGGAGCACGCGGTCCCCTGCGCCCAGGGACTCGGCCTCGAGGGCGAGGGTCATGGGCAGCGCGGCCGCGGCGACGTTGCCCCAGAAGGGGAAGGTCACCGGGAAGCGGTCGGGGTCGATCCCGACGTCGGCGAACAGCTTGTTGGTGTGGGACATGGAGACCTGGTGGCCGATGTAGCGGTCCATCTCCTGCCAGTCCCAGCCGTCCGCGTGGGCGTCGTTCCAGGCCTGCTCGAGCAGGCCCACGCCGTGCTTGAGCAGCCCGGTGGCGTCGGTGAACATCCCGTCGAAGCCGCCGATGCACAGGCCGTGGTGCTCGGTCGCGGAGCGGGTCACCGACCCGGCCACGCGGTGGCCCTCCGGGTGGCGGTCGGCGGGTCCCACCACGGCCGCGGCCGCGCCGCAGCCGAGGGTCAGGGTCGCGAACTCCCGCACGACGTCGGCCCGGGTCACGCCGGGGGCCTGCAGCCGCTCGTAGGTCTCGCGGTGCCAGGGCCGGGGGTCCTCGCCGGCGACGACGACGGCGTAGTCGATCGCGCCCGCGTCGATCATCGTGGCGGCGATGGTGAGCCCGTTGACGAAGCCGAGGCAGGCGTTGGTGACGTCGAAGTTCAGCGCGGAGGAGGGCAGCCCCAGGCGGTGGTGGACCGAGACGGAGACCGCCGGCTCGTAGCCGTCGCGGGTCACGGAGGCGTTGATCAGCAGCCCCACCTGCTCCGGGCGCACCCCGGCCTGCTCGAGCGCGGCCTGGCCCGCCTCCACGGCGCCGTCGGTGAAGTGGCGGCCCGGCGCCCACTCGCGCCGCTCCTTCACGCCCGCGAGCCGCTCGAGCAGCCCCTTGGGCATCCTCAGCCGCTCGAAGGTGCCGGCCAGGACCTCGTCGGCCTGCGAGGAGGGCACGACCTCGTCCGCCTCGACCTTCGTGATGGCGAGGAGGGCGGCGTTGCGGTGGCGCATCGTGGAATTACCGGTCAAGGTCTCTGGCTTTCCTTCGGGGCCCGTCGCCGCGCAACGGTCCGGTGCGGGACCGGGCGGGCTGACGGTGCGGGGCTGGTCGGCGCCAGTCTAGTGGCGCGCTCCCGGGGGCCCGGCGCGCACCGGCCGGTTTCTCTGCAGGCTGATCGTCTCACGCCGGGGTGGCTCCCGTCCCCGCGCGGGCCGTCCCGGGGCGCGGCTAGACTCGTGCGGGTCCGAGACCGCCCCCGCCCCTGGAGCCGCCCCCGTGCACCTGAAGACGCTGACCGTGCGCGGGTTCAAGTCCTTCGCCTCGGCCACGACCTTCGAGTTCGAGCCCGGGGTCACCGCCGTGGTGGGCCCCAACGGCTCCGGGAAGTCCAACGTCGTGGACGCCCTCGCCTGGGTGATGGGCGAGCAGGGCGCCAAGTCGCTGCGCGGCGGGAAGATGGAGGACGTGATCTTCGCCGGCACCGCCGGCCGGGCCCCGCTGGGCCGGGCCCACGTGTCCCTGACGATCGACAACGCCGACGGCGCCCTGCCGATCGACTACGCCGAGGTGACGATCTCCCGGACCCTCTTCCGCACCGGCGGCTCCGAGTACGCGATCAACAACCGGCCCTGCCGGCTGCTGGACATCCAGGAGCTGCTCTCCGACTCCGGGCTCGGCCGGGAGATGCACGTCGTCGTCGGCCAGGGCCGGCTCGACCGGATCCTGCACGCCAGCCCCGAGGAGCGGCGCGGGTTCGTGGAGGAGGCCGCGGGGGTGCTCAAGCACCGCCGCCGCAAGGAGCGCACCCTGCGCAAGCTCGAGGCGATGCAGGCCAACCTCGACCGGCTCGAGGACCTCACGGCCGAGCTGCGCCGCCAGCTCGCGCCCCTGGGCCGGCAGGCCCGCACCGCCCGCCGCGCCCAGCGCATCCAGCACGACGCCCGCGACGCCCGCGCCCGGCTGCTGGCCGACGACCTCGTGCAGGCCCGCACCGGCCTGGCCGCCGACGAGGAGCTCGAGCGGCGCCTGCGCGCCGAGAAGGACGAGGCGCAGCGGGCCCTCGACGCCGGGCGCGCCCGGCAGGCCGAGGTCGAGGCGCGCGCCGCCCGGGCGACCCCGGCCCTCAACGCCGCCCGGGACACGTGGTACCGGCTCACCGCCGTGCAGGAGCGCTGCCGCTCGCTGGCGCGCCTGGCCGCCGAGCGCCGCCGCCTCCTGGGCGCCGCCGAGGCCCCCGCCGAGCCCGGCCGCGACCCCGGCCGGCTGGCCGCCCAGGCCGCCCGCACCCGCGAGGAGCAGGCCCGGCTGCTCGAGCAGGTCGAGGACGCCACGGACGCCCTGGCCGCCGCGATCGAGGACCGCGAGGCCGCCGAGGCCGCCGCCCGGGACCAGGATGCGGTGGTCACCGGGCTGCTGCGCGCCGCCGCGGACCGGCGCGAGGGCGCGGCCCGGCTCACCGGGGCCGTGGCCGCCGCCCGCTCCCGCGTCGAGGCCGCCGAGCAGGCCCTGGCCCGGCTGCACGAGGCCCACGCCGGGGCCGGGGCCCGCCGGGAGGGCGCCGGGGCGGAGGCCGACCGCCTGCGCCTGGCCGCCGGTCGCGCCGCCGAGGCCGCCGCGACCGCCCGCGCCGCCCACGACGAGGCCGCGGCCGCCCACGACGCCGCCCGCACCGCGGCCCGGGAGGCCGGGGCCGCGGTGCAGGAGCTGCTGCGCGCCCACGACGCCCAGGCGGCGCGGGCCGAGACGCTGCGCGCCGCGCTGCGCCAGCCCGACGGCTCGGCGGCGGTGCGCGCGGCCCACCCCGAGGACGTCGTGGGCGCCGTGGCCGACCTCGTGGGCGTCGCCCCGGGCTGGGAGCGTGCCGTGACCGCCGCGCTCGGCCCGCTCGCCGACGCGCTCGCCGTGCGCTCCCACGGGGCGGCCCTCGGCGTGCTCGCGACCCTGCGCGAGGCCGGCCGCGGCCGGGTGCAGCTGCTCGTGGCCGCGGCAGGGGCCGGCCCCGAGGCCCCCGCGGTGCCGGAGCTGCCCGGCGCGCTCGCCGCCGCGGACGTGCTGCGCGCCCCCGGCGGCGCGGCCGGGGACCCGGACGACGACGCCGGGCGCGCGGCCGCCGCGGTGCGGGCGGCGCTGGCCCGCACCGTGCTCACGGAGGACCCCGCCACCGCCGCCCAGGTCGTCGCCGCCGACCCGCGGCTGACGGCCGTCACCCGCGACGGCGACGTGCTGACCGCCGTCAGCGCCCGGGGCGGAGCCGCCGAGGCCGCGGGCACGCTCGAGACCCGCGCCGCGGCCGAGCGCGCCGAGGCCGAGCGCGCCGCCCTGGCCGGGCGCCTGCACGCCGCCCGGGAGGCCGAGACCTCCGCCGCCGCCGCGCGCACCGCCGCCCGCGCCCGGGCCGAGGCCGCCGCGGCGGCGCTGCGCGCGGCCGAGCGCGACGCCGACCGGGCCGCCGCCGAGCTCGACCGGGTGCGGGCCGTGCTCGGCTCCGCCGAGGCCGAGACCCGCCGCGCCGACGACGAGCTCGCCGCCGCCCGGGAGCGCCTCGCCGGGGACCAGCGCCGGCTCGAGGAGGCGGTCGGGCGGCTGGCCGCGGCCGAGGCCGAGGACCCCGGCGACGACGAGGCCGCCCAGCTCGAGGCCGCCGCCCGGCGCGAGGAGGCCCACCGGGGCGCGTCCGCGGCCCGCGCCGCCGAGACCGAGGCGCGCCTGGCCCTGCGCTCCCTCGAGGAGCAGGCCCGGGCCCTGGGCGCCCGCGCGGCCTCCCAGGAGCGGGCCGCCGCCGCCGAGCGCCGGGCCCGCGAGGAGGCCGAGCAGCGGGCCCGCCGGCGCCGCGCGCAGGCGCGCACCGCCGAGGCGGTGCACGCGGCGGCCGAGGCCCTGCTCGCCCGGGTCGCGGACTCCGCGGCCGCCGCGGAGGCCGCCCGCGAGCGCGCCGAGGCGGTGCGGGCCCGGCTGGACGCCGAGCTGACCGACCTGCGCGCCGCGAACGACCGGCTCGCCGCCCGCGTCGCCGAGCTCACGGACTCCGTGCACCGCGACGAGCTCGCGCGCACCCGGCAGCGCTCCCGCGTCGAGGCCCTCGAGGCCCGCTCCCTCGAGGAGCTCGGCCTGACCCCCGACGCCCTCGTGGAGCACTACGGCCCGCACCTGCCGGTCCCCGCCGCGCCCGGCGCCGACGACGGCGCGCCGGGGACGGACGGGCAGGAGACCCTGTTCGAGGAGGAGCCGGGCACCGCCTACGTGCGCGCCGAGCAGGAGCGGCGGCTGCGCCGGGCCGAGAAGGAGCTGGCCGCGCTGGGGCGGGTCAACCCGCTCGCGCTCGAGGAGTTCGCCGCCCTGGAGGAGCGCCACCGCTTCCTGGCCGAGCAGCTCGAGGACCTCCGGCGCTCCCGGGCGGACCTGCGCGCCATCATCCGCGACGTCGACCGGCACGTCGAGGAGGTCTTCGGCGCGGCCTTCGCCGACACCGCGGCGCAGTTCGAGCAGGTCTTCGCCACCCTCTTCCCCGGCGGGGAGGGCCGGCTGCGGCTGACCGACCCCACCGACCTGCTCACCACGGGCATCGAGGTCGAGGCCCGGCCGGCCGGCAAGAAGGTCAAGCGGCTGTCCCTGCTCTCGGGCGGGGAGCGGTCCCTGACCGCGATCGCGCTGCTCGTGGCGATCTTCCGGGCCCGGCCCTCCCCGTTCTACGTCATGGACGAGGTCGAGGCCGCCCTCGACGACCGCAACCTGGGGCGGCTGCTGACCGTGCTGCAGCAGCTGAAGGAGACCTCGCAGCTGATCGTCATCACCCACCAGAAGCGCACGATGGAGATCGCCGACGCCCTCTACGGGGTCGCCATGCGCGGGGACGGGGTGACCACGGTCGTCGGCCAGCGCCTCGCCGAGCTGCGCTGAGGCCGGTGCCGCGCCGGGGCCGGCGGCTCAGTCCGCGGTGCGCGGCAGGGTGTCGCGCACGGGCAGCCACGCGAGGGCGGCCAGCAGCATCAGGGCCCCCGAGACCCCGAACGCCCACCCGAAGCCGGCGGCGTCGGCCAGCGCCCCCGCCACGACCGGCCCCAGGATCTGCCCGGCGTCCGCGCTCATCTGGTAGCGGGCCAGCACGGGCCCGCCCGAGCGGTCGGGGCCGATCACGTCCGCGACCGCCGCCTGCTGGCCGGGGTTCATGGTGCCCGAGCCCATTCCGGCCACCAGGGACAGGACCACGAAGGTCACCACGTCCCCGGACAGGCCCAGGGCCGTGGTCGCCACCCCGTTGACGACCAGTCCCACGAGCACGAGGGGCCGGCGGCCGAACCGGTCGGTGAGCCGGCCGGTGACCGTCAGCGCCAGCGCGTTGCCGGCCGCGAAGACCGCGAGCGCCAGACCGGCCACGCCCGGGCCCGCGCCCAGGACCGCGACGGCCAGCAGCGGCACGAGGGCCACGCGGATGCCGTAGGAGGTCCACCCGTTGGCGAAGTTCGAGGCCACCGCCGCCCGGTAGGCGCCGACCGACCACGCCTCGCGCGGGGTCAGCACCGGCTGGGCGGCGCCCGCGCGGCCCTCGCCGAGGACCTCGTCCCTGAGCCGGAAGTGCACCACGGCCACGGCCACCAGCAGCGCCGCGGCGTAGATCAGGAACGGCGCCTGCAGCCCCAGCCCCGCCAGCAGGCCCCCGATCACGGGTCCGAGGACGCCGCCGAGCAGGAACGCGCTCGCGTAGTAGCCGGAGACCCGGCCGCGCATCCGGGGCGGGGCCAGGCGCACGATCAGCCCCATCGCGGAGATGGTGAACATCACGGACCCGATCCCGCCCAGGCCGCGGAAGACCAGCAGCTGCCAGTAGGACTGCGCGAACGCGGTGGCCGCCGAGGAGACCGCCACGACGAGGACGCCCACCACGTAGGTGGGGCGTTCGCCGATCCGGGCCAGGATCCGCCCGCCGGCCGGGGCGAAGAGCAGCCGGGCCAGGGCGAAGGCGCTCACCACGGCGCCCGCGGCGGAGACGCCCACGCCGAAGGTCGTGGCGAACTGCGGGAGCACGGGGGCGACGATGCCGTAGCCCACGGCGATCACGAAGGCGGCGGCGATGAGCACCGTGATCTGCTGGGGCACGCGGTCACGGTCGGGGGCGGCGGGCTGGGTCGGCACCCGACGAGTCTAGTGACCGCCCGGGAGCGGCGGGGACGGTGTGAGAAGCTTCTGTGCGTGGAATCGATACCCGTCATCGCGTACGTGCTCGTCGCCGTGGTGGTGCTCGGCCTGCTGGGCCTCGTGCTGCTGCGCGGGCCCAAGGCTCCCCGCGGCGGCTACCCCTCGACCCGGGACCCGGACGACCCCGTGCAGGCCCCCGGGGACCTGCGCCCCGGCACCGCGGAGGCCCCGCCGGAGGAGCCCGCCCCGCGGCTGGAGCGGCCCGAGTCCGCCGCCTCCCGCATGGCCCGGCTGCGCGGGCGGCTGGCGCGCTCCAACTCCGTGTTCGGCAAGGGCCTGCTCGCCCTGCTCTCCCGCGACCGGATCGACCAGGACGTCTGGGACGAGATCGAGGAGACGCTGCTGCTGGCTGACCTCGGCACCGACGCCACGACGGAGCTCGTCGAGGCGCTCCAGCGCCGGGTGCGCGTCGAGGGCACGAACGACCCCGCCCACGTCAAGGCCATGCTGCGCGAGGAGCTCCTGCGCCTCGTGGACCCCGCCATGGACCGCTCCCTGGCCGTGGACCGGAAGGGGCCGCTGCCCGCCGTCGTGCTCGTGGTCGGCGTCAACGGCGTGGGCAAGACCACGACCGTCGGCAAGCTCGCCCGCGTGCTCGTGGCGGAGGACAAGGACGTCCTGCTCGGGGCGGCGGACACGTTCCGCGCCGCCGCCGCCGACCAGCTGGCCACCTGGGGCGCCCGCGTGGGCGTGCCCACGGTCCGCTCCGACGTCGAGGGCGCCGACCCCGCCTCCGTCGCCCACGACGCCGTCTCGGCCGGCATCGAGCAGGAGGCCGACGTCGTGCTCGTGGACACCGCCGGGCGGCTGCAGAACAAGGCCGGGCTGATGGACCAGCTCGGCAAGATCAAGCGCGTCGTCGAGAAGGCCGCCGCCGTCGACGAGGTGCTGCTCGTGCTCGACGCCACCACCGGGCAGAACGGCATGACCCAGGCCCGGGTCTTCGCCGAGGCGGTGCACATCACCGGGATCGTGCTGACCAAGCTCGACGGCACGGCCAAGGGCGGGATCGTCGTCGCGATCCAGCGCAGCCTCGGCGTGCCCGTCAAGCTCATCGGCCTGGGGGAGGGCCCCGACGACCTCGCCCCGTTCGAGCCCGAGGCCTTCGTGGACGCCCTGCTCGACTGAGCCCGTCCCCGCAAGGGCCCACAGGGACGCCTCGCGCCCGCCGCACTTCACGGACCCGTAACCGTGGCGGCGGGCGCGAAACATGCCCGCAACGGCCCGCGGGCGTGCCCGAAACATCTCTTGCCGAGACTCGTAGCGACGGTGAGCGCCGACCGGCCCCGCAGCAGGGGGACGGGCCGGCGGCGCCGGACCCGCAACGCAACGGACTCGAGAAAGAGGTGCAGATCGTGGACATCACCGCTGGACACGTGTGGACGATCGTCGCGGCCGCCCTGGTCTTCTTCATGACCCCCGGGCTGGCCCTGTTCTACGGCGGCATGACCCGCGCCAAGGGCGTGCTGAACATGATGATGATGAGCTTCATCGCGATCGGCATGGTCTCGGTCGTGTGGGTGCTGTGGGGCTACTCCATGAGCGGCGGGGACCCGCTGCTCGGCGGGCTCACCGCCAGCCCGGTGCCCTCCTTCGCCCTGGGCGACCTCATGGGCACCGACGGGCTGCTGGGCGCCGCCTACGGCGGGACCTTCGCCATCATCACCGTGGCGCTGATCTCCGGCGCCATCGCCGACCGCGCCCGCTTCGGCGCCTGGGCCCTGTTCGTGCCCGTGTGGACCACCCTCGTCTACGCCCCGCTGGCCTTCATGGTCTGGGGCGGGGGGCTGCTCACCGAGGACGGCGCGATCGGCGCGGCCCTGGGCGAGGCCATCGACTTCGCCGGCGGGCTCGTGGTGCACATCAACGCCGGCGTCGCCGCGCTCGTGCTCATCGCCGTCGTCGGCGCCCGCCAGGGCTTCGGCAAGGACCCCGGGCAGCGCCCGCACAACCTCCCGCTCGTGATGCTGGGCGCCGCGATCCTGTGGTTCGGCTGGTTCGGCTTCAACGCGGGGGCGGCGTCGACCGCCGAGCAGGCCGGGCTGATCTGGGTCAACACGCTGGTCGCCCCCGCCGCCGCGATGCTCGCCTGGCTGCTCACCGAGCGCGTGCGCGACGGCCACCCCACCTCCCTGGGCGCCGCCTCCGGCGCGGTCGCCGGCCTCGTGGCCATCACCCCGGCCTGCGCCAACGTCTCCCCGGTGTGGGCGATCGGCATCGGCGTGCTGGCCGGCACCGCCTCCGCGCTCGCCGTCGGGCTGAAGTACCGGCTGCGGATGGACGACTCCCTCGACGTCATCGGCGTGCACCTGGTCTCCGGCGTCGTCGGGACCGTGGCCCTCGGCTTCGTGGCGCTGCCCTCCGAGGGCACCGCCGGGCTGTTCTACGGCGGCGGCCCCGGCCTGCTGCTGACCCAGGTGGTGGCCGTGCTCGTCTCGGTCGTCTACTGCGCCGTCCTGACCCTGCTCGTCGCCGTCGCGATCGACCGGACCGTGGGCTTCCGCATCCCGCCGCGCGACGAGATCGACGGCATCGACATCACCCAGCACGCCGAGACCGGGTACTCCTTCGCCGGCGACGCCACGGGCTCCTTCACCCCGGGCCGCCACACCGCGGCGGCCCCGCCCGCCGGCTCGGACGCCCCGGAGGCCCCGGCGGGCGCGGCCCCGGAGACCGCCCCCGCCGCCCGCTCCGCGCGGGTGCCGGGCTGAGCCCGCGCCCGCCCCGACCCACCACCTGCGAGAAAGGCCCTCCCATGAAGCTCGTCACCGCGATCGTGCGCCCGGACAAGTTCAAGGACATCAAGTCCGCCCTCGAGTCCTACGGCGTCCAGGGCATGACCGTCCAGAACGTCTACGGCTACGGCCAGCAGCGCGGCCACACCGAGGTCTACCGGGGCGCCGAGTACACGGTGGACCTGCTCGAGAAGGTGCGCCTGGAGATCCTCGTCGACGACCACCAGGCCACCGACATCGTCGACGTCATCGTCTCCTCGGCCAACACCGGCCGAGCCGGCGACGGCAAGGTGTGGGTCCTCGACGTCGCCGAGGCCGTGCGCGTGCGCACCGGCGAGCGGGACGAGACCGCCCTGTAGGACGGGCCCGCCCCGGGCGGCGGGCGGCAGCCGCGCGGCGCACCGGCGCCCTCCCCGCGGGGAGGGCGCCGGTGCGCCGCGCAGGACGGGCCCCGCGTTGGTACCCTGGACTACCGACCCGATGCCTTCGGGCCGGCGCCGCGCCCCGCAGTGCACCCCCGCGGCGCACCGGCCGCCTCCCTCGACGAAAGCAGCTTTCGACCCGTGTTCACTTCACTGTCCGACCGGTTGACCGCCACCTTCAAGAACCTCAAGGGCAAGGGCCGCCTGTCCGAGGCGGACGTCGACGCCACCGTGCGGGAGATCCGCCGGGCCCTGCTCGACGCCGACGTCGCCGTGCCGGTCGTGCGCGAGTTCACCGCCGCGGTCAAGCAGCGCGCCCTCGGCGCGGAGGTCTCCGAGGCCCTCAACCCGGGCCAGCAGGTCGTGAAGATCGTCAACGAGGAGCTCCAGGGCATCCTCGGCGGGCAGACCCGCCGGATCCGCATGGCCAAGACCGGCCCGACCGTCATCATGCTCGCCGGCCTCCAGGGCGCCGGCAAGACGACGCTGGCCGGCAAGCTCGGCAAGTGGCTCAAGGGCCAGGGCCACCGCCCGCTGCTCGTGGCCTCGGACCTGCAGCGGCCCAACGCCGTGACCCAGCTCAAGGTCGTGGGCGAACGGGCCGGGGTGCCCGTGTTCGCCCCGCACCCCGGCACCACCTCCGAGTTCGACGACCCCACGGGCGACCCCGTCCAGGTGGCCCGCGACGGCGTGGCCCAGGCCCGCGCCCGCCTGCACGACGTGGTCATCGTCGACACCGCCGGGCGCCTCGGCATCGACGAGGCGCTCATGGCCCAGGCCCGCGACATCCGCGACGCGGTGCAGCCCGACGAGGTGCTCTTCGTCATCGACGCGATGATCGGCCAGGACGCGGTCAACACCGCCCAGGCCTTCAACGAGGGCGTGGACTTCACCGGCGTGGTCCTGTCCAAGCTCGACGGCGACGCCCGCGGCGGCGCGGCCCTGTCCGTGGCCTCCGTGACCGGCAAGCCCATCATGTTCGCCTCCACCGGCGAGAACGTCGACGACTTCGAGCAGTTCCACCCCGACCGGATGGCCTCGCGCATCCTGGACATGGGCGACGTCCTGACGCTGATCGAGCAGGCCGAGCAGCAGTGGGACCGGGCCGAGGCCGAGAAGATGGCCCGGAAGTTCACCGACCAGGAGGACTTCACCTTCGAGGACTTCCTCGCGCAGATGCAGCAGCTGCGCAAGATGGGCTCGATGAAGAAGATGCTCATGATGATGCCCGGCGCCGCCGGGATGCGCGAGCAGCTGGAGAACTTCGACGAGCGCGAGATCGACCGCGTCGAGGCGATCGTGCGCTCCATGACCCCGCACGAGCGGGTCGCGCCGAGGATCATCAACGGCTCCCGCCGCGCCCGCATCGCCCGCGGCTCCGGCGTCACCGTCTCCGAGGTGAACCAGCTGATGGAGCGCTTCGCGCAGGCGCAGAAGATGATGAAGCGCCTGGCCCAGGGCAAGGGCGTGCCCGGCATGCCCGCGGGGATCCCCGGGATGCCCGGCGCCGCCGGGGGCGGGGCGAAGAAGGGCAAGGGCAAGGCCGCGGCCAAGAAGAAGGGCGGCTCCCGCTCCGGCAACCCCGCCAAGCGGGCCCAGGAGAACGCGGCCCTCGAGCAGCAGCGCAAGCAGAAGGCCCCCGTCGGCTCGTCCTTCGGCGCCGCGCAGCAGGAGCCGGACCCCGCCGACCTGAACCTGCCCAAGGGCTTCGAGAAGTTCCTGGGGAAGTGACCCGGCCGTGAGCTCCTACCTCTCCGAGACCGAGCTGCGGAAGTTCGTCGACTCCCTGCCCACCCGCCGGCTGGCCGCCGAGGCGCTGATCCGCGACCCCGAGGGCCGCGTGCTCATCGTCGAGCCCAACTACAAGCCCGACTGGACCGTGCCCGGCGGCACCGTCGAGGCGGGGGAGGACCCCCGCACCGGCTGCTTCCGGGAGGTCGCCGAGGAGGTCGGGCTCGACCTGCCCCCGGGCCGGCTGCTCGTGGTCGCCCACGGCGTGGCCATGGGGGTGTGGGGGGACTCCGTGTCCTTCGTCTACGACGGCGGCACGATCGCCGCCGACACCCCCCTGCGGATCCAGGAGGAGGAGCTGCTGAGCCACCGCTGGGCGGCCCCCGAGGAGCTCGACCGCTGGCTGCGCCCGGGCCTGGCCCTGCGGCTGCGCCGGGCGCTCGAGGCCCTGCGCGAGGGCACGGTCGTGGAGACCGTCAACGGGGACGGCTGAGCCCCGGACCCCGGCGGCGGGCGCCGCCGGGGCGGGTCGGGCGACGGCGTAGCATGGCACCATGACCTCTCTGCCCGCCGACGACGTCGCCTCCCCGACCTCCGCGTGGGACCTGGCCCCCGCCACGGTGCCGCACCCGGAGGGCGCCGACGCCCCCGCCGCGGACGCGGTCGCCCGGGTCGTGGCCGGCCACCGCCTCATCGGGGCCCTCGCCGAGGGCCCCGGGGCGCTGCAGCTGATGTTCCTCGCCGACGCCGGGGGCCGCCTGGCCCGGGCCGCCGAGGACGGGACCGTGGAGCCCGGGTGCACCCTCGACGAGCTCTCCGCCGACCTCGCCCGACAGACCGGGCGCGGGCTGCAGCCCGAGCACCCCGGCCTGCGCCGGGTGCTGCTGGTGCGCCTCGACGCCCCGGAGCTGCCCGTGCTCGCCGCCCTGTCCCAGACGGGGTTCACCGCCGTCTCCCGGCACGGCTGGTCCGTGGTCGTCTTCGACGACGAGGTCGACTACTGGGCCGTGCGCACGGGCCTGGGCGAGCCCGCCGTCGTGCTCTCCTCCGACGGCGCCACCCGCTCGGCGGAGGTCCTGCTCGCCGGGGAGGACCCCGCCGACGTGACGGACCTGGAGGCCGCCGACGCCGTGTGCGCCCTGGAGTGGGGGCCGGAGTGGCGCCCCGCCGGCGGGCCCGCCGGGACCGGCCGCGACACCCCGGCCGCCCGCTTCCAGGACGACCTCGTGCGCCTGTGCGCCGCGGGGACCTCGGAGCTGCAGGTCGAGTCCGTCGCCTCCGTCTTCGACCTCGACCCGGCCGAGACCAACCGGCTGCGCAACTACGTGGCCGGGGACTCGACCGAACTCGTCCTGGAGTCGGTGCTGCAGCTGCTGGGCCTGCCGGTGCTCGCCGCGAAGGTCGTCGAGGGCCGCCGCGAGCTGACCGAGCTCGAGGACGCCGAGCACTACGCGCCCACCGGGGTCGGGCCCGCCGTGCTGCGGGCGATGACCATCGCACCCACCGGGGACGGGCTGCTCGACCGCTGCCGGCGCGCCCTCGTCCACCGGCCCGGGCTCGTGCTCGCGGTCGCCGGGGCCGAGACGGCCGTCGGCGTCGGGCTCGCCGGGGCCGCGCGCCGCGGCGGGGCCGGGGCGCGCGTGCTCGGGACCCTCTCGGCCGCGCTGCTCGCCGACGCCGCCGCGGAGGGCGCCTGGTGGGCGGCGCTGCGGGCGGCCCGCCGCGAGCGCGCCCGCGCCGCCGCGCCGCCCGACCCGGGGCCCGACCCGGGGCCCGCGCCCCGCCCGTCGGCGGCGCGCACGGGCCTGCGCCGCTTCTTCGGCCTGGACTAGCGTCCGCCGGGAGCCCGCGGGCTCCGCCCCGCGGCGGAGGCCCGTGCGCGCCGGCGCCCGGTACCGTGGTGGGGTGCTGCATCCCCCACCCGTCGCGGAGCCCGCCCGGCGGCCCGCCGCCGAGGACGCCGCCCCGGTCCGGCGCCTGCCCTGGCCGGAGCGCGTCACCGCCTGGCTCAACGACCCCGAGGACCCGTACTGGCGACGGCCCGCGCCCACGGCGGCCCAGCAGCGCCGCGACGTCCTCGCCGCGCTCGGCCTGCTCGGCGTCGCCCTGCTGATGTCCGTGCTCATGCACAGCTACGCCGGCCTCGTGGAGGGCGACGAGCCCTGGCGCTACTACCTGAGCACCGCACTGATCGTGGTGCCGCTGGCCGTGCGGCGGCGCCACCCCGTGCCGGTGGTGATCGCGTCCTCGGCACTGTTCCTCGGGCTGACCTACGCCAGTCCCACGGCGGCGCTGACGCTGAGCTTCCAGGGCGCCTACTTCGCGGCCCTCTACGCGGCGGTCGCCTGGTCGCGCGACCGCCAGGCCCTGTGGGTGGCGATGTCGGTGGTGGTGGGGACCATGGGCCTGTGGCTGCTCGGGGCCTTCACGGTCACCAACGCCTACGCCGAGTTCCTGGACGGCCTCGGCGAGGTCGAGGGGCCGCTGCCGCAGCTGCCCGCCTACGCCGCCTCGACCCTGCTCGTCAACGCCGCCTACTTCGGCGGGGCCGTCCTCGCCGGACGCGCCTCCTGGCGGGCCGCCCTGCAGCAGCACCGGCTCACGGCCCAGGCCCGGCGGATCCGCGAGCAGTCCGCCGAGATCGCCCGCCGCGCCGTGGTCGACGAGCGGATGCGCATCGCCCGGGAGCTGCACGACGTCGTCGCCCACCACGTCTCCGTGATCGGGATCCAGGCCGGGGCCGCGCGCAAGGTCCTCGGCCGCGACCCGGAGGCGGCCACGGGGGCGCTGCGCACCATCGAGGAGTCCTCCCGCACGGCCGTGGGGGAGATGCGCCAGCTGCTGGGCGTGCTGCGCGCCGAGGACGAGGACGCCGGGGACGGGGCCGGGCGCCGCCCGGAGCCCGGCCTGGGGGAGATCGCCGACCTCGCCCGCCACCACGCCGCGCACGGGCTGGCCGTCGAGCTGCGCACCGTCGAGGCCGTCCCGGGGGACCTCGCCCGCGTCCCGCAGGGGCTCGCGCTGTCCGTCTACCGGTGCGCCCAGGAGTCCCTGGCCAACGTCCTGCGCCACTCCACGGCCGGAGCCGTCTCGCTGGCCCTGCGCACCGGGCGCGGCCCGGACGGGCCCTGGCTCGAGCTCGAGGTGCTCGACGACGGCACCCCCCGCGGCGGCACCGCCGGCACCGGCTTCGGCCTGCAGGGGCTGCGGGAGCGCGTGCGGCTGCACGGCGGCGAGGCCGAGATCGGCCCCCGGTCCGGGCGCCCGGGGTGGCGGGTGCGCGTGCGCTGCCCCCTGCCCCCGGCCGGCCCGCCCGCGGCGGCCGCCCCGGCGCCCGGCCCGGACGTGGGAGGATCGGGGGCATGATCCGCGTCCTGCTCGCCGACGACCACGCCCTCGTCCGCTCCGGCTTCGCCATGGTCCTCTCCGTCGAGGACGACATCGAGGTCGTCGCCCAGGCCGCCGACGGCGCGCAGGCCGTGGCCGCGGCCCAGGCCCACGACGTCGACGTCGCCCTGCTGGACGTGCAGATGCCCGGTACGGACGGCATCGAGGCGACCCGCCGGATCGTGGGCACGGGCTGCGCGAGGGTCGTGATCGTGACGACCTTCGACCGGGAGGACTACCTCTTCGACGCCCTCGCGGCCGGGGCCAGCGGCTTCCTGCTGAAGAACGCGGACCCCGACGACCTCGTCGAGGCCGTGCGCGCCGTCGCCGGCGGGCACGCGCTGCTCGCGCCCGAGGCGACCCTGCGGGTGATCCGGGCGCTGACGGCCGCCCCCGCCCCGCCGCCGGCCCCGGCGGCACCTGCCGGGCCCGTCCCGGCCGACCCCGGGCAGCGCCGCGCCGCCGCGTCCCTGACCGAGCGCGAGCACGAGGTGCTGGGGCTCGTCGCCGAGGGGCTGTCCAACGCGGAGATCGCCCAGCGGCTGTTCCTGGGCCCGGCCACGGTCAAGACGCACGTGTCCAACATCCTCGCCAAGACGGGCTCCCGCGACCGCGTCCAGGCCGTCGTCTTCGCCCACCGCGCCGGCCTGGCCGGCTGAGCGGCCTCCGCCCCGCGGCGGAGACCCCGCCCCGGCCGCGCCCCGGGATCCGCCCCGGTGGGGACGCCCCGGCGCCCCGCCCTCCGTAGGCTGGGGAGGAGCCCCCCGGCACCCGCGGGCGGGCGCCACCGGCCGAGAGGAGCACGGGCCCATGAGCGCCGGCACCCGCCCCGCGGCGACCACCCTCCGCTTCCGCGCTCGCCCCGCCGGCCACGTCCTCGAGGCGCGCGGGCTGAGCCGCGCCTTCGGGGGCCGCACGGTGGTCGAGGACGTCTCCTTCCGCGTCGAGCCCGGCCGGATGACCGGCTTCGTCGGCGCCAACGGGGCGGGCAAGACCACGACCATGCGGATGCTGACGGGCGTGCTGCGCACCACCGCCGGGGAGGTCCTGTGGGACGGCCGGCCCGTCACCGCCGCCGACCGCGCGGGCTTCGGGTACATGCCCGAGGAGCGGGGCCTCTACCCCCGCCAGCCGGTGCTCGACCAGCTGTGCTACCTCGGCCGGCTGCACGGGATGGACCGGCGGGCGGCCCTCGCCGAGGCCCGGCGGCTGCTCGAGCGCCTCGACCTGGCCGGGCGGGAGCGGGACCCGCTGGGCACCCTGTCCCTCGGCAACCAGCAGCGGGTGCAGATCGCCGCCGCCCTGCTGCACGGGCCCACCGCGCTCGTGCTGGACGAGCCGTTCTCCGGGCTGGACCCCGTGGCCGTGGACGCCATGACCGGGTTGCTGCGCGAGCGGCTGGAGCAGGGGGTGCCGGTGCTGTTCTCGAGCCACCAGCTCGACCTCGTCGACCGGCTGTGCGACTCCCTCGTCGTCCTCTCCGCCGGCCGGGTCCTGGCCGCCGGCGCGGTCGAGGACCTGCGCCGCGCCGGCCCGCGCCGGCACCGGCTGCGCTGCGAGCAGGACGCCGGGTGGGTGCGGGGGCTGCGCGGGGTGCGCGCCGTCGACGTCGACGGCCCCGACGCGGTCCTCGAGCTCGACGACGACGACGCCCGCCGCCGGCTCCTGCGGGCGGCCGTCGAGCGCGGCCTGGTGGAGTTCGCCGAGATCGTCCCCGGCCTCGCCGACGTCTACCGGGAGGTGACCCGGTGAGCCCCCGCCCGCCGGTGCCGCGCCCCTGGTGGGTCGTCGCGACCCGGGAGCTGTCCGTGCGCCTGCGCGACCGCTCCTTCCTCGTCTCCACGGCCGTCACGGTGCTGCTCGTGGCCGGCTCGATCGCCGCCTCGGCCCTGCTCGGCGGGCGCGCCGCCGACCACGTGCTCGCCACCGCCGCCCCCGAGGCCGGGCCGGTGGCCGCCCGCGCCGCCGCCGTGCTCGCCGAGGAGGGCGAGGACACCCTCACCGTGCACTCCGCGCACTCCCCGGACGCGGCCCGCGCCGCCGTGGCCGGGGGGACCGCCGACGCCGCGCTGCTGCGCGGGCTCGACGGGTGGACCGTGGTCGGCCGGGACGGCGTCGACCCCGCGCTGGCCCGCGCCCTCGAGGAGGCCGTGGCCGAAACCGTCCTCGCCGCGAACGCCCGGGCGGCCGGCACCAGCGCCGAGGAGCTCACCGCCGGGACCGGGGTGCGCACCGAGCTGCTGGACGGCGGGCAGGACCGCGGCCCCGCCCGGCTCGTGCTCGGCCTCGTCTTCGCGTTCCTGTTCTACCTGGCGGCGGTCCTCTTCGGCACCGCCATCGCCAACTCCGTGCTCGAGGAGAAGCAGAACCGCGTCGTGGAGATCCTCGCCACCACCGTGCCCGTCCGGCACCTGCTCCACGGCAAGGTCCTCGGCAGCTGCCTGCTCGCCCTCGGGCAGCTCGGCCTCTACGCCGCCGTCGGCCTCGTGGGCGTCAACGCCACCGGCGCCGCCGCCAACGTCGGCTGGGCCCTGGCCGCCTCCGGCTGGTTCGTGGCGTTCTTCGTGGCCGGCTTCGCCGCGCAGGCCTGCGTCTGGGCGGTGCTCGGCGCGCTGGCCGCCCGCCCGGAGGACCTCCAGTCCAGCTCGGGGCCGGTGCTGACCGTGCTCGTCGGCGCCCTCGTCCTGGGCCTCTACGCCGAGGGACCGTGGCTGACGGCCGCGTCCTTCGTGCCGGTGGTCTCCTCGGTGGCGATGCCCGTCCGCCTGCTCGCCGGCGACGTCCCCTGGTGGCAGCCCGCGCTCGCCCTGGCCCTGGCCCTCGCCGCGGCCCGGGCGCTGCTGCTCCTGGGGGAGCGGATCTACCGGCGCGCCGTCCTCCAGGGCGGGCGCGCCCTCGGGTGGCGCGAGGCCGCACGCCTCGAGCAGTGAGCGCGGTGCGCCGCGGACTTGACGCCGTCTGGCATACTGGACGGGTACTCGATGCGTGCGGTCCCTCTCGCCGCACGTTTCTCGTGTCCACAGAGCCCCTGCGACCGGCCCGCCCCACGGGAGCGGAACCAGACGGCTCGCCCCATCCACGAACCAGGAGAGTCCACACCAGTGGCAGTCAAGATCCGTCTCAAGCGCATGGGCAAGATGCGCGACCCCCGTTACCGCGTCGTCGTCGTCGACTCCCGCAAGAAGCGCGACGGCCGCGTCATCGAGGAGATCGGCAAGTACCACCCGACCGAGCACCCCTCCTACATCGAGGTCGTCTCCGAGCGGGCCCAGTACTGGCTCGGCGTCGGCGCCCAGCCCTCGGAGTCCGTGGCCGCGATCCTGAAGGTCACCGGCGACTGGCAGAAGTTCAAGGGCGAGGAGGGCGCCGAGGGCACCCTGAAGCAGCCCGAGGCCAAGCCCGAGTTCACCGCCCCGGACAAGGGCTCCGTGATCGTCCCCGAGGCCATCACCCCCAAGGCCGAGAAGGCCGAGGCCCCCGCCGGCTCCGACGACGCCCCCGCGGCTGACGCCGAGAAGGCCGAGTAGTCGTGCTCGCCGACGCGTTGGAGCACCTCGTCCGCGGGATCGTGGACAGCCCCGATGACGTCGGCGTCCGTCTCAAGAGCGGGCGCCGGGCCGAGACCCTCGAGGTCCGGGTCCACCCCGACGACCTCGGCCGGGTCATCGGCCGCCAGGGCCGCACCGCCAAGGCGCTGCGCACCGTGATCGGCGCGCTCGCCGACGGCGGACCGGTCCGGATCGACGTCGTCGACACCGACCGCCGCCCCCGCTGAGGCGGGTCCGGGCCGGCCCCGCCCCCACGGTCCCCGCATCCCCCGGATGCGGGGACCGTGCGCGTTCCCGGCCCCGCCCGCACCCCGGACCGACGGTCCGGGCCCGAACCCCCAGGAGCACCATGAAGGTCCAGGTCGCCCGCATCGGCAAGCCCCACGGCATCCGCGGCGAGGTCACCGTCCAGCTGTTCACCGACGCCCCGGAGGAGCGCTTCGCCCCCGGCGCACGGCTGCTGGTCGAGCCCGCCCCGGCGCTGGCCCCCGGCGGGGAGGTCACGGTCCGCTCCGCCCGCTGGAACAAGACCGTGCTCGTGGTCGGCCTCGAGGAGGTCCCCGACCGCAACGGTGCGGAGACCCTGCGCGGCTCCCGCCTGTTCGCCGAGGCGGAGGAGGAGACCCCCGAGGACGCCGAGGAGTGGTACGAGCACGAGCTCGTGGACCTCGAGGTGCGCACCGGGGCCGAGGACGGCTCCGGGCCCCGCCTCGGGGTCGTCACCGGGCTCGTCACCATGCCCGTCCAGGACCTGCTCGAGATCCGCCTCGACGAGGACGGCCGCACGGCCGTCCTGCCGTTCGTCGAGGAGATCGTCCCCGTCGTCGACCCCGCGGCGGGCTACGTGGTGGTGACCCCGCCGCCGGGGCTGCTCGAGCTCGGCCTCGAGGACGCCGGCGAGGACGGGGCCCCCGGACCCGGCGGCCGGGACCGCTGATGCGCATCGACGTCGTCAGCATCTTCCCGGAGTACCTCGCCGCCCTCGACCTGTCGCTGATCGGCAAGGCCCGCCGGCAGGGGCTGCTCGAGCTGTCCGTGGCGGACCTGCGCGAGTACACCACCGACCGGCACCGCACCGTGGACGACACCCCCTACGGCGGCGGGGCCGGGATGGTCATGAAGCCCGAGCCCTGGGCCCAGGCCCTCGAGGACGTGCTGGCCCGCGGTCCCGCCGCGGAGGGGCAGCGGCCCGTGCTGGTCGTCCCGTCGCCGGCCGGCGAGGTCTTCACCCAGGCCGTCGCCCGCGAGCTCGCCGGCCGGGAGCACCTCGTCTTCGCCTGCGGGCGCTACGAGGGCATCGACGAGCGTGTCGTCGACTGGGCCCGGGAGCGCTTCGAGGTCCGCCCCACGAGCCTGGGCGACTACGTCCTCAACGGCGGGGAGGTCGCCGTGCTGGCCATGGTCGAGGCGATCGGGCGGCTCGTGCCGGGCGTGATCGGCAACCCCGAGTCCCTCGTGGAGGAGTCCCACGCGGACGGGCTGCTCGAGTACCCCGTCTACACCAAGCCCGCCGTGTGGCGGGACCGGCCGGTGCCCGAGGTGCTGCTCTCCGGCCACCACGGGCGGGTCGCCCGCTGGCGGCGCGACCTGCAGCTGCGGCGCACCGCGGCGCGCCGGCCAGACCTCGTCGCCGCCCTCGACCCGGCGGCCCTCGACCGCGCCGACCGCGCCGTCCTCGCGGCCGAGGGCTGGGAGGTCGCCGGCGACCGGCTCGTGCGTGCGCAGCCGTCCCCGCCTGTGGCATAATGACCAGCTGTGCGTCTGCTGGGCACGCCCCTGCCGCAGGGGGATGAGCGACCAACAGCAGGCACCCGGGACCGCCCGACGGGCTCCCGGCACCACGTCTTCCGGATCCGCACCGGGCCCGCCGGGCCCCAGCACGGGTCCGCACCGACCCACGTGAGCGACCTGCGGCGTTCACCAGGAGAAGCAGCATGAACATCCTCGACCAGCTCGACGCCAAGTCCCTGCGCGACGACGTCCCCGACTTCCGCCCGGGCGACACCCTCAACGTGCACGTGAACATCGTCGAGGGCAGCCGCTCCCGCGTGCAGGTCTTCAAGGGCTTCGTCCTCGGCCGCCAGGGCGCGGGCGTGCACGAGACCTTCACCGTCCGCAAGGTCTCCTTCGGCGTCGGCGTGGAGCGCACCTTCCCGGTGCACTCGCCGGTCATCGACAAGATCGAGGTCCTCACCCGCGGTGACGTCCGCCGCGCGAAGCTGTACTACATGCGCGACCGCCACGGCAAGGCCGCCCGCATCCGCGAGAAGCGCGAGAACACGGCGCCCGGCAAGGGTGCCAAGTCCGCCAAGCCCGGCAAGTAGGACGGCCCGCACGCCGGTGCCCACCGACATCCCGGCCGCGGCCCGCACCGGGTCCCGCGCCGTGCGGCGCGAACGCCAGCCCCGATCCAGGGGCTGGCGTTCCGTCGTCCTGGCCCTGCTGCTGACCGTCCTGCTGACCGGGGCGCTGCGCGCGTGGGTGGTCGACGTCTACTGGATCGGCTCCGACTCCATGCAGCCCACGATCGAGCCCGGCGACCGGGTCCTGGTCGGCAAGCTCGTGGACGGGAGCGAGCTCGAGCGCGGGGACCTCGTGGTCTTCGACGGGCGCGGCAGCTTCGACCCCCTGCACGACGACGCCCCCTGGCCGCTGCAGGCCGCCCGGACGCTCGGGCGCTGGGCCGGGCTGACCGGTTCGGGGACGGTCTACCTCAAGCGCGTGATCGGCACCCCCGGCGACGTCGTCGAGTGCTGCGGGCCCACGGGCCGGCTCGTCGTCGACGGCGAGGAGATCGAGGAGGACTACCTCCACCCCGGGGACCGGCCCAGCGAGCTCGAGTTCACCGCGGTCGTGCCGGAGGGCCGGCTGTGGGTGATGGGCGACCACCGCTCCGTGTCGGTCGATTCGCGAAGTCTGCTCGGCGCGCCCGGCGGCGGGATGGTCCGAGCGGATAAGGTCGTAGGAGTTCCCGACGCCGTCCTGTGGCCCCTCGACCGGGCCGGACGGCTCTGACCCGATCCCGCGGGATCCGCACCCGGGCGCCGGCCGGCGCCCGCCCAGGAAGGACGGCAGCAGTGGCCGACAGGACCCTCCCCACCGGCGACGGCGGCACCCCGGAGGACCCGGCCCCCGAGGAGGCCGGCACCCCCGGTGCCCCTGCCGCGCCGGAGGAGACCGGCCGGCGCCGCCGCGGGTCCTCCCGGCCCCGCAAGGAGCGCCCCGACACGCTGTGGGGCTCGGTGCGCGAGATCGTGCTGGTGCTGCTGTGGGCGGTGCTCATCGCCTTCGTCGTCAAGACCCTGCTCGTGCGCGGCTTCTACATCCCCTCCGGGTCGATGGAGAACACCCTCCAGCTCAACGACCGCATCTTCGTCAACGTGGTCGAGCCGACCGTCGGGCCGCTCGAGCGCGGCGACATCGTCGTGTTCGAGGACGCCAAGGGGTGGCTGCCGCCCCAGGACGACGGCGACGGCGGGCTCTCCGACACCGTCTACGACGCCCTCGCCTTCGTGGGCGTGCTGCCCGACCGCACCGACCAGCACCTGATCAAGCGCGTCATCGGCGTGGGCGGGGACCGGGTCGTGTGCTGCGACGCCTCCGGCCGCGTCACCGTCAACGGCCACCCCCTCGAGGAGCGGGAGGCCTACCTGTACCCCGGGGCCGCCCCCTCCGACATCCCCTTCGAGGTCGTCGTGCCCGAGGACCACTACTTCGTGATGGGCGACCACCGCAACGCCTCCGCGGACTCCCGGGTCCACCTCGGCGACGCCACCGAGGACAGCGCCTTCATCGCCCACGACGAGGTGGTCGGGACGGCCTTCGTGATCGCCTGGCCCCTGGACCGCTTCGAGCTCCTGCGCAACCCTGAGGACGTCTTCGACGGCGTGCCCGCCCCCTCCGGTGGCTCCTGACCCGTCGCGCCGCGGACGGCTGCCGGGCCGCGCCCCCGGACTCGCCCTCGAGCACGAGCTCGCGCGGGACGGCACCCGCCGCGTGGGCGGGATGGACGAGGTCGGCCGCGGCGCCCTGGCCGGGCCCGTGACGGTCGGCGTCGTCGTCCTGCACCCCGGCACCCGCCGCGGCGTGCCCGGGCTGCGCGACTCCAAGCTGCTGAGCCCCGCCCGGCGGCAGGAGCTCGTGCCCCGGGTCCTGGCCTGGTGCGCCGCCGCCGGGGTCGGCCACGCCTCGCCGGCCGAGATCGACGGTCTCGGCCTCACCGCGGCCCTGCGTCTGGCCGGCCACCGCGCCCTCGCCGCGGCCGGCACCGCGGCCCCCGACGTCGTGCTCCTGGACGGGCGCCACGACTGGCTCAGCCCCCCGGGCGCACCGGCCCTGTTCGGGGACCCCGGTCCCGGTGGTCCCGGCCCCGGGGACCCGCCGGCCGTGGGGGAGCCCGGCGAGGGGTCCGCTCCGGAGCCGGCCTGGGCCGGGGAGGTCGTCCCCCGCGTGCGGGCGGACCTCGACTGCGCGTCGGTGGCGGCCGCCAGCGTCCTGGCGAAGGTCGAGCGGGACGGGATCATGACCGAGCTCGCCGCGGACTGGCCGCAGTACGGTTGGGGGACCAACATGGGCTACGGGGCCGCCGGGCACCGCAGCGCCCTCGCCGAGCACGGGCCCAGCCCGCACCACCGGCTGAGCTGGCGGCTGGGCCCGGCGCCCGGACCCGGACGCACCGACCGAGAGGGGACGGCATGAGCGCCGAGGAGCTCGAGAACTTCGAGACGGGCCTGGAGCTGCAGCTCTACCGGGAGTACCGGGACGTGGCCAAGCTCTTCCGCTTCGTGGTGGAGACCGACCGCCGGTTCTACCTCGCCAACTCCGTGCGCGTCGAGCCGGTGCACACCGGCGGGACCCTCTACTTCGACGTCGAGCTCAAGGACGCCTGGGTCTGGGACGTCTACCGCTCCGCACGGTTCGTGAAGAACGTGCGCGTGCTCAGCGTGAAGGACGTCAACGTGGAGGAGCTCGCCCACGCCGACCCCTTCGCCGTGCCCGGGACCGGTCCCGCGGGCGGGGACGGCCCGGAGAGCCCCGCCGGGCTCTGATCCCGCCTCCCGGCAACAGCGCGGGTGCGGCCAGGGCCGCACGAACGATGCCCCCCTCGGCCCGCTGGCGGCCCCACCCGGTGCCGTCCGCACGAGCGCTGCCCGCCTTTGCGGTGGTCTGCAGCCGCACCGCCACTGCACAGCCCCCGCGCCGGTGCGCCGGGCACGGCCCCGCCGGGCCACGATGGGTGGGGCCGGCCCCGTCCCGGCCCGCGACGATCCGCAGGAGGCGCCCCGTGCCCGAAGCCCTCGGCCCGCGCGGTGAGCGGCTCGCCGCGGCCCACCTCGAGGAGCACGGCTACCGGGTGCTCGCCCGCAACTGGCGGGCGGACCCTGCCCGCGACGGCGTGCGCGGGGAGGCCGACCTCGTCGCCGAGCACGAGGGCGTGCTCGTGGTCGTGGAGGTCAAGACCCGCTCGAGCCTGCGCTACGGCCATCCCTTCGAGTCCGTTACGCCGGGCAAGTCCGCCCGCCTCCACCGCCTCGCCGCGGCCTGGGCCCGCCGCCACGGCCGGGACCCCCTCCTGATCAGGGTCGACGCCGTGGCCGTGCTCCTGCCGGCCCGCGGCCCGGCCGGGATCGAGGTGCTGCGGCAGATCGAGTGAGACACGCCCCTCCTGCCCGGCGTGACACGGCCCGCCGGACGTGCCACTGTGGGACCGTCGAGGACCGGGGACGACGACGGAGGTGCACCGTGGGGCGACGCCGAGCCCTGGCCGCACTGGGGGCCACCGCGGTGGCGCTCGCGCTCACGGGGTGCAGCCTGCTGGATCCGCCCGAGCCGCGGGCGGTCGAGCGCCCGGGGACCGTCACCGCCGCCGAGTCCGGGCTGCAGCAGGGGGCCTACGAGCTGGCCACGCCGGACGGCGCCGTCATCACCTTCGACCTGCCGACCGTGCCCGCACCGGACGACGAGGTGGAGCAGCTGCGCCAGGACCTGCGCGTCGAGCCCGTGACCTACGTCGAGCTGCACATCGACAACTCGCAGGGCACCCGTCCCGTGGAGATCGAGTCGCTGAAGGTCGTCAGCCACATGGGCGGGTTCTTCCCGTTCGAACCGGCCGTCGACGTCCTCGAGGACTGGGACCCGCACCGCGCGACCGCCGCCGGGTACTGGCGCGCGGACGGCAGCGTGCCCGACCCCGCGCAGGGCGCCGCGCTCGACGCCCGCCTGCACGGGCTGGTCGCCGAGTACACCGGGGTGGTGCCCGCGGGCGCGACCGGCCGGGAGCTGCTGATCGGGGACTTCGAGTCCCTGCCGGAGTCCTTCGACGACGTCGAGCTCAAGCCCTACCCGCACGAGCGCGCCCTGGGTCCCGCCCCCGTGGGCACGACCGTCGAGCAGCGCCGCGAGCGCGCCGGCGACGACGTGCCCCCGCCCGTCGTCGAGGAGGAGGCCCCGCTCGCGGAGCCGGCCCCTGCGCCCCCCGCCCGGCCGGCGCAGGAGGCACCCGCCCAGGACGCCCCGCCGGCGCAGGAGCCGGCGCAGGAGGTCCCGGCACCGGAGGCGCCCGCCCCGGTCGTGCCCGAGCCGCCCGCCGGGAAGCCGGCCGGCCAGGCACCGGCGCAGCCCCCGCCCGGCGGACCTCCGGCCGGTGGTACGGACGGCAACAATCCCGGAACCGACGGACCGGGCAACGGTGCCGGTCCGGGCGGGGACGGCTCCGGGAGCACCCCGGGGAACGAGCCGACGGCCGGTGACGGGAACAACGCGTCCCCGTCACCGGGGGCCGGCTCCGACGGGACCGGGGGGAACGACCCGCTCGGGTCGGCCGGCAACACAGGCGAGACACCGACCACAGAGCCCTCGGCGACCGCGACAGCCTCCCAGGCGTCCGCGGAGTCCTCCCGACGGGCGTGGCCGCCACCCGAGCCGACGGCCGTCCCCGAACCCGTGCCGTCCGTGACCTCCGCCGCCCAGGACGAGGCCGCGGACCAGCCCGAGGGGACGGCGGCTCCCACGGCCGCGGCCACGCTCGTGGCGGCCGTCGCCGCGGCGGCCGATGGCGACCCCGTGCAGGCCCCGGCGGCCTCGCTCCCCATCCTGCTCGGACAGGGCTGACCGGGGAGGCCCCTCCACAGGCGCCACCGGCCGCCGCCGGGGAGGGGCCGTCGCGGCCAGCATGGGTCCCATGCCCCGTCCCACTGCCCCGCTCCTCCCGTCCCGCACCGAGCCCCGCCGCCCCGCTGAGGCGACCCCGCCCCGTCCCGCCCGAGGGCAGCCGCTGGGTCCCGGCTGCTCCGCGCCGGCCCGCGGTGCCCGGCCGGCCGCCGCCGTCGTCGAGGTCCGCCCCGCCGCCGGCGCCGGTCCCGCTCCCGCTCCCGGCAGGGGTCCCGGCCCCGGGGCCGGGCGCACCCTCGGCACCCGGTCCGCTCCCGGTGCCCGCCCGTCCCGCGGTCACGGCCGTCCCGGCGCCGTTGATCCCGCCGGTGCCGTCCGACGGGCCGTCGCGGGGCCCGTGCACCCGGGGGAGACGGCCCCGTGACGGGCTTCGCGCGCACGTGGGCGGTGGCCCTCGTGGGCCTGGAGGGCTCGATGGTCGAGGTGGAGGCCGACATCGGCCAGACCCTGCCGGCGTTCTCCATCGTGGGCCTGCCCGACGCCGCGCTCAACGAGGCGCGGGAGCGGCTGCGCGCCGCGGCCCGCAACACCGGCCTGCCCCTGAGCCCACGCAAGCTCACCGTCAACCTCACCCCGGCGACCCTGCCCAAGCGCGGCTCCCTGTTCGACCTCGCGATCGTGGTCAGTGCCCTCCAGGCGGCCGGGAAGGTCCCGCCCACCGGCCGCACCGTCTACCTCGCCGAGCTCGGCCTGGACGGGGCGCTGCGCCCCGTGCGGGGGATCCTCCCGGCCGTGATGGCCGCGGTGCGCGCCGGGCACGAGCACGTGGTGGTCGCGGGCGCCAACACCGCCGAGGCCCGGCTCGTGCCGGGGGCCCGTGTGGAGGGCCACGCCTGTCTCGCCGACGTCCTCGCCGCCGCCGGGGCCGACCCGGCTCCGCTGCACCGGCCCGCGCCCGCCGGGCCGCCGCCCCCGCGCCCGGCACCGGGGTCCGACGACGAGGACGCCGCCCGGCCCGGCCCGGATCTCGCCGAGGTGGCCGGTCAGGCCGAGGGGCGGCTCGCGCTGGAGATCGCCGCGGCCGGCGGGCACCACCTGCTGATGGTCGGCCCGCCCGGCTCCGGCAAGACGATGCTGGCCGAGCGGCTGCCGGGGCTGCTGCCCGACCTCGACGACGCCGCCGCCATGGAGGTCACCGCGGTGCACTCGCTCAACGGGGCCGCCGGCCGGTGCACGGCCCTGGTGCGGCGCCCGCCCTTCGAGGCGCCCCACCACACCGTCTCGGCCCCGGCCCTGTTGGGCGGCGGCTCCGGCATCCCCCGTCCGGGGGCGGCCTCGCGGGCGCACCGCGGCGTGCTGTTCCTCGACGAGGCCCCCGAGTTCGACCGCCGGGTCGTCGACGCCCTGCGCCAGCCGCTGGAGTCCGGACGGGTGCGCATCGACCGCTCGATCGCCTCCGCGACCTACCCCGCCCGCTTCCAGCTGGTCCTCGCGGCCAACCCCTGCCCCTGCGGCCTCTCCGGGGGCCGCGGAGCCGAGTGCCGGTGCACCCCGCGCGAGCGCCGCTGCTACTTCGGCCGGCTCAGCGGCCCCCTGCTCGACCGCATCGACCTGCAGATCGCCGTGCCCCGGGTCTCCTACGGGGAGCTCGCCGCGGAGACCGGCAGGGGCGAGGCCACGGCCTCCGTGGCCCGGCGGGTCGCCGCGGCGCGCGCCGCGCAGGCCCAGCGGCTGCACCGGCACGGGGTGCGCACCAACGCCGAGCTCGGCGGTGCCCTCCTGCAGGGCCCGCTGCGCCCCGGCCGGGCCGTCACCGCGCCGCTGGAGCGGGCCATGGACCGGGGCGAGCTCACCGCCCGCGGGCACCAGCGCGTCCTGCGCGTGGCGTGGACGCTCGCCGACCTCGAGGGGCGGGCCGCCCCCGACGCGGACGACGTCGAGACCGCGCTGTGGTTCCGCTCCCTCGTGCCCGCCTGAGCCCCCGCACCCCCGAGGAGAGGACCCGCCCGTGCGCCCCGACCCGTCCGTCCCCGAGACCGTGCGCCTGGCCCGCGCCGGGCTCTCCCGGCTGCTCGAGCCCGGCGACCTGCCCGGCACCCTGCTGCCCGCCGTCCTGGGCCCCGTCGCCGCCCTCGAGATCGCCGCAGGGCGGCGGCCCGTCGGCGCGGCCGAGCACGCCGCCTACACCCGCGCCGCCGCCGAGGCCGGCCTGCCTCCGCGCCAGGCCTCCCTGGGCCGGGCGCTCGAGCGGTGGGCCGGCCGTGCCGCGGCCCTCGAGCCCGCGGCCGACCTCGCCCGCGTGCGGGCGTGCGGCGGCTGGTTCGCCGTGCCCGAGGACCCGGACTGGCCCGCGGCGCTCGCCGACCTGGGTGCGGCCGCCCCGCTGGGCCTGTGGGGACGCGGGGACCGGGCGCTGCTGGGCTTCCCCGCGTCCCGGGCCGTGTCCGTCGTCGGGGCCCGCGACTGCTCCCACTACGGGCGGCGGGTCGCCCTCGACCTCGCGGGCGCACTCGCGGCCCGCGGCTGGACGGTCGTCTCGGGCGGGGCCTACGGCATCGACGAGGCCGCCCACGGCGCCGCCCTCGCCACGGGCACGGCCCGGCCGCCGACCGTCTCGGTCATGGCCGGGGGCGTCGACCGGTTCTACCCGCGGGGCAACGCCCAGCTGCTCGCCCGGGTCGCGGAGTCCGGGCTGCTGCTCTCCGAGATCGCCCCGGGCGGGACCCCCGGGCGCTTCCGCTTCCTGCAGCGCAACCGCCTCATCGCCGCCCTGTCCTCGGGGACCGTCGTGGTCGAGGCGCGGTGGCGCTCGGGGGCGCTGAGCACCGCCCACCACGCCGACGCCCTCAGCCGGCCGGTCGGTGCCGTGCCGGGCGGCGTCCAGACCGGCACCTCCGCCGGCTGCCACCGCCTCGTGCGGGAGGGCACGGCCGTGCTCGTGACGGACGTCGACGAGGTGCTCGAGCTCCTCCAGCCCTTCGGCGCCGCGCCCGCCCCGGAGCCGGAGGCGCCGGCCGCCGACGTCGACGGCCTGCACGAGCCCGACCGGCGGCTGCTCGACGCCCTGCCGCTGCGTGCCCGCAGCCGGCCGGAGCGACTGGCCCGGGTCGCGGGCCTGTCCGCCCGCGAAGTCCTCGGCGGGCTGCGCCGGCTCGAGGAGCGCGGCCTGGCCGAGGGCACGGGGGAGGGGTGGCGCCGCCGCTAGACTGCCGCCCATGACCAGCGACACGCCCGCGGCGACCCCGCTGCCCCCGGCGCTCGCGCGCGCGGTGGAGCGGTGGGCCGGCCACCTCGCCCACGAGCTGGCCCGCAGCCCGCGCACGGTGCGGGCCTACACCGCCGACGTGCGGTCCCTGTTCGCCTGGCTGCACGCCCACCACCGCGTCGCCTCGCCCGCCGCCGTGGAGCTGGACATGCTGCGGGCCTGGCTCGCGGCCCGCCACGCCGAGGGGGCCGGACGGTCGTCGATGGCCCGCTGGACGGCGTCCGTCCGCGGCTTCTTCGGCTGGGCCGCGGCCACCGGACTGATCGGCACGGACCCCAGCCTGCGCCTCGTCGCGCCGAAGCGGGGCCGGCACCTGCCCGACGTCGTGCCCGCCGACGCCGTGCGGGCGCTGCTCGACGACCTCGCCGACCGAGCCCGCGCCGGGGGCGAGGACGCCCGCGGGGCCGCGCTGGCCGCCCGCGACCGCGCCCTGCTGGAGCTGCTCTACGCGACCGGCGCCCGGGTCGCCGAGCTCGCCGGCGCCGACGTCGACGACGTCGACCGGGCGCGCCGGGTGCTCACCGTCGTGGGCAAGGGGGACAAGCAGCGCAGCGTGCCCTTCGGGGCCCCCGCCGACGACGCGCTGGAGCTGTGGCTGCGGCACCGGCCGGTGCTCGCCGGTCCGGGCGGCGGACCGGCCCTCTTCCTCGGTTCCCGCGGCGGCCGGATCGACGTGCGGCAGATCCGCCGCGTCGTCGAGCGCGAGCTGGGCACCGTCCCGGACACGGCGGCGCGCGGACCGCACGCGCTGCGCCACTCCGCCGCGACCCACCTCGTCGACGGCGGCGCCGATCTGCGCACGGTCCAGGAGCTGCTCGGCCACTCCTCGGTGGCGTCCACCCAGATCTACACGCACGTCTCCGTCGACCGCCTCGGTGCGGTCTACCGGCAGGCCCACCCGCGGGCCTGAGCGAGGGGCGCCGCAGCGGCCCGGGCCCCGAGGCGGCGCCCGCGGCGGCTCCGCGCCGCCGCAGCGGCCCACGCCACGGTTGACGCCCCGGTGAAACGTGCTAAAGAATGAGCCCAGGATCGTCCTCGACGACCCGGTGCACGGCCCCGACCCCGAGAGCCCGGGGCCGGCGGCGGGGACCCGGGGCGACCGGCGGAGCGACCGCACCCGCGCGGACCTCGAACCCCGCACGGCACCGCGGACGCGACGGACAACTGCATGGCCGGGCGCGCCGCGCGCGACCGGCCCCACGGGTCGGCGAGCTCCGTGCAGGGCGTTGGGGAAGACGTACCTACACGACGGAGGAACAGGTCATGTCGTCACCCAGCACGCGCGGTGTGCTCTACGTGCACTCCGCGCCGCGGGCCCTGTGCCCGCACATCCAGTGGGCACTGGAGGCGGTGGCGCGCCAGCGCACCGAGCTCGAGTGGACCCCGCAGAACGCCGAGCCCGGATCCGTGCGCGCGGAGCTCGAGTGGTCCGGTCCCGCCGGGACGGGAGCGCTGCTCGCCTCGGCCCTGCGCACCATGGGACGGCTGCGCTTCGAGGTGACCGAGAACCCCTCCCGGGGCCACGACGGCGCCCGGTGGTCCTTCACCCCGGACCTCGGGATCTTCCACGCCACCACGGACACCGCCGGCAACATCGTGGTCTCCGAGGACCGCATCCGCTTCGCCTACGAGACCGCCGGCGGCAATCCCCTGCTCGTGCTCAACGAGCTCTCGCTCGCGCTGGGGGAGGCCTGGGACGAGGAGCTGGAGCCCTTCCGCCACGCCGCCGAGGGCGCCCCCGTGCGCTGGCTGCACCGCGTGAGCTGACCGGCACCCCCGGGGCCCCGGCCGCACCGCGGGCGTCCCCTCGCCCGACCTCCGGGGCGGCCGGGCTCCGGGGCGACGACGGCGCGGGCACCCGGCCCCCGGTGCGGCCGGCGGCGAGGACCCCGCAGCGGCCGCCCCACCGCAGCCGGGCCGGCTGCGCGACGACGACGGGCCGCCCTCCTCCGAGGGCGGCCCGTCGTCGTGCGGGGTGGTGCGGTCGGGCTCAGACGGTGCGGAACGCCGCCACGGCGTTGTGCCCGCCGAAGCCGAAGGAGTTGGAGACGGCCACGAAGTCGCCGGCCGGCAGCTCGCGGGCCTCGGTCACGACGTCGAGGTCGATCTCCGGGTCCTGGTTCTCCAGGTTGATCGTGCACGGGGCGAGCCGGTGGTGGACCGCCAGCACGGTCAGCACGGCCTCGACCGCGCCGGAACCGCCCAGGATGTGCCCGGTCATGGACTTCGTCGCCGAGACGCACATCGCGTCCACGGCGTCGCCGAAGGCCCGCCGCAGGGCGTTGGCCTCCGGGGCGTCGCCCTTCGGGGTCGAGGTGGCGTGGGCGTTGACGTGCCGGACGTCGGTCGCGGAGAACTCCCCGGTGGTCATGGCTTCCTGCAGCGCCCGGGCGGCGCCGCGGCCCTCCTCGTCGGGGGCCGTGATGTGGAAGGCGTCCGAGGTCAGCCCGGCGCCGGCGAGCTCGGCGTAGACCCGCGCGCCGCGCGCCGCCGCGAACTCCTCCGACTCCAGGACCACGGCGCCGGCGCCCTCGCCCATGACGAAGCCGTCGCGGGCGGTGTCGTAGGGCCGCGAGGCGCGCTCGGGCTCGTCGTTGCGGCGGGAGAGGGCCTGCATCGACGAGAACGCCGCGATGGTCACGGGGTGGATCGCGGACTCGGCCCCGCCGACCACCACGACGTCGGCCTTGCCGGAGCGGATGAGGTTCATGCCCTGGTAGAAGGCCTCGGTGCCGGAGGCGCACGCCGAGACGGGGGTGATGGACGCGGCACGGGCCCGCAGGTCCATGCCCACGGCCGCGGCGTTGCCGTTGGGCATGAGCATCGGCACGGTCAGGGGCATGACGCGGCGGGCGCCGCGTGACTTGAGGGTGTCGTAGGCGTCGAGCAGGGTCCACACCCCGCCGATGCCGGTGCCGAACGCGACCGCGAACCGGTCGGGGTCGACCTCGTCCGCGTCCTCGGCGTTGGGGGCGGAGAACCCCGCATCGGCCCACGCCTCGCGCGCGGCGATCACGGAGAGCTGCCCCGAGGGGTCCAGGCGCTTGGCCTCGACCCGGGAGAGGACCTCGCTCGCGGGCGTCGAGACGGGCGCGGCGATGCGCACGCCGAGGTCGTAGGTGTCCACCCAGTCGTGCTCGATGGCGCGGACGCCCGAGACGCCGGTCGTGGCGGCGCGCCACACCTCCGGCACGGTTCCGCCGATGGGCGTGGTGGCACCGAGGCCGGTGACGACTACTTTGCGGGTCATGAGTGCACTTCCTCGTGTCCTGGGGATGCGGCGGCGGGGGAGCCCCGGGGTGCGGGGTCGTGGGGCGGGCGGGCCGTGCGGGCCCTGCCCGCCCCGGCGACCGGGCGGCTCAGGCCTGGGCGTTGTCGATGAAGTTGACGGCGTCCTCGACGGTCTTGAGGTTCTTGACCTCCTCGTCGGGGATGGTCACGTCGAACTTCTCCTCGGCGTTGACGACGATCGTCATCATCGAGATCGAGTCGATGTCGAGGTCCTCGGTGAAGGACTTGTCGAGCTGCACGGCCTCGGTCTCCAGGCCGGTCTCCTCGTTGACGATCTCGGCCAGGCCGGTCAGGATCTCTTCTTTGCTCGCCATGGTGGCTTCCTTTCTGTTCGGCTGCGGGGCAGCCGGTCGCGGTCGCTCCCGGACGGGTGCCGGGTGCATCTGTCCCGCCCCGGCCGGGGCGGGGGACTACGGGTGTGCCGTCCAACCCTACGACGACTTCGGGGGCCGCCGCGGCGGGCGGCGCCCGTGCCGGATCAGGGCAGGACGACGACCTGCGCGCCGTAGACGAGCCCGGCGCCGAAGCCGATCTGCAGGGCCAGCTTCCCGGACAGCTCCGGGTGCTCGGCGAGGAGCCGGTGGGCCGCCAGCGGCACGGAGGCCGCCGAGGTGTTGCCGGCCTCGGCGATGTCGCGGGCGATCACGACGGACTCCGGCAGCTTCAGGGTCTTGGCCATCTGGTCGATGATGCGCATGTTGGCCTGGTGCGGGACGAAGGCGGCGATGTCCTCGGGCTGCACGCCGGCCACGTCCATGGCCTCCTGCGCCCGCTTCGCGACCTCCCACGAGGCCCAGCGGAACACCGTCTGGCCGTCCTGGCGCAGGGTCGGCCACAGGGTGGCGTCCTCGCGCATCCGGCCCGTGGCGGGGTCCTCGAGGTCCGCGGAGGGCGTGCGCTCCCGGCCCTGCTCCACCGCGCGGATGTCCGTCAGGGGGTGGGTCATCCGGATCGCGTCCCACTTCGACCCGTCCGAGCCCCACACCGAGGGGCCGATGCCCGGGGTGTCGGAGGGGCCGACCACGGCCGCGCCGGCGCCGTCGCCGAGCAGGAAGGAGATCGAGCGCTCACCGTTGTCGATGACGTCCGAGAGCTTCTCGACGCCGACGACGAGCACGTGCTCGGCCGCACCGGAGCGCACGAGGGCGTCCGCCTGGGCGATGCCGTAGCAGTACCCGGCGCAGGCCGCCGAGATGTCGTAGGCCGGGGCCGGGGTGGCGCCGAGGCGGTGGGCCAGGGCCGCGGCCGCGGACGGGGTCAGGTAGGGGAACGAGATCGAGGAGACGATCACGGCCCCCAGCCGGCCCGGCTCGATGCCGGCGGCGGCCAGGGCCTCACGGGCGGCGTGCTCGGACATGTCCAGCACGCTCACGTCCTCCGGTGCCCGGTGGCGGGTCCGGATGCCGGTGCGCTGCTGGATCCACTCGTCGGAGGACTCGATCCACTGGCAGACGTCGTCGTTGGTGACGATCACGTCCGGGCGGTAGGCGCCGAGGCCGAGGATGCGCGAGTGCGCGTTGGTCTTGTTCTGCTGCAGGGTCACCACGGGTGTCGTTGCTCCTTCGTGCGGCCGGGCGCGGCGGGCCGGCCCCACGGGGGGCGGCAGGCGTTCGGCTGGTCCGGTCCGGGGGCGGGGCCGGTGTGCTGGTGGACGTCAGGCAAGGATACTCCGTGCCTGCTCCAGCTCCTGCGGCGAGGTGACGGCCAGGGCGGGCACGCCCTTCATGCCGCGCTTGGCGAGGCCCGTGAGCGTGCCCGCCGGGGGCAGCTCGACGAGCTGGTCCACGCCGCGCTCGAGCAGGGCCGCCATGCACAGGTCCCAGCGCACGGGCCGGCAGACCTGGGCGACGAGGGAGTCGAGGTTCGCGGCGCCCGAGGCCACGGCGGCGCCGTCGGCGTTGGAGAACAGCGGGTGCACCGGGTCGGCGGGGGAGAGCCGGTCCACCAGCGCGCGCAGCGGCTCGAGGGCGGGGGCCATGTGCTCGGTGTGGAAGGCCCCGGCGACCTTCAGCGGCACCACCCGGGCGCGGGCCGGCGGGTGCTCGGCCAGCGCGGCCAGCTGCTCGAGGGTCCCGGCGGCCACCACCTGCCCGCCGCCGTTGGCGTTGGCCGGGGTCAGCCCGGCGGCCTCGATCGCGGCGAGGACCTCGTCCTCCTTGCCGCCGAGGACCGCGCTCATGCCGGTGGGCACGGCCGCGGCGGCCTCGGCCATCGCGGTGGCCCGGGTGCGGACGAACGCCATGGCGTCGTCCTCCGTGAGCGCCCCGGCCAGCGCCGAGGCGGTGATCTCCCCGACCGAGTGACCGGCGTAGACCAGGTCCTCGCGCTCGGCGCCGAGCCGGTCCGCGAGCAGGCGCCCGGCCACGAGGCCCGCGGCGACGATCAGCGGCTGCGCCACGGCGGTGTCCTTGATCGTCTCCTCGTCGGCCTCGGTGCCGAAGTGGACGAGGTCCAGCCCGGCGGCCTCGCTCAGCCGCCCGAGGTGGGCGCGCACGCCGTCGAGCGCGAGCCAGTCGGTGAGGAATCCGGGTTTCTGGGAGCCCTGTCCAGGGCAGACGATGGCGATCACCGTCCCAGCTTGGCAAGAACGCCCTCCCGTGACGTGGCGCGGAGGCCACCAAGCCGCAGGGCGCCGTTTGTAGGGAAGCTACAAGACGGCCGCGGCGGCGGGCGCGGAGGTGTCGATCGGCCGGCACGAGTCCGCCAGCCGCCCGGCGACCAGCGCGCAGTGCAGCACGAAGGCGTCCCGGGGGACCAGCGGGTCCCACCCGGTGAGGTCGCAGATCCGGCGCAGCCGGTAGCGGACCGTGTTGGCGTGGACGAACAGCTCCCGTGCCGTCGCCTCGAGGGAGTGGCCGACCGCCACGTACGTGGACAGGGTATCGACGAGCCCCGTCGCCGAGCGGGTCAGCGGCCGGTAGATCGACTCGACCATGGCGGTGCGGGCCGCCTCGTCCCCGGCCATGGCCCGTTCCGGCCACAGGTCCTCGGAGGGCACCGGCCGCGGGGCGGCCGGCCACGCGGGGGCCACGGACAGGGCGGCGTGGGCGAGCCGGGCGGCCGCACCGGCCTCGAAGATCGACGGGGCCTCGGGCCCGTGCACCACGGGCCCGGGGCCGAAGGCGGCGGCCAGCTTCTCGAGGGCCTGCTCGCGCTCCTCGACCCCGCCCAGGATCAGCACGAGCCGGTCGTCCTGGATGGACACCAGCGAGTCCTTCGCCCACCGGGCCGCGAGCTTGCGCACCCGGGCGACCGTGGTGGGGCCGGTGCCCTCGGGGGCGGGGCCCGTGAGGACCGTCACGGGCCCGGTCGAGGCCCAGCCCAGGGCGGCGATGCGGGAGCGCAGGGAGTCGGAGTGCTCGCCGCGCAGGATCCCGTCGACCACGAGGGACTCCAGCCGGGCGTCCCAGGAGCCGCGGTTCTCGGCCGCCCGGGCGTAGACGTCGGCGGCGGCGAAGGCCACCTCCCGCGAGTAGCGCAGCACGGCCTCCCGCAGGGCCGTCTCGTCGTGGTGCTTGGCGAGCTCGGGAACCTTGTCCTCGACGACGTCGACGACGATGCGCAGCAGCTGCAGCGCGTGCTGGAGGGAGATGGCCCGGGTGAGCTCGGTGGGGGCCTCGCGGAACACCTGGGTGAGCACCCACAGGGGCTCCTCGGGGTCCTCGTACCACCGGACGAAGGAGGAGATCCCGCGCTGGGCGACCAGCCCGAGCTCCGAGCGCTCGTCGGCGCGCAGCTGCCCGAACCACGGCAGGTCGGTCTCGAGGCGCCGGACGGCGGCCGTGGAGATCGCCCCGAGGTGCGCCTTGAGGTTCTCCAGGGTGCGGGGGTGGGGCGGGGCCACGGGACGGGAGCGGGAGCGGTCCGGGGTGCGCCGGCGCGAGGTGCGCAGCCAGCGCGTCGTGGTGTTCCCGTCCTGTCCGGCCATGCCCTCGAGCTTAGAGCACGCACGGCCGCGCCCCGGCCGCCCGCGAGGGGCTGCCGGGGCGCGGGGGGCGGACAGGACTCAGGCGTCCCCGCCGGCGTTGCCGCTCGTGCCGGCGGTGACGTCGTTCAGCCGGTACTTCTCGATCGCCTCGCCGGGGGCGCGCCAGTCGACCTCGCCGCGCTTGGCGAGCATCTCCAGGGCGCGGACCACGATCGAGTGGGAGTCGATCTTGAAGTGCCGGCGCGCGCCGGCGCGGGTGTCCGAGAAGCCGAAGCCGTCGGCGCCCAGGGAGGCGAACTCGTTCGGGACGAACTGGCGGATCATGTCCGGCAGCTCCGAGCTAAAGTCCGAGACCGCGACGACCGGACCCGTGGCCCCGGCCAGCTGCTGGGTCACGTACGGCGTGCGGCTGCCCTCGCCCGGGTTCAGGAACGCCTGCTGCTCGGCGGCCACGCCGTCGCGGCGCAGGTTCACCCAGGAGGTCACCGACCACACGTCGGCCGAGACGCCCCAGTCCTCGGCGAGCAGCCGCTGGGCCTCGAGCGCCCACGGCACGGCCACGCCGGAGGCCAGCAGCTGCGTGCGCGGGCCCTCCTTCTGGGCGGGGGCGAGCAGGTAGATGCCCTTGAGGATGCCCTCGACGTCGACGTCCTCCGGCTCGGCCGGCTGCTGGTAGGGCTCGTTGTAGACCGTCAGGTAGTACATGACGTCGTGGTCCTCGTCGCCCGTGCCGTACATCTGCTCGAGCCCGCGCTCCACGATGTGGGCGATCTCGTAGCCGTAGGCGGGGTCGTAGTGGACGACCGCCGGGTTGGTCGAGGCCAGGATGGGCGAGTGGCCGTCGGCGTGCTGGAGGCCCTCGCCGGTGAGGGTGGTGCGCCCGGCGGTGGCGCCGATGATGAACCCGCGGGTCATCTGGTCGGCGGCGGCCCAGAAGGAGTCGCCGGTGCGCTGGAAGCCGAACATCGAGTAGAAGATGTAGACCGGGACCATGGGCTCGCCGTGGGTGGCGTAGGAGGTGCCGGCGGCGGTGAAGGCGGCGGTGGAGCCGGCCTCGTTGATCCCGGCGTGGAGGATCTGGCCCTGGGGGGACTCCTTGTAGGCGAGCATGAGCTCGCGGTCCACGGAGAGGTAGTTCTGCCCGTTGGGGTTGTAGATCTTGGCGGTGGGGAAGAAGGAGTCCATGCCGAAGGTGCGGGCCTCGTCGGGGACGATCGGCACGATCCGGTGGCCGAACTCCTTGTCGCGCAGCAGGTCCTTGAGGATCCGCACGAAGGCCATCGTGGTGGCCGCCATCTGCTTCCCGGAGCCCTTCTTCGCCGAGGCGTAGGCCGCCGCACCGGGCAGGGCGATCTCCCGCTGGGCGTGCGGGCGGTCCGGCAGGAACCCGCCGAGCTCCTTGCGGCGCTCGAGCAGGTACTTGATCTCCGGGGAGTCCGGGCCCGGGTGGTAGTACGGGGCGTTGTAGAGGTCGTCCTCGATCTGCTCGTCCGTCACCGGGATGCGCAGGTGGTCCCGGAAGTTCTTCAGGTCCTCCAGGGTCAGCTTCTTCATCTGGTGGGTCGCGTTGCGGGCCTCGAAGTGGCTGCCCAGCCCGTAGCCCTTCACGCCCTGGGCCAGGATCACGGTCGGCTGGCCCTCGTGGGCGACGGCGGCACGGTAGGCGGCGTAGACCTTGTGGTAGTCGTGGGCCCCGCGCTTGAGCTCCCAGATCTCGTCGTCGGTCATGTCCGCGACGAGCTCCTTGGTCCGCGGGGAGCGGCCGAAGAAGTGGTCGCGGATGAAGCCCCCGGACTCCGCCTTGTAGGTCTGGTAGTCGCCGTCGAGGGTCTCGTTCATGATCCGCACGAGCTCGCCGTCCTCGTCCTTGGCGAGCAGCTGGTCCCACTCGCGGCCCCACAGGACCTTGATGACGTTCCAGCCGGCCCCGCGGAAGAAGGCCTCCAGCTCCTGGACGATCTTGCCGTTGCCGCGCACCGGCCCGTCCAGGCGCTGCAGGTTGCAGTTGACCACGAAGGTCAGGTTGTCCAGCTTGTCGTTGGCGGCCAGCTGGAGCAGCCCGCGCGACTCCGGCTCGTCCATCTCGCCGTCGCCCAGGAACGCCCAGACGCGCTGCTCCGAGGTGTCCTTGATCCCGCGGTGGTGCAGGTAGCGGTTGAACTGCGCCTGGTAGATCGCGTTCATGGGACCGATGCCCATCGACACGGTCGGGAACTGCCAGAAGTCGGGCATGTTCCGCGGGTGCGGGTAGGACGGGATCCCGTGGGGGGCCTTCGTCTTCTCCTGGCGGAACCCGTCGAGCTCCTCCTCGCTGAGCCGGCCCTCGAGGTAGGCGCGCGCGTAGTTGCCCGGGGAGGAGTGGCCCTGCCAGAACACCTGGTCCCCGCCGCCCGGGTGCTCCGGGCCGCGGAAGAAGTGGTTGAGGCCCACCTCGTAGAGGGTGGCCACACCGGCGTAGGACGAGATGTGCCCGCCGACCCCGATCTCGGGGCGCTGGGCGCGGTGCACCATCACGGCCGCGTTCCACCGGTTGATCGCGCGGTAGCGACGCTCGATCTCCTCGTCGCCGGGGAACTCCGGCTCCTGGTCCACCGGGATCGTGTTGACGTAGTCGGTGGTCGTCACCATCGGCACGCCCACGCTGCGGGTGCCCGCGTGCTGGAGCAGGGCACGCATGATGTACTGCGCCCGCGCCGTCCCCTGGGTCTCGATGAGGTCCTCGAAGGACTCGAGCCACTCCTGGGTCTCCTCGTTGTCGGAGTCCTCCAGGTTGTTGGTCAAGCCGCTGAGGATGTGGTGGTTGCTGGATGAAGGCACGTTCAACCTCTCTTCGTGGGACTGCCCGAGATGCGGTCACGGGCGGGCGCGCGCGCAGGTGCGTGCGGGGGCCCGGAGCTCGCGCCGCCGGGACGCCCCGCCCGCCCCGCCGGCGGGTCGCGCCGACGGGTCCGTGCGGTGCGCACGGTGTCTGTCGGGTCCATCGTTCCACACCGCGGCGAGCCCGTTCCACGGCGCCCCGCGGGACGGACGCGGGGGCGCCGGAGGGGCCGGGAGCTTGAAAGCGGCCCTGATCCGGTGTTGTCTGGAGGGTGAAGCCGGTATCCGGCCCGGCCCGCGGGGCCGGTCCGGGCGGAGCCCCGCACCGGCACGCAGTGCGTGGTCGTCGACCGTCGGCCCGATCCCAGAAGGAGCAAGCAGTGAGCGAGGCCCAGACCGCCGCGGGTGACGCGGTAGTCCAGCTCGGTTTCAAGGATGGCGACTACATCCAGGAGTTCGGCTACGACGAGGACGTCGACCTCGACCTCCGGGAGGGGATCGAGGAGCTCGTCGGCGGCGACCTGCTCGACGAGGACGACCAGGAGGTCGTCGACGCCGTGCTGCTGTGGTTCCGCGAGGGCGACGGCGACCTGGTGGACACCCTCGTCGACGTCCAGACCACGCTGGACGACGGCGGCGTGGTGTGGCTGCTGACCCCCAAGGCCGGCCGGGACGGCCACGTCCCGCCCTCCGAGGTCAACGACGCGGCCCCGACCGCCGGCCTGCACGTGACCACCACGGCGCGGGTGAGCTCCGACTGGTCCGCCACCCGCCTGATGCCCAAGCGCAACACCTGAGCCGCCCCACGGCCGTCCCTCCCGGGCCGGGCCGTTCCCGGACCCCTGGAGAGCCCGCATGACCGAGATCGGCAGTCCGGCGCCGGACTTCACGCTGGACAACCAGTACGGCGAGCCCGTGACGCTCAGCGCGCTGCGCGGGCGGCCCGTGGCCCTCGTCTTCTACCCCTTCGCCTTCTCCGGCGTGTGCACCGGGGAGCTGTGCCAGCTGCAGGACAGCCTGTCGGTCTTCGAGGACGCCGGGGTGCGCCTGCTCGCGGTGTCCACGGACTCGAAGTACGCGCTGCGGGCCTTCGCCCGCGAGGAGTCCTTCGACTTCGACCTGCTCTCCGACTTCTGGCCCCACGGCGCCGTGGCCCAGCGCTACGGCGTGTTCGACGCCGACTCGGGGATGGCCGAGCGGGCCACGTTCGTGCTGGACGCCGGCGGCACCGTCGTCGACGCCTTCCGCTCCGAGCCCGGCACCCCGCGGGAGCTCGCGTCCTACCGCGCGGCCCTGGCCCGGCTGGCGGGCTGAGCCGCCAGGACGCCCCCGATGCGCACCCTCCGCACCGGCTACGGCCGCCCCGAGGTCCCCGACCAGTTCCCCGATCCGGACGCCGCCGACCTCGGCACCGGGCTCCCGGCGGCCGTGGACCTGCTGCGCGGGCGCCGCACCGCGGTGCTCACCGGCGCGGGGATCAGCACCGACTCCGGCATCCCCGACTACCGGGGCCCGGGCGCCGCGCCGCGCACGCCGATGACCTACCAGGACTTCCTCTCCAGCCCGGCACGCCGCAGCCACTACTGGGCACGCAACCAGTACGGGTGGCGCCACCTCGCCGAGGCCCGCCCGAACCCGGGCCACACCGTGCTCGCCCGGCTCGAGGAGCGGGGGGTCGTCACGGGCGTGGTGACCCAGAACATCGACCGCCTGCACCAGGCGGCGGGCTCGGTGAACGTCGTCGACCTGCACGGGCGCTACTCCGTGGTGCGCTGCCTGCAGTGCGCCACCCGCATCCCGCGCGCCGTGCTCTCCGACGTCCTCGACGAGCTCAACCCCGGGTTCTACGACTCCCTCTCCTCCCCGGAGGACATCGAGTTCGCCCCGGACGCCGACGCCGTCATCACCGAGACGGCCGGCTTCCGGGTGCCCGACTGCCCGGTCTGCGACGGGATCCTCAAGCCCGACGTCGTCTTCTTCGGCGAGAACGCGCCGCGCCACCGGGTGCTGCGGGCCCTGCGGATGGTCGACGCCGCGGAGGCGCTGCTCGTGGTCGGCTCCTCCCTCACGGTCAACTCCGGGCGGCGCTTCGTGCGGCACGCGGTGCGCGCCGGGCGGCCCGTGCTCATCGCCAACCACGGCCGGACCCGCGCGGACGGGTCGGCACGGGTCAAGATCGACGCCCGGGCGGGGGAGTTCCTCACCGCCCTCGAAGCCGCCCTCGGAGCCGCCTAGAATGGCCGCGGACGTGGCGAAGGTCACGCGAGAACCGCCGGTTACCGATGAGTAGCGTCGAGTAGCCTGTTCGGGAACCGGGTGCTGGCGGTTGCACAAACCGTCCACCCGGTTGTCCAGGGTCTTTAGCTCAGCTGGTAGAGCGCCACGTTTACACCGTGGATGTCATCGGTTCGATCCCGGTAGGACCCACTGCCCCCGTTCTTCGCCCCGCCCGCCCTCGAATAGGGTGGGTGTCATGGTGGCTGAGATGAAGAAGGCGCAGATCGGTGTGACGGGTCTGGCGGTGATGGGGGCGAATCTGGCCCGCAACTTCGCCCGCAAGGGGTACACGGTGGCGTTGCACAACCGGTCGGTGGCGCGCACCGATGCCCTGCTGGCCGAGCACGGGCACGAGGGCTCGTTCGTGCGCACGGAGTCGTTGGAGGAGCTGGTGGGGGCGTTGGAGTCCCCGCGGCGGATCCTGGTGATGGTCAAGGCCGGGGGGCCGGTGGATGCGGTGATCGAGGCGCTGGTGCCGCTGCTGGACCCGGGGGACATCGTGATCGACGGGGGCAACTCGTATTTCCAGGACACCCGCCGCCGGGAGGCGGCGCTGGCCGCGGTCGGGCTGCACTTCGTGGGGGTGGGGGTCTCCGGCGGGGAGGAGGGGGCGCTGCTGGGTCCCTCGATCATGCCGGGGGGTCCGCAGGAGTCCTATGCCTCGTTGGGGCCGATGCTGGAGTCGATCGCGGCGAGGGCCGAGGACGGGGCCCCGTGCTGTGCGTGGATCGGTCCGGACGGGGCGGGGCACTTCGTGAAGATGGTGCACAACGGCATCGAGTACGCCGACATGCAGGTGATCGGGGAGGCCCACGAGCTGCTGCGCTCGGTGGCCGGGCTGGAGCCGGGGGAGCAGGCGGAAGTGTTCCGCCAGTGGAACACCGGGGAGCTGGCCTCGTACCTGATCGAGATCACCGCCGAGGTCCTGGGTCAGGTCGATGCGCGCACGGGTAAGCCCTTGATCGATGTGATCGTGGACGCGGCCGGGCAGAAGGGCACCGGCACCTGGACGGTGCAGGAGGCGTTGGCCCTGGGCAGCCCGGTGACGGGGATCGCCGAGTCGGTCTTCGCCCGGGCGCTGTCCTCGGCCGAGCCGGCCATGCGCGCCCAGGCCCAGCGCCTGTTGCCGGCCGGGGTGGGGGCCACCACCGAGGACGTGGTGGGGGATGCGGGGTTCGTGGAGGATGTGCGTCAGGCGCTCTACGCCTCGAAGCTGGTGGCCTATGCCCAGGGGCTGGACATGCTCACCCTGGCCGGGGCCGAGTACGGGTGGGAGCTGGATCTGGCCGCGATCGCCTCGCTGTGGCGGCAGGGGTGCATCATCCGCGCCCAGCTGCTGGAGACGATCATGGAGGCCTACGCCGGGGAGTCCGCCCCGGCGAACCTGCTCTTCGCCCCGGCGGTGACCACCGCCCTGGAGGCGGCGCTGCCGGCGTGGCGGCGGGTGGTGGCCCGGGCGGTGGAGCGCGGGATCCCGGCCCCGGTGTTCTCCTCGACCCTGGCCTACTACGACTCCCTGCGCCGCCCGCGGCTCAACGCGGCCCTGACCCAGGGGCTGCGCGACTACTTCGGGGCCCACACCTACCGGCGCGTCGACGACGCCAGCGCCGGGGCCTACCACACCCTGTGGTCCGGGGACCGCTCCGAGGTCATCGCCTGAGCCCACCCCGCGCGCGCCCAGCGCACGACGAGGGGCGGCGTCCTGTGGCTCCCCCCGCGGGAGAACCACCGGACGCCGCCCCTCGGCGCGCTCCGGAGGGTGCAGCGGCTCAGATCCACATGGCCGGGTCGATGTAGGTCGACGGGTCCACGAGGGGCTGCTTCTTCTCGGGTGTGCGGGGCCGCACCTTGCCGGGGATCCCGGTGACGATGGAGTCCTCGGGCACGTCCTTGACCACCACGGCGTTGGCGCCGATCGCGGAGTCCGCACCGATCTCGATGGGGCCCAGCACCTTCGCGCCGGCGCCGATGACGACCCGGTCGCCCACGGTCGGGTGGCGCTTGACCTTCGCCAGCGACCGCCCGCCCAGGGTGACCCCGTGGTAGAGCATGACGTCGTCGCCGATCTCGGCGGTCTCGCCGATCACCACGCCCATGCCGTGGTCGATGAAGAAGCGCCGCCCGATCGAGGCGCCGGGGTGGATCTCCACGCCCGTGAGGAAGCGGGCGAGCTGGGACAGGGTGCGCGCCAGCAGCCGGCGGTCGGGGCGCTGCCACAGCCGGTGGGTGAGGCGGTGGACCCAGATGGCGTGCAGCCCGGAGTAGTTGAGCGCGATCTCCACGTCGGACCGGGCGGCCGGGTCGTGCGTGCGGGCCGTCTTCAGGTCCTCGGAGAGTCTGCTCCAGAAACTCACGGCTGTCCTCTGTTCTTCCGGGGTCGGTGGTCGGCCCGCCGGGCGGGCGTGCGGCCCCGCGGGAGGGGCCGGGGCGTGCCGACGGCCCGCCCACATCCGGGGGCAACACCGCACAGCGGCATCGCTATTCCCGGGCGGGCGGGCCGTGGGCTCGCGGGCTCAGCCGCGGATGTCCTCGTAGAGCAGGGTGGAGATGTAGCGCTCCCCGAAGTCGCAGACGATCGCGACGATCAGCTTGTCGCGGTTCTCCTCCTTCGCGGCCTCCTGGAGGGCGGCCCAGACGATGGCCCCGGAGGAGATCCCGCCGAGGATGCCCTCCTTGGTGCCGAGCTCGCGGGCGGTGCGCACGGAGTCCTCCACGGTGACGTCGTAGACGTCGTCGTAGATCTCCCGGTCGAGGATCGCGGGCACGAAGTTGGCGCCCAGGCCCTGGATCTTGTGGGGCCCGGCCTTGCCCTCGGTCAGCAGCGGGGAGTCGGCGGGCTCGACGACGACGAGGCGCACGTCCGGCTTCTGCTCGCGCAGGTAGCGGCCCGCGCCGGTGATGGTGCCGCCGGTGCCCACGCCGGAGACGAAGACGTCGACGGCGCCGTCGGTGTCCTCCCAGATCTCGGGCCCGGTCGTCGCGTAGTGCACCGCGGGGTTGGCCTCGTTGGCGAACTGGCTGGCCAGCACGGCGTTCTCGGTGGTGTCGACGATCTCCTGGGCCTTCTCCACGGCCCCGCGCATGCCCTCGGAGCCGGGGGTGAGCACGATCTGGGCGCCGTAGGCGCGCAGCATCACGCGGCGCTCGGTGGACATGGTCTCGGGCATCGTGAGGATGACCTTGTAGCCGCGGGCCGCGCCGACCATGGCCAGGGCGATGCCGGTGTTGCCGGAGGTGCCCTCGACGATCGTGCCGCCGGGCTCGAGCGCACCGGCCTTCTCGGCGGCCTCGATGATGGACACGCCGATGCGGTCCTTGACCGAGTTGGCCGGGTTGTAGAACTCGAGCTTGACGGCGACGTTGCCCGGCAGGCCCTCGTCGAGGCGGTTGAGGCGGACCAGGGGGGTGCGGCCCACGATCTCGGTGACGTCGGAGTAGATCTTCGCCATGGGGGTACCTCGGTTTCTGCCCGCGGTCTCGTGCGACGGGCTCGGGGACGGTCTCGTACGGGTGGTGCTCGTGGCGCCGCGGGCGGGCCGGCGGCGCGGTCCTAGCTCAGCCTAGCCACGGGCCGCAACCGCTACTACGCGGTAAGCCACGCGGAGTAACGTTTCCGGACCTTGGCCAGCTTCGGGTTGATGATCACCTGGCAGTAGCCGTTCCAGGGCTGGCGCGCGTAGAAGTCCTGGTGCTCCGGCTCGGCCGGCCAGAACGGCCCGAGGGGCTCCAGGGTCGTGACCACGGGGTCGCTCCAGTGCTCCTGGGCGCGCTCGATCGCGGTCCGGAAGACGTCGCGCTGCGCGTCGTCGGCGAAGAACATCGCGGAGCGGTACTGGGTGCCGACGTCGTAGCCCTGGCGGTTGAGGGTCGTGGGGTCGTGGCCGGTGAAGAAGAGGTCGAGGATCACCTCCGAGGGCACCACGGCGGGGTCGAAGGTCACCGCGACGGCCTCGGCGTGGCCGGTGGTGCCGCTGCACACGGCGTAGTACCCGGGGTCCGGCTGCGCGCCGCCGGTGTAGCCGGAGACCACCTCGGTCACGCCGCGGGTGACCCGGTACACCGCGTCGAGGCACCAGAAGCACCCGCCGGCGAGCACGTAGGTGAGGGAGGAGGATCCCTCCCGGACGGGGGTCGGGGCGGTGGCGTCGTCGTCGGTCGGGGAGAAGGCCATGCCCGGTACAACAGCGGCGCGCCGGGAGCATTCCCGCCCCGTCGCCGCCGGCGGGGCTGTCCCTAGACTGGGCCCATGAGCCCGCCCCGCACCCCCGCCCCCGCGCCCGCCCTCGCCGAGGTCCTGGAGGTCGTCGAGCAGCTGTGGCCGCTGCACCTGCAGGAGCCGTGGGACGCCTCGGGGCTGGTCACCGGGCGCCCGGAGCAGCCGGTGCGCCGCGTGCTGCTGGCCGTCGACCCCGTGGCCGAGGTCGTCGCGGAGGCCGTGTCCGGGGGCCACGACCTGCTGCTGACCCACCACCCCCTGCTGCTGCGGGGCGTGACCTCCGTGGCCGCCGACCGCTTCAAGGGTGCCGTGGTCCACGAGCTCGTCGAGAACCGCTGCGCGCTGCTGACCTGCCACACCAACGCCGACTCCGCCCCCGGGGGGGTCTCCGACGCCGTCGCCCGGGCGGCGGGGCTGACGGCGACGGCGCCGCTGGTCCCGCACCCCGCGGACCCGGCCGCCGGCCTCGGCCGCGTGGGGGAGCTTCCGGAGCCGGTCCCGCTGCGGGAGCTGGCCGAGCGGCTGGCGCGGGCCGTGCCCGCCACCGCCCACGGCGTGCGGGTGGCCGGCGACCCGGACGCGCCCGTGCGGCGCGTGGCCGTCTGCGGCGGCGCCGGGGACTCGCTCTTCGACGAGGTCCGGGCCGCGGGCGCGGACGTCTACGTCACCGCCGACCTGCGCCACCACCCCGCCTCCGAGGCCCGCGAGGCCGCCACGGGTCCCGGCGGCTCCGGCCTCCCGCACCTCGTGGACCTCTCGCACTTCGCCAGCGAGTGGCTGTGGCTGCCGGCGGCCGCCGCGGCCCTGCGCGAGGCCCTCGCCGCCCGCGGCCACGACGTCGAGGTGGTCGTCTCCGCGCGGCGCACCGATCCCTGGGACTTCCGTCTCGAGACCCCCGGCCCGACCGCAGGAGGAACCGCATGACCCGCGCCACCCCCGAGCAGCAGCGAGCCCTCCTGGAGCTCGAGCGTCTCGACGCCCGGCTGCGGCGGATCGCCGCCCGCATCACGGAGCTGCGGGAGGCCCCGGAGACCGCCCGCGCCCTGCAGCGGCGGGCCGCGGCGGTCGCGGCCGCGAAGGAGCTGGACGCCGCCGAGCAGGCGGTCGCGCAACGGCTCACCGCGGCCGAGGAGAAGGTGGCGCGGGTGCAGGCCTCGATCGACACGGACCGGGCCCGGCTCGAGCAGGGCGGCTCCGCGAAGGACCTCATGGGGCTGCAGCACGAGCTCGACACCCGCACCCGGCAGCTCGCCGAGGCGGAGGACGCGCAGCTCGCGCTCATGCAGGAGATGGACGACGCGCTGGCCCACCGGGCGGCCGTGACGCCGCGGCTGAAGGAGGCCGACGCCGAGGCCCGGCGGCGGGTGGCCGCCCGCGACGAGGAGGGGGCGGCCCTGGTGGCCGAGCGCGCGCAGCTGACGGCGCGCCGCCCCGAGGTCGCGGCCGCGGTGGGGCACGACGAGCTCGTGGGGCGCTACGAGCGGATCCGCACCGGCCGGGCGGCCGAGCGGCCCGCGGCCGCGGAGCTGCGCGGCACGGCCTGCGGGTCGTGCGGCAGCGCGCTGAGCCCCACCGACGCCGCCGTGTTCCGGTCGGCGGCGGCGGACGAGGTGCTCGTGTGCCCGGAGTGCGGGGTGATCCTGGTCCGCTCCTGAGGCGGGCCGGTGCGCACGGGCACGCGGGAGGAGCGGGGGACAGGCCGGCCTGTAAGCCGGGTTCTGTGCGCACGGCCGGTTGCCCGGACCGTGGCGGTGACCATCCATCTAGGCCCGCCGTTGCCGGCGGGCTCGAGCGGTCCACCCGGGTGCTCGGGCGAGCAGCCCTCGAGCGCACCCTGTCCGACCTTGCTCCGGATGGGGTTTACCGAGCCGCGCCGGTCACCCGGCGCGCTGGTGGTCTCTTACACCACCTTTTCACCCTCACCCGCACCGGCGGTGCGGGCGGTCTGTTCTCTGTGGCACTGTCCTGCGGGTTCCCCCGAGTGGGCGTTGCCCACCATCCTGCTCTGCGGAGCCCGGACTTTCCTCGCGCCGCGGCCCCGGGGGCCGCGGCCCGCGGTCACCCGGCCGGCCTGTCCGCCGCCCAGTCTACCCGCCGGACGGCACCGCGGGCGCCGGGCGCAGCCGCCGCCGGGCCGCGTCCCGCACGGCCGCGGCGAGCCGGTCCAGCCGCCCGGACGCCAGCGTCCAGGTCTGCCAGTGCAGCACGACGTCCTCGGGGGCGTGCTCCGCGAGCAGGACCAGGGAGCCGTCGGCGAGCTCCGCACCCAGCTGGAGCTCGGGGACCATGCCCCACCCCAGGCCCGCCCGCACGGCGGCGAGGAACGCCTCCGAGGAGGGGACGGTGTGCGCCGGCGGGGAGCGGTCGAGTCCCAGGGCGCGCAGGGCGCGCAGCTGCAGGTCGTCCTTGCCGTTGAAGCGCAGCACGGGGACGCGGGCCCAGTCGAGGCCCGCGGCGCCCGTCGCGGCCGCCGGACCGGCGCCCCAGCGGCGGAGCAGCCCGGGGGCTGCGACCGGCAGGTAGCGCATCGCCCCCAGCGGCTCGACCCGGCACCCGCCCACCGGCGCGGGGTCCGAGGTCACGGCCGCGAGGACCTCCCCGCCGCGCAGCAGCCGGCTGCTGTGGTCCTGGTCCTCCACCCGCAGGTCCAGGACCGTGTCCGCCCAGCCGGCCGCCTCGGCCAGGACGGGCACGAACCAGGTGGCGAGGGAGTCGGCGTTGACGGCCACCGGCGTGACCGTCCGGTCGGCCGCGCCCAGACCGAGGGCGTGCCGGGCCTCGGCCTCGAGCAGCTGCACCTGCCGGGCCGTGCGCAGCAGCACGGCGCCGGCCTCCGTGGGGGTGCAGGGGCTGCCGCGGCGCACCACGACCTGTCCCACGGAGGCCTCGAGGGCCTTGATCCGCTGGCTCACGGCCGAGGGCGAGATCCGGAGCAGGTCGGCGGCCGCCTCGAAGGACTCCTCGTCGACGACGGCGGTCAGGGCGCGCAGGTGCTCGAGGTGCATGAAGAAAGTCTAATGAAGGCTCAGGATCCTTCGTTTGTCTGCACCGCGCCGCGACACTAGCGTTCGACGGCATGTGGAGCATCTGGGGCACGGGCCTCGTGACCGGGCTGGCGCTGATCGTCGCGATCGGGGCGCAGAACGCGTTCGTGCTGCGCCAGGGCGTCCGGCGCGAGCACGTGGGCGTGGTGGTGGCCCTGTGCGCGGCGAGCGACGCCGTGCTCATCCTCGGCGGCACGGCCGGGATCGGCGCGCTCGTGGTCCGGTTCCCGACGGCCCTGGAGGTGCTGCGCTGGGGCGGGGCGGCCTACCTGGCCTGGTGGGCGGCGCGCTCCTTCGCCTCGGCGCTGCGGCCGGCGGCGCCGGCCGCGCAGGCGCCGCGCTCGCGCGGGACGGTCGTGGCCACGACGCTCGCGCTGACCTGGCTGAACCCCCACGTCTACCTGGACACCGTGGTGCTGCTCGGGGGTCTCGCCAACCAGGAGGGCGCGGGCGGGCGCTGGGTCTTCGCCGCCGGCGCCGTGACGGGCAGCCTCGTGTGGTTCTCCGCCCTGGGCTGGGGTGCCCGCGCGCTGTCGGGCGTGCTGGACAGCCCCCGGACGTGGCGGGCGGTCGACCTGGGCGTCGGGGTGGTCATGCTCGTCCTGGCCGTGGGCCTGGTCCGGGGCTGAGCCGGGAGTCCGGCGCCCGCGGGCGTGCGGTGCTGCGGGTCCCCGGTCCGGGACGGCGTTCCGGCGGATCCGGGACGGCCCCGGGCGGGCACGGCGGGGCCCGGGCCGGCGCACTAGACTGCTGCGGTGCTGATCCTGCTGCCGCCCTCCGAGACCAAGACCGCCCCCGCCGCCGGCGCCCCCGCCGGCCCGGACACCCTGTCCTTCCCCGAGCTGGGGGCCGCCCGCCGCGAGGTCCTCGCGCACCTGGAGCGGGCGAGCGCCCGGGCCGACGCCCTCGAGGTCCTGGGGGTGGGGGAGCGGCTGCGCCCCGAGGTGGAGCGCAACACCCGGCTGGCGCAGGAACCGGCCGCACCGGCCCTGGAGGTCTACACCGGCGTGCTCTACGACGCCCTCGACCCCGCGGGGCTCACCCCCGCGCAGCGGGCGGCGGCGGAGGCCTCGCTCGTCGTCGTCTCGGCGCTGTGGGGCGCGGTGCGGCCCGCCGACCGGATCCCCGCCTACCGGCTGTCCATGGGCACGCAGCTGCCCGGACTGGGCCGGCTCGCCGCCCACTGGAAGCGCCACCTGCCCGCCGTCCTGGGCCCGGCGGCCGGGGACGGGGTCGTGGTCGACTGCCGGTCGGCGGCCTACGCCGCGGCCTGGCGCGGTCCCCGGGAGCGGACGGTGGCGGTGAAGGTCGTCCGGGAACGGGACGGGAAGCGGACGGTGGTCTCGCACATGGCCAAGCACACCCGCGGGCTGCTCGCCCGCCACCTCGTCGAGCGCGCCGCCGCGGGGCGTCCGGCGCGGTCGCCGCAGGAGCTGCTCGCGGCCGCCCGCGAGCGCTGGGACGCCGAGCTCACCGGGCCGACGGCCCGCTCCGCCGGGGAGCTCGTGGTGGTGCGCACCGAGGACTGAGCCCCGTTCCGGGCGCGGGCCGCCTCCGCGGACGGGAGCGGCCCCGCCCCGGTGGTGCGGGTCAGTGGCCGAAGGGGTCCTCGTCGACGCCCGGCAGCCAGCTGCTCCCGCCGTGGCCCCAGCCCTCGGCCTTGACCGCCCTGCGCGCCCTGCGGCCCCACTTGTCGTTGAGCCGGTCGACGTAGAGCTTGCCGTCGAGGTGGTCGTACTCGTGCTGCATGACGCGGGCGAACCACCCGTTGGCCTCGAAGTCCACGGGGCGGCCCCCGGCGTCGAAGCCGGCCACCCGCACCCAGTCGGCGCGCTTGAGCGGCCAGCTGTGCCCGGGCACGGACAGGCAGCCCTCGGCCTCCTCGTCCGGGTCGGGGGCCTCCTGCGAGACCTTCCCCAGGGTCAGGACCGGGTTGACCAGGACGCCGCGCGGGGGGACGCCGTCGTCGTTGCGGAAGGCGTAGGTGAAGATCCGCAGGCCCACGCCGATCTGCGGGGCCGCCAGGCCCACGCCGTGGGCGGCGTCCATCGTCTCGTACATGTCCTCGACCAGGGCGCGCAGCTCGTCGTCGAACGCGGTGACCCGGGCGGCGGGACGGTGCAGGACGGGGGTTCCGGTGATCACCACGGGACGGACGGCCACGGCGGTCTTCCTCTCACCGCGCCGGCGGCGCGGGGGACGGGGACGGACGACGACGAAAGGCCGCCCCGGGGACCCCGGGGCGGCCTTTCGCGCGAAGGGTGAGCGACGGGGGTTGAACCCGCGACCTCCTGGACCACAACCAGGCGCTCTGCCGACTGAGCTACGCCCACCATGGACACCCCGCGGAAGCGCGTTCCGCTGGGCAACGCCTACGAGTGTACCCCATCGCCGGCGGTGCTCCGCACCGGACGGGCCCGGGATCCGCTCCCGGCCGGGGACCGGCGCGGGGACGCGGCCCGGGGGTCCCTGCCGGGCGTCGGGGCCTCAGGCCTCGGGGGTCTCCGCCGCGGGCTCGGCGCCCGTGCGCGAGGCGGTGATCTCGGCGGAGATCGCCCGGGCGGTCTCGGAGTCCGGCCCCGGGTCGGCGGCGAAGACGGCCCGGCGGTAGTAGCGCAGCTCGTCGATCGAGTCGCGGATGTCGCCCAGGGCGCGGTGGTTGCCGGTCTTGGCGGGGGCCTGGAAGTAGGCGCGCGGGTACCAGCGGCGGGCGAGCTCCTTGATGGTGGAGACGTCGATCACCCGGTAGTGCAAGTGCGCCACGACCTCCGGCATGTCGCGGACCAGGAACGTCCGGTCCGTGCCCACGGAGTTCCCGCCCAGCGGGGCCTTCCCGGGCTCCGGCACCCACTGGCGGAGGTAGGCCAGGACCTGCTCCTGGGCCTCGGCCATGCTCACGCCGCGGGGCAGCTCCTCGAGCAGCCCGGAGGCGGTGTGCATGCCGCGCACGAACTCGCCCATCTGCGCGAGCGCCGCCTCGTCGGGGCGGACGACGACGTCGACCCCCTCGCCCAGCACGTTGAGCTCGTCGTCTGTCACCAGGGCGGCGACCTCGATGAGGGCGTCGTGCTCCAGGGACAGTCCCGTCATCTCGCAGTCGATCCACACGATCCGCCCGTTGGGGCGTCCGTTGGTGTTCGCGCGTCCGTTCGTCGTAGCCACCCCGCCAATCTATCGTGCGCGCCGCCCCGGGGCGTCGGGCGGGGCGCCCGGGCGGGCGGTCCCGGTCGCCCGGACGGACCGTCCCGGTCCGGGGCGGGGGCGCACGCACGCCCCGGGGCGCCCCCGAGTGCCCGTCCGGACCCGTCGGGGCCCGCGGGTGCCGTCCGGGCCCGTCGGCGGGTGCCGCCCGGGGGGCGGGGATAGGATCGGGAGGACCTCGGGTCCGCGCTCCGCCCGGCCGCGGCACCCCTCGGCACCGGACGGGCACGACTGGGAGAGCAGTGCGCACCACCTCGAGGACCGGCCCGGCCGCAGCGGGCGAGCGGACCCCGCTCGCCCTGCCCGGCGGCTCCCAGTACGTCTCCGGCTCGCCGCTGCGCACCGTCGTGATGGGCGCCGTCGGCTCCCTGATGCTCCTCGCCGGCTCCCTCGGCGTCGGCTGGCTGGCCTCCGTGTCGCCGCTGCGCCAGGAGCCGCTGATCATCGCCATGCGCTACACGACCACGGGGGTGATCGCCTCCATCCTGCTCGTGGCCGTGGGCGGGATGCTGCTGGTGCGCGAGTGGCTGCGGCTCGGGCAGAAGCTCAACCGGTGGGGGCCCGGGTCGGGCCGGTGGGTGCTCGCCGCCATCGCGGCCTGGACGGCGCCCATGCTGGTGGCCGTGCCGCTGTTCAGCCGCGACGTCTACTCCTACATCGGCCAGGGCCGCGTGATGGAGAGCGGGCTCAACCCCTACGAGCACGGCGTGTCCACCATCGACAACTTCTTCCAGCTCGGCGCCGACCAGATGTGGTCGGAGTCCCCGCCCCCGTACGGGCCGCTGTTCCTGTGGATCGAGCAGTTCGTCGTGGCCGTCACGGGGGCGGACCCCGACGCCGCCGTGCTGCTGTTCCGGGCCCTGTGCGTGCTCGCCGTGCTCGCGTGCATGTGGCTGATCCCGCGGCTGGCCCGCCTGCACGGGATCAACCCCGCCCGCGCGCTGTGGCTGAGCGTGGCCAACCCCCTGTTCCTCACGAACTTCGTGGTGGCCGTGCACAACGACGCGATCATGATCGCCCTGGCCCTCGCCGGCACCTACGTCGCCGCGGCGCACCGCACCTGGAAGGGCGGGGTCGCCGGGACGGTCCTGGTGACCCTCTCCGTGGCGATCAAGCCCATCACCCTCGTCCTCCTGCCCTTCATCGGCCTGCTCTGGGCCGGGCGCGGGGCGTCCTGGCCGCGGCGCTTCGTGATCTGGGCGCTCACCCTCGCCCTGTCCGTGGCGCTGCTCGGGCTGATGGGCCTGGTCAACGGCTTCGGCTTCGGCTGGGTCGCGGCGATGTCCACCCCCGGCTCGGTGTGGATCTGGTACGCCCCCGTCGGCTTCCTCGGCAGCCTCGCCGCGTCCTTCGCCGCGACGATCGGCGCCGACTCCGGGCAGTGGCGAGACACCGTGCACACGTTCTTCCAGGCGCTCGCGGTCCCCGTGATCCTCTGGCTGATGTTCCGCGGCCGCGACGAGAAGCTCGTGCGCCGGCTCGCCTGGGCCTTCGCGACGATCGTGCTGCTGTCCCCGATGATCCAGGCCTGGTACGTGGTGTGGCTGATCCCCCTGTTCGCCGTCACCGGCATCCGCAGCGACTGGCAGGTCGACATCCTGTTCTTCCTCACCGCCTTCTTCATGGTCTACGCCGTCTCCGACCAGATCGACGTCTTCCCCTACCTGGACCTCGACCTGAGCTCGGGCCGGCTGATCGCCTCCGTCGTCGCCCTGTCCTACGGGGTGTACCTGTGGTTCATCGACCCGGCCACCCGCCGGCTCTTCCGAGGCCGCTACTCCCCGCCGCCCGCCCAGGCGGTCATCTGACGGGCGGTCGTCGGGGACCCGTGCCGCACCCGTGCCGGCCGGGCCGTGTTGATAGACTTCCCGGCGGCGTCCGGGCCCGGCCCGGTGTCCCGCCCCAGTAGCTCAGCGGACAGAGCAGGAGCCTTCTAATCTCTTGGTCGGGGGTTCGATTCCCTCCTGGGGCACCAGAGCATGCACGTCGTCCCCGATCCCGCCCGCAGCGCCCCGGACCCCGGTCCGGGGCGCTTGCTCCGTCCCGGGGACGCCCGGGGCCCGGGCCCCCTCCGGTCCCGGCCCGGGTGCACCCGGCCGGGACCGGGCACCGCCGGGCCGGCCCCGGAAGCGTGTCCCGGCGCGGAAGAGGGGACAGCACACCCCCGTGGATTTGCATACATTAATCAGCATCGGGGGTCCGCCATCTCAGTTCCGGGCGGGACGGCCCCCGGGCGGCGCCCGCGCCGGGGGACGGGCGGGGCGCGCCGCACGAGCACCGGCACGAGAGCACTGGGGGATCGGGATGAGCGTCATCGTCACGCGCAGATGGGTCGGCGGGGGACCGCGCCACTTCCACTACGACACGTCCGAGGAGGCCGAGGCCGACACCCGCGACTTCATCGCGAGCCGGCTCGGGGAGGACTGCGACCCCGCGCGGGTCGAGGAGCTCGCCCGCCGGGCCCTGGGCTGCGACTGCGTCCGGCTCGACGTCGACGGCGGGGGGATCGACATCGGTCCCGCCCTCGTGGCCTGAGGGCCCCGGCCCGCACCACGGCACGACGGCGGGCCGCCGGCCGCTGCGGCCACCACGGTCCCGCCGCGGCCCGCCCGGCCCGGTGACCTCGCTCCCCAGGAGCCCGGTCGCCGGGCCGGGCGCCGTCGTCGTCCACAGGCGCCGCCGGTCCCGCGCTCCTGCGGGGTCGGGACGGTCAGGCTGGGCGGACCCCGAGCACCCGGGGCCCGACCCGGCCGTCCGGCCGCCGCCCGAAGGAGCACCCATGACCGAGCAGATCACCGTCCGCGGCTACGTGGCCACCGACCCCGAGTCCCGCAGCCTGCCCGACGGCACCGTGGTCGTGACCTTCCGCCTGGCCTCGACGCCGCGGTGGTTCGACGCCCAGAGCTCCACCTGGCGCGACGGGCACACCAACTGGCTGACGGTCCAGGCCTTCCGCGGCCTCGGCCTCAACGCGCTCGCGAGCCTGAAGAAGGGCCAGCCGGTCGTGGTCGTCGGCCGGCTCAAGGTCCGCTTCTGGGACGGCGAGAACGGCCGGCACACCGCGGTCGACGTCGACGCCGTCTCGATCGGCCACGACCTGGCCCTGGGCACCGCGTGCTTCCAGCGCACCGTCACCGCCGCCGCGGCCGGGGAGCGCGAGCGGCCCGGCGACCCCGCCGCCACGGCGGACGGGGCAGAAGGGACGGCGCCCGAGGGCGTCGACCCGGAGACCGGCGAGCTCCTCCGGGAGGCGCAGCCCGCCGGGGCCGGCGAGGACCGGGCCCCCGCCTGAGGCGGGGAGCCCGCACCGGGCGGCCGCCGGGGCGCCCGGACCCCGGCGGCCCGCCCGTGCCCGGGCGCCGGGAGGGTAGCCTGGAGGGCATGGCGGAATTCATCTACACCATGTCCAAGGCCCGCAAGACCGTGGGCGACAAAGTCATCCTGGACGACGTCACCATGTCGTTCTATCCGGGCGCCAAGATCGGCGTCGTGGGCCCCAACGGGGCCGGCAAGTCCACGATCCTGAAGATCATGGCCGGCCTCGACCAGCCCTCCAACGGAGAGGCCCGCCTGAGCCCCGGCTACACCGTCGGCATCCTGCTCCAGGAGCCGCCGCTGAACGAGGAGAAGACCGTCCTCGGCAACGTCGAGGAGGGCGTGGGCGAGATCAAGGCCAAGCTCGACCGCTTCAACGAGATCTCCGAGGAGATGGCCCAGCCCGACGCCGACTTCGACGCCCTCATGGAGGAGATGGGCCGGCTGCAGGAGGAGATCGACGCCGCCAACGCGTGGGACCTCGACTCCCAGCTCGAGCAGGCGATGGACGCGCTGCGCTGCCCGCCGCCGGACGCCGAGGTCTCCGTGCTCTCCGGCGGTGAGCGCCGCCGCGTGGCGCTGTGCAAGCTGCTGCTGCAGAAGCCGGACCTGCTGCTGCTGGACGAGCCCACCAACCACCTGGACGCCGAGTCCGTGCTGTGGCTCGAGCAGCACCTGAAGGACTACCACGGCGCCGTCATGGCCGTCACCCACGACCGGTACTTCCTCGACCACGTCGCCGAGTGGATCTGCGAGGTCGACCGCGGCCGGCTCTACGGCTACGAGGGCAACTACTCGGCCTACCTCGAGACCAAGCGCGCCCGCATGGAGGTGCAGGGCAAGAAGGACGCGAAGCAGGCCAAGCGCCTGGCCGACGAGCTCGAGTGGGTGCGCTCCAACGCCAAGGGCCGCCAGGCGAAGTCCAAGGCCCGCCTGGCCCGCTACGAGGAGATGGCCGCCGAGGCGGAGAAGACCCGCAAGCTCGACTTCGAGGAGATCCAGATCCCGCCGGGGCCGCGCCTGGGCAACCTCGTGATCGAGGCCAAGGACCTGCAGAAGGGCTTCGGGGACCGCTCCCTGATCAAGGGCCTGTCGTTCTCGCTGCCGCGCAACGGGATCGTGGGCGTGATCGGCCCCAACGGCGTCGGCAAGTCCACCCTGTTCAAGACCATCGTGGGCCTGGAGCCCCTCGACGGCGGCGAGCTGAAGGTCGGCGACTCGGTCAAGATCTCCTACGTCGACCAGAACCGCGAGAACCTCGACCCGAACAAGTCCCTGTGGGAGGTCGTCTCCGACGGGCTGGACTACATCAACGTCGGCAACGTGGAGATGCCCTCCCGCGCCTACGTCTCCGCGTTCGGGTTCAAGGGCCCGGACCAGCAGAAGAAGGCCGGGGTGCTCTCCGGCGGGGAGCGCAACCGGCTCAACCTCGCGCTGACCCTCAAGCAGGGCGGCAACCTGCTGCTGCTCGACGAGCCCACCAACGACCTCGACGTCGAGACCCTGGCCTCCCTGGAGAACGCCCTGCTGGAGTTCCCGGGCTGCGCCGTGGTCGTCTCCCACGACCGGTGGTTCCTCGACCGGGTCGCCACCCACATCCTCGCGTGGGAGGGCACCGAGGAGGAGCCCGACCGCTGGTACTGGTTCGAGGGCAACTTCGAGTCCTACGAGGCGAACAAGGTCGAGCGCCTCGGGGCCGACGCCGCCCGCCCGCACCGGGTCACCCACCGCCGCCTGACCCGCGACTGACCCGCCGCCCGGTGCCGTCCGCCCCGGCGGCCGCACCGGGTGCGGTGGCCGCGGCGGGTCCGCGGCCACCGCGGCACCGGAGGGCCGGTCCGCGCGCGTGCGCGGACCGGCCCTCGGTCGTGTGCGGACGCCGTCGTGCGCGGACGTCGTCGTGCGCGAATCAGGGCGCGCTCGGAACCCGGCGAGCATGGACGTCGTCGTGCGCGGATCCGGACGTGCTCAGGCGCCGGCGGGCGGGCCGCGGCCGGCGCGGTCCCCGCCGGACGGCGGGACCGGGTCCCGCCTCAGGAGAACTCGGGGAACCGCAGCATGCCCTCCTGGGCGGTCGTGGCGATGAGCACGCCGTCGCGGGTGAACATCCGCCCCACGCCGAGGCCGCGGGCCGAGGAGGCGTTCGGGGAGGACTGGACGTAGAGCACCCACTCGTCGGCCCGGGCCTGGCGGTGCCACCACATGGCGTGGTCGAGGGAGGCGATGTTCATCCCCGGCTCCACCCACGTCTTCCCGTGCAGGCGCAGCACCGGCTCCAGCAGGGTGTAGTCGCTGGCGTAGGCGAGGGCCGCCCGGTGCACGTCCGGGTCGTCGGGCAGCGGCTTGAGCGTCTTGATCCACACCGCGTTGTAGGGCTCCCCGCTCCGGTCGGGGCGGAAGTAGATCGGCTCGGTGATGTAGCGGATGTCGAAGGGCCGCTCGTAGGCCACGGCACGGGCCTCGGGGGCGTCGATGTGGCCCAGCAGCTCCCGGGCGCTGGGCAGCGACTCGGGGTCGGGCATCCCGCGCGGGGCCTCGTCCTGGTGCTCCAGCCCCGCGGCGGGGACCTGGAAGGAGGCGATCGCCGAGAGGATCGCCCTGCCGCGCTGGTAGGCGTGCACGCGCCGGGCCGAGAAGGAGCGGCCGTCGCGGATGCGCTCCACGCCGAAGGTGATCGGCTCGGACACGTCCCCGGGGCGCAGGAAGTAGGCGTGCAGGGAGTGCACGACGCGCTCCTCGTCGACCGTGCGCATCGCCGCGGTGGTCGCCTGGGCCAGCACCTGCCCACCGTAGACGCGGGAGCGGGGACTCATCACCGTGTGGCCCACGAAGATGTCCTCCAGGGTGCGGGCACCGCCCCCGTCCGCCAGGTCGAGCATCTCCACCAGGGCCTGCGTCGGGTCGTCGATCGCGCTGTAGGTCATGGCGTCAACCCTAGTCCAGCGCCCCCGCCCGCCCGGTCGGACGCCCCGCGCCGCGGGGCGTCCCGGGCCGCGGGGCGTCCCGGGCCGGCTGCGGCGGGGCCCGCGGCATGCGGGACGGGCGGCCCTGCGGCACGGGACGGCCGGACCGGATGTGATGGGATGGGACCATGCCCTCCCTGCTGATCCCCGTCCAGATGCGCTTCGGCGACATCGACAGCTACGGCCACGTCAACAACGTCACCATGCTCCAGTACCTCGAGGACGCCCGCGTGCGGCTCATGCGCCTGCCCCTGCCGTCAGACGCCGGTCCTGCCGCGGCCGCCGGATCCGGTACCGCGCAGGACGGACCCGGCACCGCGCAGGACGGACCCGCGCCGGACGAGCCGGCCGCCGACGGGACGGGGCAGCTGTCCTTCCGCGACCTGGTGGGGGAGCGGCTGACCGTGATCGGCCGCCAGGAGGCCGAGTACACCGAGCAGCTGCTGTGGCGGGCCGAGCCGGTGTTCGTGCGGGTGTGGGTCTCCGCGGTCGGCGGGTCGAGCTTCGTGCTCGACTACGCCGTGCAGGAGGAGGACGGCTCGCGGGTCTACGCCGTGGCCCAGACCGTCGTCGTGCAGATCGAGCGGTCCTCGGGGCGGCCCTCGCGCCTGGACGCCGCCCAGCGCGCGGCCCTCGCGCGGTGGGCCGACGAGCCCACCCGCTTCGCCCGCCGGCCCGCCCCGGCGGGGGAGTGAGGCCCGTGGGGCGCTCGCTGCCGCTGACCGACCCGCGCGACGTCGCCGACCTGCGCACCTTCCTCACCCGCGCCCGCGGCGTCGACCCGCAGGGGGCCGTCCGCTTCCAGGCCCGGGGCCGGGCGCTGGGCGCGACCGTGTGCGTGCTCGAGCCCCGCGGGCTGCTGGACCGCACCCCCACGGTGCTCGGCCTGCGGGCTGTGGCCCTGGCCGAGGAGCTCGAGCTCGACGTGACGGTGCCCCTGGGCGGGGTCCTCGACCGGCTCCCCCGCCAGGAGGCGGGCACGACCGAGGTCGGGCTGCCGCCCGTGGACGCCGGCGTCTCCTGGGCCGGGATCGCCCCGCCGCTCGGGGGCTGGACCCCCGTCGGCCGGCTGCCCGGCGACGCCGTGCGCGCCGCCGCCCGGGAGGGCGTCGCCGAGGTCGCCCGGGCCGTCCCGCAGGACGCCGGGGGCGCCGTCGTCGACGCCGTGCGCGCCCGGGTCTGGGGCCGCCCCGCCTCCTGGGCCGCGCCGCTGGAGGCGGCCCTCACGGGCGGGCCCGTGCCCGAGGGCGCGGCCTTCGCCGCTTGGTCGCTGGGCTTCGTGCCCCCGGGCGCGCCGGTCGCGGTCGCCGAGCACGGGCGCTGGGTGCGCCTGAGCGCCCCCGGCGGGCACGTGCTCGCCCGCCGCTGAGCGGACCGCACCGAGCCGCGGCCGGGCGCGGCCCGCTCAGCCGGGCCGGTTGATCATCGCGTGGGCCGCCCGGTCGAGGTAGTCCCACAGGATCCCGTCGTGCAGCGGGGAGAGCTCGAGGGTGTCCAGGGCCGCCCGCATGTGCGCCAGCCACGTGTCCCGGGCCCACGTGTCCACGGGGAAGGGCATGTGCCGCATCCGCAGCCGGGGGTGGCCGCGCTGCTCGGAGTAGGTGGTCGGCCCGCCCCAGTACTGCTCGAGGAACATCCGCAGCCGCTCCTCGGCGGGGCCCAGGTCCTCCTCCGGGTACAGCGCCCGGAAGCGCTCGTCGGCCGCGACCCGCGCGTAGAACTCGTGGACGAGCTTCGCGAACGTCTCGTGCCCGCCGACCTGGTCGTAGAACGACGACGCCGCACCCGCCTCGGCCTGCTCCCGGCCGTCGCCGACCTGCGGCACCGGGCGGCGCACCTGCGAGAGCGGCACGCCCACCGCGAAGGAGCGGGCCCCGGCCGGAGCGGCCGCCTCGGGATTCGTCGCCGGCCCGTCCGCGGGGCGCTCCGCCGGACCCCGGTCCTGCGCGGCGCTCACGCCTGCACCTGCGCGGCCGCCCCGGCCCGGGCGTCGACCTGCTGGGCGCGCACGGCGCGGTGCACCGCGTCGCGCTGCTCGAGCACGATCCGGCGCAGCCCGTGCAGGTCCTCGGGCAGCTCGGCGAGGAACGCGTCCGCGGCCACGAGCACGGAGGGCTCGGGCAGGTTCGGGAACATCCCGCCGGCGATCTGCTGGGCGAGCTCGTGGGTGCGGGTGCGCCAGATCTGGGGGACGGCCGCGAAGTAGGGGCCCACGTAGGGCTCGAGCAGCGCCGGGTCGGCCGCGGTGCGGAAGCCGTCGATCGCCGCCTCCTGCAGCGAGTTGGGCAGGTCGCCGTCGACCATGATCCGCTGCCAGGCGCGGGCCTTGGCCTCCGCGGTGGGCACCGCCGCGCGGGCGCGGGCGGCGGCGATCGCCCCGTTCTCGGTGTTGTCCTCGGCCAGCATCGCGTCCACGTCGGCCTCGCCCCGGCGGCCGCCGGCGCACAGGCCGGTCAGCACGGCCCAGCGCAGGTCGGTGTCCAGGGGCAGGCCGGGCAGCTCGCGCCGGCCCGCCAGCAGCTCCTCGAGCACGTCGAGCTGGGCGGGGGTGCGGGCCTGCCGGGCGAAGGCCCGCAGGAACTGCAGCTGGTGGTCGGACCCAGCCTCCGCCGACTCCGTCAGCTCCTGCAGCCGCTCGGCGGCCTCCCGCTGGACGGCCTCGCGGGCGGGAGCGGCCACGTAGCCCTCCAGCACCGTCTCGAGCCGGCGCAGCTGGACCTGCAGGGTCGTGGACTCGGTCTCCCGGGCGATGTTGCCGAGCACCAGCTCCACGTAGCGGCGGGCGGCGGTCTCGCCGTCGTCCACGCCGTCCCACACCGAGCCCCACACGAGGGCGCGCGGCAGCGAGTCCTCGAAGGTGCCCAGGTGGGTCAGGGCGGTGTCGAGCGAGGGCTCGTCCAGGCGGATCCTGGCGTAGGCGAGGTCGTCGTCGTTGAGCAGCACGAGGTCGGGGCGCTCCCGCCCGACGAGCTCGGGCACCTCGGTGACGGGCCCGTCGACATCGAGCTCGAGCCGGTGGGTGCGCACCAGCCGGCCGTCGAGGTGGTCGTAGAAGCCGATCGCCAGCCGGTGCGGGCGCAGCACGGGGTGCTCCTCCGGGGCGGTCTGCTCGATCCGGAAGGAGCGGATCACGCAGTCGTCGTCCTCGGCCACGACCGGCACGAGCGTGTTGACCCCGGCGGTGCCCAGCCACTTCGCCGACCAGTCGTCGAGGTCGCGCCCGCTGGCCCGCTCCAGCTGGGCCAGCAGGTCGGACAGCTCCGTGCTGCCCCAGGCGTGGGCCCGGAAGTACTCGGCGAGCCCGGCCATGAACTGCTCCTGGCCGACCCAGGCGACGAGCTGCTTGAGCACCGAGGCGCCCTTGGCGTAGGTGATGCCGTCGAAGTTGACGAGCACGTCCTCGAGGTCACGGATCGGGGCGACCACGGGGTGGGTCGTGGGCAGCTGGTCCTGCTCGTAGCCCCAGGACTTCTCCCCGGCGGCGAAGGTCGTCCAGGCCGCGGTGAACCGGGTCGCCTCGGCGGCGGCGAGCGTGGACATGTACTCCGCGAAGGACTCGTTGAGCCACAGGTCGTTCCACCAGCGCATCGTCACGAAGTCCCCGAACCACATGTGCGCCAGCTCGTGCAGGATCGTCACGGCCCGCCGCTCCACGCGCGCCTGCGTGGGCCTGGACCGGAAGACGTAGAGCTCCACGAAGGTCACGGCCCCGGCGTTCTCCATCGCCCCGGCGTTGAACTGCGGCACGAACAGCTGGTCGTACTTCTCGAACGGGTAGGCCCGGCCGAACTGCGCCTCGAAGAACGCGAAGCCCGCCCTGGTGATCGCGAACATCTCCTCGGCCTCGACGTGGTCCATCAGGGACCGCCGCGCGTAGAGCCCCAGCGGGATGCGCCGGCCGTCGGCGCTGGTGAGCTCGTCGTGCACGGAGGCGTAGGGCCCGGCGATCAGGGAGGTGACGTAGCAGGGCACCACGGGAGTGGGGGCGAAGCGCCACGTGGCCGCGCCCTCCCCGGCGGCCTCCGGCTCGGGGGTGGGCTGCGTGGAGACCACCGTCCAGTGGGCCGGGGCGGTGACCGTGAAGGCGAAGCGGGCCTTGAGGTCGGGCTGCTCGAACACGGCGAAGACCCGACGCGTGTCGGCGACCTCGAACTGGGAGTAGAGGTAGACCTCCTGGTCCACGGGGTCCACGAACCGGTGCAGGCCCTCGCCGGTGGTCATGTACCGGAAGTCCGCGTCCACCGTCAGCTCGTTGTGCTCCGCGAGCTCCCCGAGCCGGATCCGCGCGCCGTCGGCGACCTCGCCCGGGTCCAGCGCCCGGCCGTTGAGCACCACGGAGTGCACCGCGTCGGTGATCGCGTCCACGAAGGTCGAGGCGCCGGGGGTCGCCCGGAACCGCACCGTCGTCGTCGACCGGAAGATCCGCTCCCCGCGCGTGAGGTCGAGGACCACCTCGTAGGCGTCCACCGCCACGGTCGAGGCGCGCTCGGCGGCCTCCTCGCGGGTCAGGTTGGTTCCGGGCACGGCGTGCCGTCCTCTCGTCGGGGTCAGGGGGACGACCGCGGCCTCCCGGCCGCGGGAATTCCCCCATTATGACAGCCGTCCCCGTCCCGGCCAGGGAGCCCACGGGCCCTCCGGGCGCTCCCCGCGCCGACTACCCTGGGAGGGGCCCGCCGCGGCGGGCCCCTCCCCGTCCCCGTGAGCCCAGGAGCACCCGCCCATGCGCGTCCACATCGCCACCGACCACGCCGGCCTCGACCTCTCCCGCTACCTCGTCGAGCAGCTCACCGCCGCCGGCCACGAGCTCGTCGACCACGGCCCGGCCGAGTACGACGCCCTCGACGACTACCCGGCGTTCTGCATCGCCGCGGCGCTCGCGGTACGGGCCGACCGCGAGCAGGGCCTGGACGCCCTCGGCATCGTGCTGGGCGGGTCGGGCAACGGCGAGCAGATCGCCGCGAACAAGGTGGCGGGCATCCGCGCCGCCCTCGCCTGGAACCTGGACACCGCCCGCCTGGCCCGCCAGCACAACGACGCCCAGGTCGTGGCCGTCGGCGGGCGCCAGCACTCGCAGGAGGAGGCGCTGGCCATCGTCACCGCGTTCCTCGACGAGCCCTTCTCCGGCGACGAGCGCCACGTGCGCCGGATCGGCCAGATCGCCGAGTACGAGACGACCGGCACGGTCGCGGGCCGGCTCGAGGACCTCGCCCCGCGCACGTTCCCCGCCCGGGGCGCCTGAGTGCCCGAGGGCCACTCGGTCCACCGCCTCGCCCGCCAGTTCGCCGACTGCTTCGCCGGCCAGGCCCTGGCCGTCAGCTCCCCCCAGGGCCGCTTCGCGGCCGGGGCGGCGGCGCTGGACGGCGCCGTGCTCGAGGACGCCCGCGCGCACGGCAAGCAGCTGTTCCTCGACTTCGCCGGGGACCGGGTGCTGCGCTCGCACCTGGGCCTGTACGGGGCGTGGAGCTTCGGCGGCACGGAGCGCTTCCGCGGGGCCTCCTCCATCGGCGCCCCGCGCCGGATCGGGGAGCGGGAGGACGACGACGACACTCCCGCCGACGGCCCGCTCTCGGTGCCCCCGCCGGTCGGGGCGGTGCGGGTGCGGCTGGTCGGCGAGGAGGGGTGGGCCGACCTGCGCGGGCCCTCCCTGTGCGTGCTCGAGACCCGCGCCGAGGCCGACGCGGCCCGGGCCCGGCTGGGCCCCGACCCGCTGGACCCGGCGGCGGACCCGGAGCCGTTCCTGGCGGCGCTCGCCCGCAGCCGCCGGCCGGTCGGGGCGCTGCTGATGGACCAGGCGGTCGTGGCCGGGATCGGCAACATCTTCCGCGCCGAGTCGCTCTTCCGCCGCGGCGTGGACCCGGCCGCCCCGGGTCGCTCGCTCGACCGCGCGACGGCGGAGGAGCTGTGGGCGGAGAACGTCGCGCTGATGCGCACCGGCGTGCGGCTGGGCCGGATCGTGACCACCGACCCCGTCGACCGTCCGGGGATCCCCGAGGAGCGGGCCTGGCCCGACCACGCCCACTACGTCTACGGGCGCACCGGGCTCCCGTGCCGGCGCTGCGGGACACCGGTGGCGGCGGCGCCGCTCGAGGCGCGCACTCTCTACTGGTGCCCCACCTGCCAGCGCTGAGCCCCGCCGCCCTCCCGGCGGTGCGCCCCGTCGGCGGTCCACCCCGGCTCGCCCCTGCCGTCGTGCCGCAGGCGCTCCGCCCTCACTCGCCCGTGCCGCGGCGCCGCTGATCCGACGGCGCCGTCCGGACCAGGGCGGGGCGCACGCTCCGGCGTGCTCCTGCCGGCGGGGTGGCCGGGGTGCTCCTGCCTGCCGGGGTGCTCCTGCCTGCCGGGGTGCTCCTGCCTGCCGAGGGGCTCACGCGCCGGCGTGCTCCCGCCCGGGTCCGGTGCGGGCCAGGAGCACCACGCGCCAGACCGGGGCGCGGAGCGAGACCACGGGCTCCAGACCGCACCGGTCGAGCACGGCGAGCATGGCCGCGGGGGAGTGGGCGTAGTTGCGGAACGGGGAGCCCGCCGCGCGGTAGACCAGGTTGAGGGCCCCGGCCGCCGCCCGCCCCAGCGCTCCGCCGGGCGGGTGGCTGAAGACCAGCAGGCGCCCGGTCCGGCCGGCCGCAGCGGTCAGGAGCCGCTCGTGGTCGGGGTAGCAGCACACCACCCGGTTCAGCACCACGACGTCGTGGACGCCGACGGCCCCCGGATCCACGGCGAGGTCCGTGCGGCGGCGCACGACCCGGTCGCCGAGCCCGGCCGCGGCGGCCAGCGCGGCGGCGTCGGCCTCGTAGGAGTCCACCAGTTCGAGGTTCGTGGTGCGCTCCACCCCGCGGCGCAGCAGCTCGAGCTGCAGGTCGCCGACGCCGCCGCCGATCTCCAGGACGGTGGCGCCGGTGATCCCCTGCGCGGTGAGCAGGCCTGCGACCTTGCGGGCCGTGCGGTCGAGGCCGCGGCGGCGGTAGCGGCGCGCCAGGTGGTGGGCGAACCGGGGGCCGAAGACGCGCTCGTAGCCCGCGGGCCCGCAGCAGCTGGACATGGCGGCAGGATACGCCCGGTCCGCCCCCGGTGTCCCGGGCACCGCGCTGTCCCCGGGCCGCGGCCCCGGGCCGCGGTACCCCGCCGTGGCAGCTCCGCCGCGGCACCGCGTTCCGCCGGACCCCGCGCCCGTCGGCGGCACCTGACCGCCGAGTCCCCACGACCATTGCGGGTGCTGTCGCCGAGTCCCCAGGTGAACAGCCGAGCCCCCAAGCCCGCTGCAGGGGGCTGGCGCCGCGCCCCCACCCGGGCAGTCGAGCTCCCGTGCCTGCCGCAGGGGTCGCCGCTGGGTTCCCACGTCGACCGCCGAGTCCCCACGACCATCGCGGGTGCTGTCGCCGAATCCCCCTGTCGACGGCCGAGTCCCCATAGCTGTTACCGGGCTGCCGTCGAGTCCCCCTGCCCGGCGCAGGTCCTCACGTCGATTCCCCATTCCAGCGGCCGAGCCCCCTCTGGTCCGGCATTTCCCCCGTTGCGCGACGGGGGAAATGCCGGACCAGAGGGGGCTCGGCGTCAGTGGTGGCGGGACGGGGGTGGAGACCGCGGACCGAGCGCAGCGGATCACCGGAAGACTGGACCACCGTGCACCCAGGGACCGGGGCGTCAGGTGTGAAGGCCCGGGGCCAGCGGGGTTGCAAAGGGGCGAGCGCCCCGGTCCAGCCGGACCGGGGCGGAGGTCGGTGCGGGGGCGGGGCCGACGAAGCCGGAACGGGGCGAGCGCCCCGGTCCAGCCGGACCGGGGCGGAGGTCGGTGCGGGGGCGGGGCCGACGAAGCCGGAACGGGGCGAGCGCCCCGGTCCAGCCGGACCGGGGCGGAGGTCGGTGCGGGGGCGGGGCCGACGAAGCCGGAACGGGGCGAGCGCCCCGGTCCAGCCGGACCGGGGCGGAGGTCGGTGCGGGGGCGGGGCCGACGAAGCCGGAACGGGGCGAGCGCCCCGGTCCAGCCGGACCGGGGCGGAGGTCGGTGCGGGGGCGGGGCCGACGAAGCCGGAACGGGAGGAGCGCCCCGGTCCAGCGGGACCGGGGCGCTCGGGGCCCGGTGTACCGGGCGGGGGAGGGGATGACGGGAATCGAACCCGCGTAATCAGTTTGGAAGACTGAGGCTCTACCATTGAGCTACATCCCCGTGCGGGTGCCTCTTCATTAACCGGCGCGGCGGGCGCGGTGTCAAATTCCCGTCCGTCCCGGCGGGCCTCCCGTGCGCGCTCACGGCCCGGCGGGAACGGGCGACGGCGGGCGGGTCAGGTCGCGGCCCGGTCCGGGCTACCGGTAGACTCCCCGTGGTCCGTGCCGAGCGCCGGGCCACGCGGTCGCAGCGCAGGCTGCAGGAACCGGGGCGTAGCGTAGTGGCTAGCGCGCCTGCTTTGGGAGCAGGAGATCGCAGGTTCGAGTCCTGTCGCCCCGACGTTGGAGCGGTTGCCCGGCCCAGCTGGGCAGCTGCTTTCTGACTGTCCGGACCGCCGCGCGGTCCAGAGCACATCCAACCGACTACCACCAGGAGTACAGCGAGTGAAGAGCGCCGTCGAGAAACTCAACCCGACCCAGGTCAAGATCGTGGTCGACGTCCCGTTCGCGGAACTCAAGCCGTTCATCGACCAGACCTACAAGTCGCTCGCCGAGCAGATCCAGGTCCCGGGCTTCCGCCGCGGCAAGGTGCCCGCGCGCCTGATCGACCAGCGCGTCGGCTACGACTTCGTCGTCGAGAACGCGCTCAACGAGGGCCTCAACACCTTCTTCCAGCAGGCGCTCGCCGAGAACGAGATCACCCCGCTGACCCAGCCGAAGGTCGAGGTCCTGGCCAAGCCGGAGGAGAGCGCCCGCGAGGCCGACGCCAAGGTCGAGATCGACGTCACCGTGCGCCCCGAGATCGAGCTGCCCGACTACAAGGGCCTGGCCGTTGAGGTCGAGGCCCGCGAGGCCTCCGCCGAGGACGAGCAGAACGCCCTGGACGAGCTGCGCGCCCGCTTCGGCACCCTCAAGACCGTGGACCGCCCGGCCGCCGAGGGCGACTTCGTGACCCTGAACCTGCAGGCCCTCATCGACGGCGAGGAGGTCGACGCCGCCAACGACCTGTCCTACCAGGTGGGCGCCGGGACCATGCTCGACGGCATGGACGAGGCCATCACCGGCCTGTCCGCCGGCGAGGACGCCACCTTCGAGACGACGCTCGCCGGCGGCGAGCACAGCGGCGAGAAGGCGACCGTCAAGGTCGAGGTCACCGCCGTCAAGGAGCGCGAGCTGCCCGAGGCCGACGACGAGTTCGCCCAGCTCGCCTCCGAGTTCGACACCATCGAGGAGCTCAAGGCCGACCTGAAGAAGCAGGCCGCCGAGTCCTCCGTGGTCGACCAGGGCGTCGAGGCCCGCGACAAGGTCCTCGAGAAGCTGATCGAGATGGTCGAGGTCCCCGTGCCGGAGTCCGTGATCGAGGAGCAGATCACCCAGCACTTCGACAACCCGCAGGCCGAGGCCGACCACGACACCGCGGAGCACCGCGACGAGGTCCGCCGCAACGCCGAGTCCGCGTTCCGCAACGAGATCGTGCTGGACGCGGTCGCGGAGGCCGAGGAGATCGGCGTCGAGCAGTCCGAGCTGATCGACTACATCATCAGCATGTCCCAGCAGTACGGCATGGACCCCAACCAGTTCGCGCAGCTGCTGGACTCCTCCGGGCAGGCCGGGATGATGGTCGGCGAGGTGCGCCGCCGCAAGGCCCTGGCCAAGGTGCTGGAGTACGCGACCGTCACCGACACCGAGGGCAACGCCGTGGACCTGTCCTCCTTCGTCAGCCCCCAGGGCGAGGAGGCCGGTGAGCCGGCTCCCGAGGAGACCACCGCCGCCCCGACCCCGGGCGCCGAGGACGGCTCCGCCGAGTCCCCGGAGTCCGCCGACTCGCCCGAGTCGGCCGACTCCGCCGAGTCCGCGGACAGCGCCGACTCCGCGAAGTGACCCGCTGAGCCGCCCGCACCGGGCGGCACGCGACGAGGGCGCCGTCGTTCCCGAGCAGGGGACGGCGGCGCCCTCGTCCGTGGCCGGGGGCCGGGCACCATGCGCCATCAGCGAACAACCCCGCCGGGGGCGGGGGCCGGGACGGGGCGGGCACTAGTGTGCTGTCTCAGAGATCCCACCGGACCCCACGCAGGAAAGAGGTATCGTCCCATGACCTCCGCTCACGAGCCGTTCTCCGGCTCCCCCCGCTCCTCCGCGCCGCGCATGCAGGGCACCACCGTGGTGGGCGCCCAGGACGACTTCGTCTACAACCGGCTCCTGAAGGAGCGGATCATCTGGCTGGGCTCGGAGGTGCGCGACGACAACGCCAACCTCATCTGCTCGCAGATGCTCCTGCTCTCGGCGGAGGACCCGCAGGCGGACATCTTCCTCTACATCAACTCCCCGGGCGGCTCCGTCACCGCGGGCATGGCCATCTACGACACCATGCAGCTGATCCCCAACGACGTCGTCACGGTCGCCACCGGCCTGGCCGCGTCCATGGGCCAGTTCCTGCTGTCCTCCGGCACCAAGGGCAAGCGCTACGCGACGCCCAACGCCCGGATCCTCATGCACCAGCCCTCCGGCGGCATGGGCGGGACCGCCTCCGACATCAAGGTCCAGGCGGAGCTGATCCTGTCGATGAAGCACCGCCTGGCCGAGCTGACCGCCGAGCAGACGGGCCAGAGCCTGGAGACCATCCTGCGCGACAACGACCGGGACAACTGGTTCGACGCCCAGCGCGGCCTCGAGTACGGCTTCTTCGACCACATCGCCAGCTCGGCCGGGGCCATGGCCGGCGGCGGCGGCACGATGAAGGACCAGGACCGCCAGGACGACCAGCAGTAGCGCCGGGCCTCCCGCACGCCCGGCAGCACACCCGAGACCTTCGAGGAAGAGGACGATGATCACCACCCACGGACCGACGTCCACGGCCGGCTCCGCCGCCGCCCTGCCGACCAGCCGCTACGTGCTGCCCGACTTCGAGGAGCGCACCCCGTACGGCTACCGCCGGCAGAACCCCTACACCAAGCTGTTCGAGGACCGCATCATCTTCCTGGGCGTCCAGGTCGACGACGCCTCGGCCGACGACGTCATGGCCCAGCTGCTGGTGCTCGAGGCGCAGGACGCCGACCGGGACATCACGATGTACATCAACTCCCCGGGCGGGTCGTTCACGGCGATGACCGCGATCTACGACACCATGCAGTACATCCGTCCCGAGATCCAGACGGTGTGCCTGGGCCAGGCCGCCTCCGCGGCGGCCGTGCTGCTGGCCGGCGGGACCCCGGGCAAGCGCCTGGCGCTGCCCAACGCCCGCGTGCTCATCCACCAGCCGGCGATGTCCGGCCAGGGCGGCGGGCAGGCCTCGGACATCGAGATCCAGGCCAACGAGATCATGCGCATGCGCGAGTGGCTCGAGGAGACCCTGGCGCTGCACTCCGGCAAGACCGCCGAGGAGGTCAACCGCGACATCGAGCGCGACAAGATCCTCACCGCAGCGGCCGCCAAGGAGTACGGCATCGTGGACCACGTCCTCGAGTCGCGCAAGGCGAACAAGCCCGCGACCGTCACCCGCTGACCGGCCGGACGGCCTTCGCCCCGGGGCGCGGCGACCCGAGCGGTCGCCGCGCCCCGGGGCGTCGCGGTGTTGGGCGCCTCCCCGGTCCTCGCCTATCCTGGGTCGAGGACCTCCGTACCCTGACCAGAGGACTTCATTCATGGCGCGCATCGGCGAGACCGCGGACCTGCTCAAGTGCTCCTTCTGCGGCAAGAGCCAGAAGCAGGTGCGCAAGCTCATCGCGGGCCCGCGGGTCTACATCTGCGACGAGTGCATCGAGCTGTGCAACGAGATCATCGAGGAGGAGCTGAGCGAGGTCAAGGACCTCGAGCAGCAGGAGCTGCCCACCCCCCACGAGATCTACCAGCACCTCCAGCAGTACGTGATCGGCCAGGACCGCGCCAAGCGCGCCCTGTCGGTGGCGGTGTACAACCACTACAAGCGCGTGCGCGCCGGCGAGGGCGGCAAGCCGCTGTCGCTGGCCACCGCCGCCGGGGACGAGGACGTGGAGATCTCCAAGTCCAACATCCTCCTCGTGGGCCCCACCGGCTCCGGCAAGACCTACCTCGCGCAGTCGCTGGCCCGCCGCCTCGACGTCCCCTTCGCCGTGGCCGACGCCACCTCCCTGACCGAGGCCGGCTACGTCGGCGAGGACGTCGAGAACATCCTGCTCAAGCTCATCCAGGCCGCCGACTACGACGTCAAGCGCGCCGAGACGGGCATCATCTACATCGACGAGATCGACAAGATCTCCCGCAAGTCCGAGAACCCCTCCATCACCCGGGACGTCTCCGGCGAGGGCGTGCAGCAGGCGCTGCTGAAGATCCTCGAGGGCACGGTCGCGTCCGTGCCGCCGCAGGGCGGGCGCAAGCACCCCCAGCAGGAGTTCATCCAGATCGACACCACGAACGTGCTGTTCATCGTGGCGGGCGCGTTCGCCGGGCTCGAGGACATCGTGGACTCCCGGGCGGGGCGGGCCTCGATCGGCTTCGGCGCCGCCCTCAAGGAGGCCGCCCCCCGCGACGACGTGATGGCCGACGTCATGCCCGAGGACCTGCTGAAGTTCGGCCTCATCCCGGAGTTCATCGGCCGCCTGCCCGTGGTCACCACGCTGCGGGAGCTCACGGTCGACGACCTCACCTGCATCCTCACCACCCCGCGCAACGCCCTGGTGAAGCAGTACAGGAAGATGTTCCAGCTCGACGGGGTCGAGCTGACCTTCGACCCGGAGGCCCTCACCGCCGTGGCCGAGCTGGCGATCCGGCGGGGGACCGGCGCCCGCGGGCTGCGCGCCATCCTCGAGGACGTCCTGCAGCCGGTGATGTTCGAGCTGCCCAGCCGCGACGACATCGCCGCCGTGCTCGTCACCGCCGAGGCGGTCGCCAAGGAGGCCGAGCCGGAGATCATCACCCACGAGATGATCCGCGAGGAGCAGCAGCGGAACAAAACCGCCTGAGCCCCGGCTGTACTCCCCGGAGGCCCCGCCGGCCCGGCGGGGACCGATCGACGAGAGGATGACGGATGGCTGAGAAGGTGGAGTTCTGGTTCGACCCCGCGTGCCCCTGGGCGTGGATGACCTCGCGCTGGATGCTCGAGGTGGAGACGGTCCGCGACGTCGAGGTGGAGTGGCGGATCATGTCCCTGGCCGCGCTCAACGAGGGCCGCGACGAGCTGCCGGAGGGCTACAAGCGCTTCCTGCGCTCGGCGTGGGGCCCGGTGCGCGTGCTGGTCGCCGCCCGCGAACAGCACGGCCCGGCGTGCGTCAAGGCGCTCTACGACGCCATGGGCACCCGCATCCACCCGGGCGGGCAGAAGGACTTCGCAGTGGTGATCGCCGAGTCCCTGGCCGAGGTCGGGCTGCCCGCCGAGCTCGCGGAGGCCGCCGGGGACGAGCGCTGGGACGACCTCGTGCGCGCCGCCCAGCGCGAGGCCCAGGACCGCGTGGGCGACGACGTCGGGACCCCGGTGATCGCCGTCAACGGGACCGCCTTCTTCGGGCCCGTGCTCTCCCCGGCGCCCACGGGCGAGGAGGCCGGGCGCGTGTTCGACGGCGCCGTGGCCCTGGCGAGCTACCCCGGGTTCTTCGAGCTCAAGCGCTCCCGCACGGTCGACCCGATCTTCGACTGAGGCGCCCGCCGGGCACCCGTCCGCCGGCACGACGAGGGCCCGGCCGCTCCCGTGAGCGGCCGGGCCCTCGTCGTGCCCGGGGCGTGCCGGGAGGGCGTCGTCCCGGGACGCGCGGCCCCGGGACGGCGCGCCCGTCAGCGGACGGGCTCCTCGGCGGGGGCGAGCTCGACGTCGCGCACGCCCACCCCGGCCTCACCGGCCTCCAGCCGCAGCTCGGCGGCGTTGCCGGCGGCGCGCAGGTCGCCCAGACCCGCCTCGAGCCGGGCGACCTCCTCGGCGGAGCCGGTGATCACCGCGGTGCGCACGGCGGTGCGCTGTTTGACCTTCGCCTCGGACTTGGCCTTGCGCAGTCCGGAGAGGGCCTCGCCCACGGTCGTGAGCAGCTCGGGGTCCGCCCCCTCGGCGAGGGGGGCGAGCGCGGCGACGTCCGGCCACGGGGCCCGGTGCACGGAGCCGGCGCGCCACCAGGACCACACCTCGTCCGTGGCGAAGGGCAGCACGGGGGCGAACAGCCGCAGCAGTGCGTCCAGCGTCGTCGCCAGGGCCGCGTGCACGGAGGCCTGGGCGGCCTCCCCGCGGGCGCCGTAGGCCCGGTCCTTGACCAGCTCGACGTAGTCGTCGGTGAAGGTCCAGAAGAACGATTCCGCCAGCTGCAGGGCGCGGGCGTACTCGTAGTTCTCGAACGCCTCGGTGGCCCGCTCCACGACCGTGGCCAGCCGCGCGAGCAGCGACCGGTCGAGGGGGTCGGCGACCGTGCCGGCGTCGGCCCCGGCACCGAGCACGGAGGCCTCCGTGACGCCCTGGGCGAGGACGAACTTCGAGGCGTTGAGCAGCTTGATCGCCAGCCGGCGCCCGATCTTGATCTGCCCCTCGTCGAAGGCGGTGTCCGCGCCGAGCCGGGCGGAGGCCGCCCAGTAGCGCACGGCGTCGGAGCCGAACTTCTCCAGGGTGTCGGTGGGCACGACCACGTTGCCCTTGGACTTGGACATCTTCTTCCGGTCCGGGTCCAGGACCCAGCCCGAGATCGTCGCGTCGCTCCACGGCAGCGAGTCCGTGAGGGAGTCGGCGCGCACCACGGAGGAGAACAGCCAGGTGCGGATGATCTCGTGGGCCTGCGGGCGCAGGTCCATGGGGTAGGTCTTCGCGTGCAGGTCCGGGTCGGTGGCCCAGCCGGTGACGATCTGGGGGCTGAGGGAGGACGTGGCCCAGGTGTCGAGCACGTCCGGGTCGCCGGTGAAGCCGCCGGGACGGCCGCGCTCGGACTCCTCGCGGCCCGGGGCCGGCTCGGCGGCCGGGTCCACGGGCAGCCGGTCGGCCGAGGGCAGGATCGGCTCGTCGTAGACGGGCTCGCCCTGGGCGTCCAGCGGGTACCAGACGGGGATCGGCACGCCGAAGAAGCGCTGCCGGGAGATCAGCCAGTCGCCGTTGAGGCCCTCGACCCAGTCGTCGTAGCGGGCCTTCATGAACGCCGGGTGCCACGCCAGCTCGGCGCCGCGGGCGAGCAGGCGCTCGCGGCGGGCGGCGTCGCGCCCGCCGTTTCGGATGTACCACTGCCGGGAGGTGACGACCTCGAGGGGCTTGTCGCCCTTCTCGTAGAAGTTCACCGGGTGCACGATCTGCTTCGGCTCGCCCTCGAGGGCGCCGGCCTCGCGCAGCAGCTCCACGGTCCGCTCCTTGGCGGAGAACACGGTCTTGCCGGCGAGCTCGGCGTAGGCGGCGGCGGGGCCCTCGCCGCGGATCCACTCGGGGGTCTCTGCGAGGATGCGGCCGTCGCGCCCGACCACGGGGCGGGTCGGCAGGTCGAGCTCGCGCCACCAGACGACGTCGGTGAGGTCGCCGAAGGTGCAGATCATGGCGATGCCCGAGCCCTTGTCCGGCTTGGCCAGGCGGTGGGCCACGACCGGCACCTCGACGCCGAACAGCGGGGAGGTCACCGTGGTCCCGAACAGGCCCCGGTAGCGCTCGTCGTCGGGGTGGGCCACGAGGGCCACGCAGGCGGGCAGCAGCTCGGGGCGGGTGGTCTCGATGTGCACCGGCTGCCCGTCCGGGCGGGCGAAGGCCACGCGGTGGTAGGCCCCGGGGCGCTCCCGGTCCTCGAGCTCGGCCTGGGCCACGGCGGTGCGGAAGGTGACGTCCCACAGGGTGGGGGCGTCGGCGAGGTAGGCGTTGCCCGCGGCGAGGTCGTCCAGGAACGCCTTCTGCGCGATCCGCCGGGAGTGGTCGTCGATGGTGCGGTAGGTCAGGTCCCAGTCCACGGACAGGCCCAGGCGGGTGAAGAGGTCCTCGAAGACCTTCTCGTCGTCGACGGCGAGGCGCTCGCACAGCTCGATGAAGTTGCGCCGGGAGACCTGCTCGAAGTCCCGCTCGTTCTTCGCGGGCTTCGCCGGGGGCTGGTAGTCCGGGTCGTAGGCCAGCGTGGGGTCGCAGCGCACGCCGAAGTAGTTCTGCACCCGCCGCTCGGTCGGCAGGCCGTTGTCGTCCCAGCCCATGGGGTAGAAGACGTTCTTGCCGGTCATCCGCCGGTAGCGGGCGACGACGTCGGTCTGGGTGTAGGAGAACATGTGCCCGACGTGCAGCGAGCCCGACGCGGTCGGGGGCGGGGTGTCGATCGAGTAGACCTGGGCGCGCTCGGTGTCGCGGTCGAAGCGGAACGTGCCCTCCTCCCGCCAGCGGGCCGAGAACTTCTCCTCGAGGCCCTCCAGGACGGGCTTGTCGGGGACGGTCACGGTCGTGGTCCCGGGCGTGTCTGTGCCCTGCGTGTTGTCAGCCATGCGGACCAGTCTCTCACGAGCCCCCGGCCGCGCCGCCGGGACCGCGGCGCGGCGGCGCACCGGACGGGCCCGCGGCCCCGGGCGCGGCGACGGCGGCGCCCGGCGCGCGGGCGGTCCTGGGCCCGCAGCGGCCCGCCCGCTAGCGTGGGACCCATGAGCGAGATGAACACCACCCACACCGGAAGGGTCGCGGTCGTCACCGGCGCGTCCACGGGCATCGGCGAGGCCACGGCGCGGGCGCTGCGCCGCGACGGCTGGACCGTCTACGCGGTCGCCCGCCGCGCCGGGCGGCTCGAGGCCCTGGCCCGGGAGACCGGGGCGATCGCCGCGCCGTGCGACGTCCGCTCCGAGGACGAGGTCGCCGCGCTGCGCGACCAGGTGCTCGAGGAGCAGGGCCGGGTCGACGCCCTGCTGAACATCTCCGGCGGCGCCCGCGGCACGGACACCGTGGCCGAGGCGCGCACCGAGGACTGGCAGTGGATGTACGACGTCAACGTGCTCGGCACGATGCGGATGACCCGGGCCTTCCTGCCGGCCCTGCGCGAGAACGGGGAGGGCACGGTCCTGAACCTCACCTCCCTGGCCGCCCACCGCGCCTACGAGGGCGGGGGCGGGTACAACGCCGCGAAGTACGCCGAGCGCGCCATGACGGAGGCCCTGCGCCTGGAGGAGGCCGAGCACAACGTGCGCGTCGTCGAGATCGCCCCCGGGCTCGTGCACACCCCCGAGTTCTCCCTCCGCCGCCTGGGCGGGGACGAGGAGGCCGCGGCGAAGGTCTACGCCGGGGTCGAGAAGCCGCTCACCGCCGAGGACGTCGCCCGGGTGTGCGCCTTCGCCGTGAACCTGCCCCACCACGTGGACCTCGACACCGTGACGATCAAGCCGGTCGCGCAGGCGGCCCCCCACAAGCTGATCCGCACCGCCTGACCGCCCGGGCCGGGCCGGGGAGGGCCCTGCCCGCCCCGGCCCGCCCGTGGGTTAAGCTGGGAGCAGTTCAGGCGTCGATCCGGCCATCACCGGGGAGCCTTCCGGAAGAACAGGACCCCCGCGTCCCCAGTAGAACCGGACGGGTCGGCCCGTCACAGCCGGCAACGAGCGGCGGCCCCCGCACCCTCCGGGAGCGGGAGCCGCAAGCGAGGTGGTACCGCGTTGCGCCCCGGGGCACCGGCCGGCAGCGTCCTTGCACCCTGACCCGCACGAGCAGCACCGACGTCAGAACGAGGATGGACACCGTGCCGAACCCGCCCGTCTCCCCGAAGGCCGTCTACCCCAGGGCGAGCACCGACCCCGCCGCCGCCGGCGTGCCCGCGGCCCCGCGCTTCCCCGCCGTGGAGGAGCGCGTCCTGGCCTACTGGGCCGAGGACCGCACCTTCCAGGCCAGCGTCGACGCGCGCGAGGCGGGGGAGGACGGCGCCAACGAGTTCGTCTTCTACGACGGCCCGCCCTTCGCCAACGGCCTGCCGCACTACGGCCACCTGCTCACCGGTTACGTCAAGGACCTGGTGGCCCGGTACCAGACCCAGCGCGGGCGCCGCGTCGAGCGCCGCTTCGGCTGGGACACCCACGGGCTGCCCGCCGAGCTCGAGGCGATGAAGCAGCTCGGGATGACCGACAAGCAGGAGATCGAGCGGATGGGCGTGGCCGCGTTCAACGACGCCTGCCGCGCCTCGGTCATGAAGTACGCCGCCGAGTGGCAGGACTACGTCACCCGCCAGGCCCGGTGGGTGGACTTCGACAACGACTACAAGACCCTCAACGTCGACTACATGGAGTCCGTGCTCGCGGCCTTCAAGTCCCTCGACGACAAGGGCCTGGTCTACTCCGGCTACCGCGTCCTGCCCTACTGCTGGAAGGACGAGACGCCGCTGTCCAACCACGAGCTGCGCATGGACGACGACGTCTACCAGGACCGTCAGGACCACACCGTCACGGTGACCTTCCCGATCCTCGGCGACGGCTCGTGGGCGAAGCGCCCGGAGCTCGCCGCCGAGCTCGCCGGCGTCGAGGCCCTGGCCTGGACGACCACGCCGTGGACGCTGCCGACCAACCAGGCGCTCGCCGTGGGCCCGGAGATCCGCTACGCGGTCGTGCCCGGGGCCGGCGAGCTGGCCGGGCGCCGGTTCCTCGTCGCCGAGGAGCTGCTGGGCGGCTACGCCAAGGACCTCGGCTGGGGCGCGGAGGAGGACCCGGCCGCCGCGGCCGCGGCGGCCGTCACCGCCCGCTTCACCGGTGCGGACCTCGAGGGCCTGCGCTACCGCCGGCTGTGGGACTACTTCGCCGACGCCGAGCGCTTCGGCACCGGCACCTCCTGGCAGATCGTGGTCGCCGACTACGTCACCACCACCGACGGCACCGGCCTCGTCCACCAGGCACCGGCCTACGGCGAGGACGACCAGACCGTGTGCGCCGGCTACGACATCCCCGTGGTGCTCTCCCTCGACGAGTCCGGGGTGTTCTACGGTCTGTTCGCCGACGAGCGGCTGGCCGCCGGGGCGCCCCTGGCAGGGATCGCCGGGAAGAACGTCTTCGACAAGGACGTGGCCCGCACCGTCGTCCGGGACCTGCGGGCCCAGGGCCGGCTGGTGCGCGAGGCCAGCTACGAGCACGCCTACCCGCACTGCTGGCGCTGCCGCAACCCGCTGATCTACCGGGCCGTGTCCTCCTGGTTCGTGGAGGTCACCCGGATCCGGGACCGGATGGTCGAGCTGAACCAGCAGATCAACTGGATCCCCGACAACGTCAAGGACGGCCAGTTCGGCAAGTGGCTGGAGAACGCCCGCGACTGGTCGATCTCCCGCAACCGCTACTGGGGCACCCCCATCCCCGTGTGGGAGTCCGACGACCCGGAGCACCCGCGCCGGGACGTCTACGGCTCCCTGGCCGAGCTCGAGGCCGACTTCGGCCGGCTGCCGCGCAACGCGCAGGGCGAGGTCGACCTGCACCGGCCCTGGATCGACGAGCTGACCCGCCCCAACCCGGACGACCCGACGGGCCGCTCCACGATGCGCCGGGTCCCGGAGGTCCTCGACGTCTGGTTCGACTCCGGGTCGATGCCCTACGCGCAGGTGCACTACCCGATGGAGAACCGGGAGTGGTTCGAGACCCACAACCCCGGCGACTTCATCGTCGAGTACATCGGCCAGACCCGCGGCTGGTTCTACACGCTGCACATCCTCGCCACCGCCCTGTTCGACCGCCCGGCCTTCCGCAACGTCATCAGCCACGGCATCGTGCTGGGCTCGGACGGGCAGAAGATGTCGAAGTCGCTGCGCAACTACCCCGACGTCACCGAGGTCCTCGACCGGGACGGGGCCGACGCGATGCGCTGGTTCCTGATGTCCAGCCCGATCCTGCGCGGCGGCAACCTCGTGGTCACCGAGCAGGGCATCCGCGACGGCGTGCGCCAGATGCTGCTGCCGCTGTGGAACGTCTACCACTTCTTCGGCCTCTACACGAACGCCGCCGACGGCGGGGCCGGCTACGAGGCGCGCCCGCGCCACGAGGCCGAGCACGTGATGGACCGCTACGTGCTGGCCGTGACCGGCCGGCTCGTGCGCGAGACCCGCGAGGCCTTCGACGCCTACGACATCTGGGCCGCGGCCGAGCGGCTGCGCTCCTACATGGACGTGCTCACCAACTGGTACGTCCGCCGCTCCCGCGACCGGTTCTTCGCGGAGGACACGGCCGCCTTCGACGTCCTGCACACCTGCCTGGAGACCGTCTGCCGGGTCGCCGCCCCGCTGCTGCCGCTGGTCACCGAGGAGATCTGGCGCGGGCTCACCGGCGGGCGCTCCGTGCACCTGACCGACTGGCCGGAGGACTCCCTGTTCCCCGAGGAGACGGAGCTCGTCGCCCTCATGGAGACGACCCGCACGATCTGCTCCGCCGGCTCCTCCCTGCGCAAGGCCCACGGACTGCGCGTGCGCCAGCCCCTCGCCGGCATGACCGTCGTCGTCCCCGAGGGCGCCCGCCTGGCCGGCACCTTCGAGCGCATCGTGGCCGACGAGCTGAACCTGAAGACCGTCGAGCTGCTCGACGCCGCCGAGGCCTCCGCCGAGCAGTTCGGGATCTCCCAGCAGCTGAAGGTCAACGCCCGCGCCGCCGGCCCGCGCCTGGGCAAGGGCGTGCAGACCGTGATCCGCGCCGCCAAGTCCGGGGACTGGCGCGTCGACGACGACGGCACCGTCGTCGCCGGCGGCACCGCCCTGCAGGAGGGCGAGTACGAGCTCGAGACCGTCGTCGCCGAGGGCTCCGCCGGCGCCCGCGCCGTGACCGTCCTGCCCGGCGGCGGGTTCCTCGTCCTGGACACCGCGCTCACCCCCGAGCTCGAGGCCGAGGGCACCGCCCGCGACGTCGTGCGCACCATCCAGCAGGCGCGCAAGGACGCCGGCCTGGCCGTCTCCGACCGGATCCGCACCGTGCTCACCGCGGACGCTGCGACCGTCGCGGCCGTCGAGGCCAACCGCCGGCTCGTGGCGGGGGAGACCCTCAGCGCCGAGCTCGAGCTGCGCACCGGCGAACCGGCCGTCGCGGTCGAGGTCGTCGGCGCGTCCGCCGGGGCGGTGCAGGCGTGAGCGCCGCGTTCGAGGAGACCTCGGCCGGCACCGTCGAGGAGGTCTACGCCGAGCTGCTGGCCCGGGCCCCCGAGCACCGGATGGCCCCGCGCCTGGACGCGGTGCGCCGGGCCGTGGAGGTCCTCGGCGAGCCCCACCGGGCCGCGCCCGTGGTGCACGTGACGGGCACCAACGGCAAGACCTCGACCGCCCGGATGATCGAGGCGCTGCTGCTGGCCCACGACCTGCGCGTGGGCCGGTACACGAGCCCCCACCTGGCCCGGGTCACCGAGCGCATCAGCGTGGACGGGGCCCCCGTGGACGACGAGACCTTCGTGCGCGTGCACGGGGAGATCGCCCCGTACCTCGCCCTCGTCGACGCCGAGCTCACCGGGCGCGGGCAGCCGCGGCTGACCTACTTCGAGACGCTCACCGTGCTCGCCTTCGCCGTCTTCGCCGACGCCCCCGTGGATGTCGTCGTCCTCGAGGTCGGGATCGGCGGCAGCTGGGACGCGACCAACGTGGCCGACGCCGCTGTGTCCGTGGTGACCCCCGTGGACCTCGACCACACCGACATGCTCGGCGACACGGTCGAGGAGATCGCCGCCGAGAAGGCGGGGATCGTCAAGCCCGGCGGCTTCCTCGTCTCCGCCGCGCAGCAGCCCGAGGCCGCGCAGGTGCTGCTCGAGCGGGCCCGGGAGCTCGGCGTCCCCTTCCGCTTCGGCGGGATCGAGTTCGGCGTGGAGTCCCGCGCCACGGCCGTGGGCGGGCAGGTCCTGACGATCCAGGGGCTCGCCGGACGCTACCCCGAGGTCCTCCTGCCGCTGTTCGGCGCCCACCAGGCCGAGAACGCGGCGCTCGCCGTGGCCGCCGTCGAGGCCTTCCTCGGCGGCGGGGACCGCGAGCTCGACCTCGAGCTGGTGCGCACCGGACTGGGCGCCGCCGAGTCCCCGGGCCGGCTGGAGGTGGCCCGCACGGCGCCCCCGGTGCTGCTCGACGCCGCGCACAACCCCCACGGGCTGCGCGCGGCCGCCGCCGCCCTCCAGGAGTCCTTCACCTTCGGCAAGCTCAACCTCGTCGTCGGCATCCTCGCGGAGAAGGACGTCGAGGAGATGCTGCGCGGGCTGCTCGACGAGTACGAGGAGCACGCCACCGAGTTCTGGTTCACCCGCTCGTCCTCGCCGCGCGCGGTCGACCCGGAGGAGCTCGCGGAGCTCGCCGTGGACCTGGGCTTCCCCGAGGACGTGGTGCACGCCGTGCCGACCCTCGACGACGCCCTCGCCGAGGCCGTCCAGGACGCCGCCGACCGGCCCGAGTTCGACGGCGCCGTGCTGGTCACCGGCTCGATCACCGTGGTCGGCGAGGCCCGGACCCTGCTGGGCCTGTGACCCGGACCCATCCCCGGGCGCTGCCCGGCCCGCACGGAAGGAACCGTCCCCAGTGGCACGCATGACCAAGGCCCAGCGCGAGTGGCGCCCCGGGCAGAAGCGACCGCGGCGGTCGATCCGCACGACCTTCGCCTCCTCGGTGCTCGTGATGGAGGGCTTCATCGCCTTCTTCGCGGCGCTGACCGTCTACGGGCTCCTCGGCCGGGAGCTGTCCTCCGGGGCCCGCACAGGGGTGCTCGTGGCCGGGTGCGCCCTCGCCCTCGTGCTGCTGCTCGCCCCGGCGCTGCTGCGCCGGCCGTGGGGCTACGCCGTGGGCTGGGGCCTGCAGGTCGTGCTGCTGGCCACGGGCTTCGTGCTGCCCACGATGTTCGTGATCGGTGCGATGTCCCTGCTCGCCTGGTGGTACGCCGTGCGCACCGGGGCGCGCCTGGACCGGGAGAACGCCGCCCGGGACGCCGCGCAGGCCCGGTGGGAGCGCGAGCACCCCGCCGGATAGGCTGACCGGGACACGACCGCACCCCTCTCGGAAGGACCTCCATGACCACGGAACGCACCCTCGTCCTCGTCAAGCCCGACGGCGTGACCCGCGGCCTCACCGGCCAGGTGCTCGCGCGCATCGAGGCCAAGGGCTACCGGCTGGCGGAGCTCAGGCTCGTCCACCCCGAGCAGGAGCTGCTCGAGCGCCACTACGAGGAGCACCGCGGCAAGCCGTTCTTCGCCCCCCTCGTGGAGTTCATGCGCAGCGGGCCCGTGGTCGCCGCCGTCGTCGAGGGCGACCGGGTGATCGAGGGCTTCCGCTCGCTGGCCGGCACCACCGAGCCGACCACCGCCGCCCCGGGCACGATCCGCGGCGACCTCGGCCGCGACTGGGGCGGGACGGTGCAGCAGAACATCGTCCACGGCTCGGACTCCCCGGAGTCGGCCGAGCGCGAGATCGGCATCTGGTTCGGCTGAGCCCCCGCCGACGACGAACGGCCCGCCGCTCCCCGACCGGGAGCCGCGGGCCGTTCGTCGTCGGGGCCGCAGGGTCAGGCGGGCAGGATCACCCCGGCGAAGCGGACGAAGACCGTCCCGAAGACCAGCACGAGCAGCACCGCGCTCGCGAACCAGGCCCACGCGCCGCCGGCCCGGCGCAGGGCCGCGGGGGCGGGGAGCACGCCCGCCTCGAGGTTGCGGGCGGTGGTGTGGGCGAACAGCACCGTCTGCACGACCCACACGAGCATGCAGTACAGGCACAGGGCGTTGATCTCGAACGTGGTCTGCCACCACAGCCACAGCACGAAGGCCCAGCCGAGGGTCACGCCGATCTGCACGCACCACCAGTACCAGGCGGCGAACCGGGCGCCCGCGAGCACCGCGGCGGCGATCACCGCCACGACGGCGTAGGCGACGATGCCGATGAAGGGGTTCGGGAAGCCGAAGGCCTCCGCCTGCGGGGTGCGCATGACCGTCCCGCAGGACAGCCAGGAGTTGATGTCGCAGCTGGTGCGGTGACCGGCGTCGAGGAACAGCTGGAGCCGCTCGTAGACGAGCGTGGCTGCGCCGTAGAAGCCGAGCACCGCGGCGGCCAGGGCCACCCCCGCCCAGCGCCGGTCCGGGCGCACCGCCGGGGCGGGGGCGGTGCCGGGGAAGTCGTCGAGGGAGGACGTCGTCGAGGTCACGCCCCGATCCTAGGCGATGGGCCCCCGCGACGGGCCGGCTCCCCGGGCTCCCGGCACCCGGAGGGACCGCCGGCCACCGCCCGGGACCGGGCGTCGGCGCCGGTCGGACGCCACAATCCGGCCGGGCGCAGGACGACTGTGCGACAATGGCCACGGTCGCACCCGCCCGTACGCGGGACGCGGCCCAGTCGGCCTCCGACCGCCGGCGCAGGACCCGCGGCTCTCATCGGATTGAGCGCGTCCCCGCCGGCCCCAAGACCGCTGCCCTCGCGAGCAGCGGCTCGGAGCCGCGGACTGGCTCGTCGCCGTCCCCGCCCGTTCGCGTGGCGTGCGGGACGCGGCGGGTACGCACAGGACTTCCGGCCGCCGCGTGCACCGCACCGGCGAAGCCGACCAAGCCGCTGCGGGCACCGGGTACGGACGGCGGACCGCGGCAGGAGCACATTTCGCACATGGATGCCGAACAGGTGAACCCGGCCGGGGCCCAGGACGCCCTGGAACCCGGTCAGCAGCACGCACACAACGAGGCCCGCGGCCAGCAGCCGCCCGCCGGCGCACAGGAGGCCCCGGCCACCGGTCCCGGTGAGGAGGAGGCCCCCGCGACCGGAGCGGCCGAGACCCCCGCGGCGGGAAGCCCCGGGCAGGAGGCCCCCGCGGCCGAGCCCGTCGGGCAGGACGCCCCCGCGATCGGAGCGGCCGAGAACCCCGCGGCGGGAAGCCCCGCGCAGGAGGCCCCCGTAGCCGGGCCCGCGGCGCACGAGGACCCGGCGAACGGCGCCGCCGCAGCTCCGGACACCGGCACCGCCGGTCACGGGGGTGCGGCCGTGGAGGCCGCCGGAGCGGGGCCCGCCACGGAGACCGCCGCGACCGGCGCGGAGCCCGTAGCGGCCGGCGCCGAGGCCGCAGCGGCGCAGGCCGCCGCGGCCCCGGCCGCGCAGGAGCCGGACGCACAGGAGCCGGACGCCCCGGCACCGCAGGGGACCGGCGCGGCGCGGACCGAGACCGACGTCCTCGACGTCGCCCCCGGCACGGCCCTGCCGGGCGAGCCCGAACCGCTGGCCGCCGCGCAGGAGGAGGCCGCGCCCGAGCACCCGGCGCCGGGCACGCCCGGGGCCGAGGAGGCGGCGGAGGACCTCGAGCCCGCAGGCCAGGCAGCCGACGAGGGTCCGCGCAGCACCCCCGGTGACCGTCAGCCGGACGCCCCGGAGCGGAGCGGCACCGGACCGCAGGACGCGGAACCGGACGCCGAGCAGGAGCCCGGGACGACGGATGCCCCGCACCGGGACGCCGACGGGACGGCTGCGCAGCGGCCGGACACCGACCGGCACGCCGCGCAGCCCGCGGACGCCGACGGGACCGCCGCGCAGCGGCCGGTCCCGGAGCAGGAGCCCGGGGCGCCGGAGCCCGAGCAGGACGAGGATCCCCTGACCGCCCTGAGCTCGGCCGTCACGGCCACCTCGATCATGTTCCACGCCCCGGACCTGGACCAGATCCGGCAGGCGGCGGAGGCCCGGGCGGCCCGCCGCCGGGAGGCCCGCCGCCACCGCGAGGAGGAGGCCTCGTTCGAGGACCAGGGCGACGGCGTGGACGCCGAGACCGCCGAGGCCGAGGACGAGGGCGGGGAGCAGCCCGACGGACCCGTCACGAGCCGGCGGCGGCGCCGGCGCCGCCGCGGGGACGTCGACATGGAGCTCGTGGGCGGCAGCGACGACGACCCGCCCAACACCGTCACCCGCGTGCGCGCCCCGCGCGGCGCGGAACCGGCCGGGCCCGACCAGGTCGTGGCCGTGAAGGGCTCCACCCGCCTCGAGGCCAAGAAGCAGCGCCGCCGCGAGTCCCGCCAGACGGGCCGCCGGCGCCAGGTGATCACCGAAGCCGAGTTCCTCGCCCGGCGCGAGTCGGTCGAGCGGCAGATGCTCGTGCGCCAGAAGGACAACCGGATCCAGATCGGCGTGCTCGAGGACGGGGTGCTCGCCGAGCACTTCGTCTCCCACACGCAGCAGGACTCCCTGATCGGCAACGTCTACGTCGGCAAGGTCCAGAACGTGCTGCCCTCCATGGAGGCCGCGTTCATCGACATCGGACGGGGCCGCAACGCCGTGCTCTACGCCGGCGAGGTCAACTGGGACGCGTCGCGCCTCGAGGGCGGCCCGCGCCGGATCGAGAACGCCCTGAAGTCCGGGGACTCGGTGCTCGTGCAGGTCACCAAGGACCCGGTCGGGCACAAGGGCGCGCGGCTCACGAGCCAGATCTCCCTGCCCGGGCGCTACCTCGTCTACGTGCCCGGCGGGTCGATGACCGGCATCTCCCGCAAGCTGCCCGACGTCGAGCGCAACCGGCTGAAGAAGATCCTCAAGGACCGGCTGCCGGACGGCGCCGGGGTGATCGTGCGCACCGCGGCCGAGGGCGCCTCCGAGGAGGAGCTCACCCACGACATCAACCGGCTGCGGGCGCAGTGGGAGCAGATCCAGGAGCGGGCGGGCTCCTCCAAGACCCTCGCCCCCGAGATGCTCTACGCGGAGCCGGACCTGACCATCAAGACCGTCCGGGACGTGTTCAACGAGGACTTCACGACGATGGTCGTCCAGGGCGAGGAGGCCTGGGACAACATCGAGGCCTACGTGACCTACGTGGCCCCGGACCTCCTGGACCGGCTCAAGCGCTGGGACGAGGACGAGGACCTGTTCGTGCACTACCGGGTGGAGGAGCAGATCCAGAAGGCGCTGGACCGCAAGGTCTACCTCCCCTCGGGCGGCTCGCTCGTGATCGACCGCACCGAGGCGATGACCGTCGTCGACGTCAACACGGGCAAGTTCACCGGCTCCGGCGGCAACCTCGAGGAGACCGTCACCAAGAACAACCTCGAGGCAGCCGAGGAGATCGTGCGGCAGCTGCGCCTGCGCGACATCGGCGGGATCATCGTCATCGACTTCATCGACATGGTCCTCGAGTCCAACCGCGACCTCGTGCTCCGGCGCCTCGTCGAGTGCCTGGGGCGCGACCGCACCAAGCACCAGGTCGCCGAGGTCACCTCGCTGGGCCTCGTGCAGATGACCCGCAAGCGCATGGGCACGGGCCTGCTCGAGGTCTTCTCGGAGCCGTGCGAGCACTGCGCCGGCCGCGGGGTCGTCGTCCACGACCACCCGCTCGAGGGCCGCGCCGGCGGGTCCGGCTCCGAGTCCCGCGAGCAGCGCCCGAACCGCACCGAGCGCAAGCGCAGCCGCCGCGGCGGCGCCGAGCAGCCGCCGCGGGCCGAGGCCCGCCCGGCCGAGGCGGATCCCGCGGAGAAGGCGAAGGCCGAGGCGGCCCGCACCGCGTTCGCGACCATCGCCGCCGCCACCCACCACGAGGTGCCGGCCGAGACCGCCGCCGAGGACGCGGCGGCCGGAACGGCTCCCGCGGCGGAGGGGGCCCGGGGCGAGGAGGGCGAGGGCCGCTCGGAGGGGTCCGGACGCTCCCGCAAGAAGCGGCGCGGCAAGCGCAGCCGCAACCGGGGCCAGGGCGGCGAGTCCGCGCAGCGGCCGGAGCCCGGGGACCGCGAGGAGCCCCGCGGCGAGGACCGTGGCGGCGAGCGCGCCGGGGACCGTGGCGAGGACCGCGGTCAGGACCGCGGGGCCGCGCCCGAGCAGCAGGACGGCGCCGCGTCGCGCCTGACGATCAAGGGCGAGGTCATCGAGCTCCCGCAGGGCCACGCCGCGGCCGGCGAGCAGCCCGGGCGCCCTGCGGAGGGCGCCCGGCTGACGCTGGACTCCCTGGCCGACGCCTTCGGTGCCCCGGCGGACGCGCAGGCCGAGACCCCGGCGCGCCGTGCCCCCGAGCCCGAGCCGGCCCCGCGGCAGGAGCGCGCCCCGCGGCAGGAGCGCGCCCCGCGGGAGAAGCCCGCCCGCCGGGCGGAGCAGCCCCGCCAGGCGGAGCAGCCGCGGCAGGAGGAGCCGGCCCGCCCGGAGGAGCCCGCACGGCCCCGTCGTCGTTCCCGCCGGGCCAGCGCCCCGGCCGGACGGGCGGGCGAGGCGACGGTCACCGCCGAGGAGGCCGCGGCCGCCGAGGGCGCCCGCCACGTCGCGAAGCTGCCCGCCCGGCCCGCCGGGCAGGAGCGCCCGCAGGGCTCCGGTGCCCCGACCATCGTGGGCGTCGGCGTCAAGGCCGAGGACCTCACCAGCGGCCGTCCCGCCGGCGAGGGCTGAGCCCCGGCGCCCGACCCTGCAGCACCCGGAAGGACCCCGGCCCGCGCGGCCGGGGTCCTTCCCCGTCCCGGTCCCGGCGCGGGGACCGCGCACGGACCCCGTCCGGGCGGCCGGGGCAGCCTACCGACCGGGGCCGTCCCCGCCCCGACCGCCGAACCGCCGGGCCCCGCGCCGGGCACGCCGCACCGGTCCGGACCCGCCGGGCCCCGCGCCGCACGGATGGCTAGACTGGCAGGACCACGTGACACGGGGTGCCGCGAGCAGCGGCTGAGATCACACCCGTCGAACCTGATCTAGTCAGTACTAGCGAAGGGATGTCGCAATGCGCGATGCCGTCTCCACCTCCCCGCCGCGGCCCGGGAGCGCCGCGCCCCCGGACCCCGCCCTCGCCGAGGCCGCCGCCGCGGCCCTCGAGCGGCTGCGCACGGCCGCCCCGCTCGTGCAGTGCATCACCAACACGGTGGTCGCCAACGTCACCGCCAACGTCCTGCTCGCCGTGGGCGCGTCCCCGGCGATGACCGACATCCAGGGAGAGGGCGGGGTGTTCGCCGAGCTCGCCGACGGGCTGCTCGTGAACACCGGCACGCCCTCCGCCGAGCAGCGCGGGGCGGCCTACGAGGCCGTCGGCGCCCGCTCCCGCGCGGGCCGGCCCTGGGTGCTGGACCCGGTGGCCGTCGGCGCGCTGCCCGTGCGCACCGCCCTCGCCCGCGACCTGCTCGCCTTCCGCCCGGCGGTGGTGCGCGGCAACGCGTCCGAGGTGATCGGCCTCGCCGGCGGCGCCGGCGGCCGCGGCACGGACGCCACCGACGACGTCGACGCGGCGCGCGGTGCCGCCGCCGAGCTGGCCGCACGGGCCGGGTGCGCGGTCGCCGTGTCCGGACCCGTGGACCTGGTGCGCTCCGCCGGCGGGACGGTCGTGCGCGTCCCCCACGGGAGCGCGCTGCTGACCCGCATCACCGGCGGCGGCTGCGCCCTCGGGGCCCTGACGGCCGCGTTCACCGCCGTGGCGGAGGATCCGGCGGCCGCGGCCGTCGCGGCCACCACCGTCTACACCCTGGCCGCCGAGGACGCCGCGGGCGCCGCCGGGGGGCCGGGCTCCTTCGCCGTGGCCCTGCTGGACCGGCTGCACGGGATCACCCCGGAGCAGGTCGCCGCCCGGGCCCGGCTCGTGCGCGAGGAGGACGACCGGTGAGCGCCCGCCTCGACCCCGCGGCCCTCGTCCTGCACCTCGTGACCGACACCGCCCTCAGCGCCCCGCGCCAGGTCCCCGACGTCGTCGCGGCCGCCGTGGCCGGTGGCGCCGGCATGGTCCAGGTCCGGGACAAGCACGCCTCCGCCCGCGAGCTCACGGCCCTGCTCGTGGCCGTGGCCGAGCGCGTGGGCCGTGCGGTGCCCGTGCTCGTCGACGACCGCGCCGACGTCTACCTCGCGGCCCGGGCCGCGGGGGCCCCCGTGGCGGGGGTGCACGTGGGGCAGGCCGACCTGCCCGTCGAACTCGCCCGCCGCGTCGTGGGCCCGGACGCGGTCCTGGGCCTGAGCGCGGCCTCGGCCGGGGAGCTGGCCGCCGCCTCGGCGCTGCCCCCGGGCACCGTGGACTACCTCGGCGTGGGCGCCGTGCACGCCACGCGCACCAAGCCCGACCACCCCGCGCCGCTCGGGGTCGAAGGCTTCGCCCGCGCCGCCGCCCGCACGGGCCTGCCGTGCCTGGCCATCGGCGGGGTGCGCGTCGAGGACGCCGCCCCGCTGCGCACCGCCGGGGCCGCCGGGCTCGCGGTGGTCTCGGGGATCTGCGCCGCCCCGGACCCCGCCGCCGCGGCCGCCCGCTACGTGCGGGCCTTCACCGCGTCCGGCCGCGCGCCGGGCGCCGGGCCGGACGGGCCGCCGGAACCGGCCGCCGCCGGCCCCGCCGCGGGGGAGGGGGCCCGGTGAGCGCGCGCGTGCCCCGCGTCCTGGCCGTGGCCGGCACCGACCCCACCGGCGGGGCGGGCCAGCACGCGGACCTGAAGTCGATCGCCGCGATGGGCGGCTACGGGATGAGCGCCGTGACCGCCGTCGTCGTGCAGAACACCCTCGGCGTGCGCTCGGTGCACGTCCCGCCCGCCGAGGTCCTCACCGCCCAGCTGGAGGCGGTCAGCGACGACGTCGTGGTCGACGCCGTGAAGATCGGCATGCTCGGCTCGGTGCCCGTGATCGAGGCCGTCGCCCGGTGGCTGGCGCAGCACCGTCTGCCGGTCGTGGTGCTCGACCCGGTCATGGTCGCCACCAGCGGCGGGCGCCTGCTCGAGCCCGACGCCGAGGACGCCCTGCGCGCCGTGCTCGGGCTCGCCGACCTCGTCACCCCCAACCTGCAGGAGCTGGCCGTGCTGGCGGGGGAGGACCCGGCCCCGTCGTGGACCGCCGCGCTCGCGCAGGGCCACCGCGTGGCCCGGACCCACGACGTGCTCGTACTCGTCAAGGGCGGGCACCTCGCCGGGGACCGGACCCCGGACGCCCTCGTGGGGCCCGGCTCGCCGGAGCCCCTCGTGGCCCTCGACGGCGCCCGCGTGCCCACGGCCAACTCCCACGGCACCGGCTGCTCCCTCTCCTCGGCCCTGGCCACCCTCCAGGTGCGGCACGGGGACTGGCCGACGAGCCTGCGGATCGCCCGCGAGTGGCTGCGCGGCGCGCTGGCGGAGGCCGACGGGCTCGAGGTGGGCGGCGGCAGCGGACCGGTCCACCACTTCCACCACGTCCAGGACGCCCTCGCGTCCTGGGGCACGGCACCGGAGCGGTTCAGCGAGGAGCTGTGGGCCGACTCCGCCGGGGTGCGCCGGCAGATCGAGGAGCTGGAGTTCGTGCGCCGGCTCGGCGACGGCCGGCTCGCGCCGGAGCCGTTCCTGGCCTACCTCGACCAGGACCTGCAGTACCTGGAGCACTACGGCCGGGCGCTGGCCCAGCTGGCGGCGCGCGCCCCGGACGAGGCCTCCCGGCGGTTCTTCGCCGCGGGCTCGCTGAGCTGCACCGAGACGGAGGCGCAGCTGCACCGGGCCCGGCTGCGCCAGGCCGGGCGGGAGCGCCCCGCCGCCGCCGGGCCGACCACCCGCCGGTACACCGCGTTCCTGCTGGCGGCCACGGCCGCCGAGCCGTACCCGGTGGGCCTGGCCGCGGTGCTGCCGTGCTACTGGGTCTACGCGGAGGTCGGACGCCACCTCCAGGGGCTGGCCGAGGCCGCCGGGCACGCCGAGCACCCGTACGCGGACTGGCTGGCCACCTACGCCGACGAGGGCTTCCAGGAGGCCACCCGCACGGCCCGCCGGCTGCTCGACGAGGCGGCCCGGGAGGCCTCCCCGGCGCTGCGCGAGCGGATGCGGGAGGCGTTCCTGGAGGCGTGCGCGCTCGAGCGGGACTTCTTCGCGGCACCCCTCGAACCGCCGCTCGCCGGCACCGCCGCCGGGCCGGGCGGACAGGGGCGTGCCGGGGCCGGGGCGGCGGGTCGTTTGCCGCGGGTTGGCGCGATCGAGTAGTCTTGACCCTCGGTGCCATGCCTGGTGCGCGCGCGTTCGACTCCGGACGCCCCGCCCGGCGGCACATGCGGGTGCAGTTCCTGAAATTGCGGCGACCCTGCGCTGACCACGGCTCGGTCCCACGGCCCGGTCACCGGCGGCTCGTCTCAACGTCGTTGGTCCTGTCAGGTGTGCGCTCGACCCGAACTGTTCCATCAAAGACGTCGAGAGAAGTGAGTTCCCAAGTGGTGTACGCGATTGTCCGCGCTGGCGGCCGCCAGGAAAAGGTCTCCGTCGGAGACCTCGTTACCCTTGACCGCGTCGCCGGCGGTGCAGGCAGCACCATCCAGCTTCCTGCCCTGCTGCTGGTCGACGGGGACAAGGTGACCTCCGACGCCGGGACCCTGGCCAACGTCAAGGTCACGGCCGAGATCGTCGAGGACCTGCGCGGTCCCAAGATCTCCATCCAGAAGTTCAAGAACAAGACCGGCTACAAGAAGCGCCAGGGCTTCCGCGCCGAGCTGACCACCGTCAAGGTGACCGGCATCGACGCCTGACCGTCCCGGTCCCCTCATCCGACAGCAGACGCCAGTCCTGACACGAAGGTAGGCACACCCCATGGCACACAAGAAGGGCGCGAGCTCCACCCGCAACGGCCGCGACTCCAACGCGCAGTACCTCGGCGTGAAGCGCTTCGGCGGCCAGACCGTCAACGCCGGCGAGATCCTCGTCCGCCAGCGCGGCACCCACTTCCACCCCGGCCAGAACGTCGGCCGCGGCGGGGACGACACCCTGTTCGCCCTGGCCGCCGGCCAGGTCGAGTTCGGCACCCGCCGGGGCCGGAAGGTCGTCAACATCCAGGCTGCCGCCGAGTAGTCCCCGGGCCGGCCCCGCCGGCCCCGGTGCGGGCACCGTCCGCACCACCCATGCCTGATGCCGTAGAGGGTGGGTGCTTCCAGCGCCCGCCCTCTACAGTTTTAAGCGGCCCCTCCCGCGGGCCCACGACACCGAGGAGTTCCCGTGGCCAGTTTCGTCGACCGCGTCGTCCTGCACGTCTCCGGCGGCAACGGCGGGCACGGCTGCGTGTCCGTGCGCCGCGAGAAGTTCAAGCCGCTCGGCGGCCCCGACGGGGGCAACGGGGGCGACGGCGGGGACGTGGTGCTGCGCGTCGACGGGCAGACCACCACCCTGCTCAACTACCACCACGCCCCGCACCGCGCCGCGCAGAACGGCGGCCCCGGCAAGGGCGACCTGCGCCACGGCCACCGCGGCGAGGACCTCGTGCTCTCGGTGCCCGACGGCACGGTCGTGAAGGACTCCGAGGGCAACGTCCTGGCCGACCTGGTCGGCGAGGGCGCCGAGTTCGTGGCCGCGGCCGGGGGGCAGGGCGGGCTGGGCAACGCCGCGCTGGCCTCCGTCAAGCGCAAGGCCCCCGGCTTCGCCCTCCTGGGCATCCCCGGGTCCTCCCGGGACATCGTGCTCGAGCTGAAGTCCATCGCGGACGTCGCCCTCGTCGGCTACCCCTCCGCGGGCAAGTCCAGCCTCGTGGCGGCCGTCAGCGCCGCCCGCCCCAAGATCGCCGACTACCCCTTCACCACCCTCGTGCCCAACCTCGGCGTCGTCCAGGCCGGGGACGTGCGCTACACGGTCGCCGACGTCCCCGGGCTGATCCCCGGCGCCTCGGAGGGGCGGGGCCTCGGGCTGGAGTTCCTCCGCCACGTCGAGCGCTGCGCGGCCCTCGTGCACGTGCTCGACTGCGCGACCCTCGAGCCCGGCCGCGACCCGGTCACCGACCTCGAGACGATCGAGGCGGAGCTGGCCGCCTACGCCGTGGACGACGCCCTCGACGGCGGGGGAGCCGTCCCGCTCACCGAGCGCCCGCGGCTCGTCGCGCTGAACAAGGTGGACGTGCCCGAGGCCCGCGAGCTGGCCGAGTTCGTCCGCCCCGAGCTCGAGTCCCGCGGCTACCGGGTCTTCGAGATCTCCACCGCCTCCCACGAGGGCCTGCGCGCGCTGACCTTCGCCATGGCCGAGGTCGTCGCCGAGGCGCGCGCCGCCCGGCCGGCCGTCCAGGAGGCCCCCCGCGTGGTCCTGCGGCCCAAGGGGGTGCGCGGGCCCGGTTTCACCATCACCCGCGAGGAGCGCAACCTCGAGCCGCTGTGGCACGTGCGCGGGGACAAGCCCGAGCGCTGGATCCAGCAGACCGACTTCAACAACGAGGAGGCCGTGGGCTACCTCGCCGACCGGCTGGCCAAGCTCGGCGTCGAGGACGAGCTGTTCCGCCAGGGCGCCCGCCCGGGCGACGCCGTGCTGATCGGCCCCGAGGACAACGGCGTGGTCTTCGACTGGGAGCCCACCATGGTCGGCGGCGCGGAGCTGCTCGGCGGGCCGCGCGGCACCGACCTGCGCCTGGCCGAGTTCGACCGGCCCACCCGCGAGCAGAAGCGCCGCGAGCACCAGGAGCGCAGGGACGCCAAGGCGGCCGCGCGCGCCGAGCTCGAGGAGGAGCGCCTCGCCGGGGTCTGGACGGAGTCCGTGCAGGCCCGCCGCGGCGCCGCCCCGCAGGCCCCGGACGAGGAGCCCGGCGCCTGACCCCGGCCCGGGCCCTCCGGCCGGAGGACCCGTCGCGCGGTGCGGCGCCGCGGGCGGCCCCCGCACGCCGGTGCGACCTCTGTCCGCCGCCGCCCGTCCCGCGGCGGGCCGGGGGCCCGTCGCGCCGGGCCCCGCGGCGGGCGCACGCCCCGTACACTTCCGGATCAGCGGCACGGCCCGCGGCCCGCACCCTCCGCCCGAACCCACCCGATCCACCGACCAGCCCGAGCACCGAACGGCGCCCCGAGACCGAAGGACGACCCAGAGGATGAGCGAGAACACGCAGGAGCACGCGATCGACGTCGAGCAGCTGGAGGAGGTCGCGGAGAAGTCCGCGATCCAGCTCAGCGCCGAGAACCGGGGGAAGAACCGCCGCAGCCCCGTGCACCGCCGGGAGGACATCCCACGGGCCCACCGGGTGGTCGTGAAGGTCGGCTCGTCGTCGTTGACCTCGATCGAGAGCTCCATCGACGAGCAGGCGGTCCGCACGATCGTCGACGCCCTCGGCGGGGCGAAGTCGCGGGGGATCGAGCTGGTCTTCGTCTCCTCCGGCGCGATCACCGCGGGCCTGGCGCCCCTGGGCCTGTCCCGGCGGCCGAAGAACCTGGCGGGCAAGCAGGCGGCGGCCGCCGTGGGCCAGGGGCTGCTGATGGGCCGCTACATCGAGTCCTTCGCCCGCTACGGCGTGACCGTGGGGCAGGTGCTGGTCACCGCCGAGGACCTGATGCGCCGCACGCACTACCAGAACACCCACCGCCAGATCGAGCAGCTGCTCGACTTCGGGGTGCTGCCCATCGTCAACGAGAACGACGCGGTCTCCAGCGCCGAGATCAAGTTCGGCGACAACGACCGCATCGCGGCGCTGATCGCCCACCTCATCAAGGCCGACGTCCTGCTGCTGCTCTCCGACGTCGACGCCCTCTACACGAAGGACCCGCGCAAGGGCGGCGAGCGGATCCCCGTGGTCGAGGACCCGCTCAAGGACCTCGAGGGCGTGCAGATCGGCTCCGTGGGCCGGGCCGGGGTGGGCTCCGGCGGCATGGTCACCAAGGTGCAGGCCGCCCGCATCGCCGCGGCCTCCGGCATCCCCGCCCTGGTGACCTCCGCGCAGAAGATCGACGCGGCCCTGGCCGGGGAGGACGTCGGCACGTGGTTCGCCACCACCGGCGGGCGGCGCAACGTCCGGCTGCTGTGGCTGGCCCACCTCGCCGACATCCAGGGCTCCCTGACCCTCGACGACGGCGCCGTGAAGGCCATCCGCCACCGCAACTCCCTGCTGGCCGCCGGCGTCACCGACGTCACCGGCAGCTTCGAGGCGGGCGACCCCGTGGTGATGCGCGACCAGAAGGGCCGGGACATCGCCCACGGGCTGTGCAACTACTCCTCGGAGGAGATCCCGCCCATGCTCGGGAAGAAGACCTCCGTGCTGGCCGAGGAGCTGGGCGAGGACTACAGCCGCGAGCTCGTCCACGTGAACAACCTCGTGGTCCTGCGCCCGCGCGGCGCACGGACTAAGCTGAAGAAATGACTTCCGCCGCACAGCAGACCGAAGCCACCAACGAGCGGGACGAGCGCAGCGGCAAGGCGATCGTCTCGGACACCGGGGTCGTCGCGACCTTCGGGGAGGACCCCGTCGCCGGGGTCTCGGCCATGGCCGACGACTCCCGGACCTCCGCCAAGGTCCTCGCCCGCGCCACGCGGGCCTGGAAGGACCGTGCCCTGCACGCCATGGCGGACCGGATCGAGCGCAAGCAGGAGATCGTGCTGGCCGCCAACGCCAAGGACCTCGAGCGCGGCCGCGTCAACGGCGTCTCCGAGGCCCTGCTCGACCGCCTCAAGCTCGACGCCGGCCGGGTGAGCGCCCTCGCCGACAGCCTGCGCGAGCTCGCCGCACTGCCCGACCCCGTGGGCGGGGTCGTGCGCGGGCGCACCCTGCCCAACGGGCTGCGCATGCGCCAGGTGCGGGTGCCCCTGGGCGTGGTCGGGGCCATCTACGAGGCCCGCCCGAACGTGACCGTCGACATCGCCGGGATCGCCCTGAAGTCCGGCAACGCGGTGCTCCTGCGCGGCGGCTCGGCCGCCGAGGAGAGCAACCGCGCGCTCGTGGGCGTCATCCGCGACGCCCTCGCCGACGTGAAGCTGCCCGTGGACCTCGTGCAGAGCGTCGACGAGTACGGCCGCGAGGGCGCCAACGCCCTCATGGGCGCCCGCGGCAAGGTGGACGTCCTCATCCCGCGCGGCGGGCACGGGCTGATCCAGTCCGTCGTCCAGAACGCCAAGGTCCCCGTGATCGAGACGGGCGAGGGCAACGTGCACCTGTTCGTCGACGCCACCGCCCCGAAGCAGATGGCCGTGGACGTGGTCGTCAACGCCAAGACGCACCGCACCAGCACCTGCAACACGACCGAGACCCTGCTGCTGCACAGCGGATTCGAGCACGGCGCGGCCGTGCTCTCCGCCCTGGACCGCGCCGGGGTCACCCTGCACGTCGACGAGCGCGCCGAGCAGCTGCTGCCCCCGGGCAGCGACCGCCACGTGCGCGCCACGGAGGAGGACTGGGGCACGGAGTACCTGTCCATGGACCTCGCCGTGAAGGTCGTCGACGACCTCGACGAGGCCCTCGCCCACATCGACCGGTGGTCCACCCGGCACACCGAGGCGATCGTGACCAACGACCTCGCCCACGCCGAGCGCTTCGTGGCCGAGATCGACGCCGCGGCGGTCATGGTCAACGCCTCGACCCGCTTCACCGACGGCCAGCAGCTCGGCCTGGGCGCGGAGGTCGGGATCTCCACGCAGAAGATGCACGCCCGCGGCCCGATGGGCCTCGAGGAGCTGACGACCACCAAGTGGATCGTCCAGGGCGACGGGCACGTCCGCCCCTGACCCGGTCGGCGCGGGCCCGCGGCGGATTCAGTACGATGTGAACCGTCCGGGCCCGCCGACCGCGGTGGGCGCGGCCCGCCCACCGACCACCTGCCGTCCCGGCGGCACCAGAAGGGAAACCCATGCTGCAGCAGATCGCCACCACCGTCCTGGCCGCCACCGAGGAGGCCGGCCACGGAGCCGCCGAGGCCGGCATCCCCCCGGAGGTCTGGGGGCTCGGCACCTTCGCGCTCCTCCTGACGCTGTTCGTGGTGACCCTCTCCTACAGCAACCGGTCGCTGAGCCCCGAGGCCGGCCAGCACGCGGACCCCGCGGCGCTGCCCGCCGAGGAGCAGGCCATGCTCGACGAGTACCACGCCAAGCGCCACGCCTGAGCCCGGAGACGCCCGCCCCGTGACGACCGCCTCCCAGGACGCCGCACCCAGCCGCGAGCTGCCCGCGACGGGGACCTCGATCCCGCCCCGCACCCCCGGCCGGACCCGGCTGGGGGTCATGGGCGGGACCTTCGACCCCATCCACCACGGTCACCTGGTGGCGGCCTCCGAGGTCGCGGGGGAGTTCGACCTCGACGAGGTCGTCTTCGTCCCCACCGGTCACCCGTGGCAGAAGTCCCACAAGCGGGTCAGCCCCGCGGAGCACCGCTACCTCATGACGGTCATCGCGACCGCGTCGAACCCCCGCTTCACCGTCAGCCGCGTGGACATCGAGCGCGAGGGCCCGACCTTCACGATCGACACCCTGCGGGACCTGCGCCGGCTGCGGCCCGAGGCGGACCTGTTCTTCATCACGGGCGCGGACGCGATGGCGGAGATCATCACGTGGAAGGGTGCCGAGGAGCTGTGGGAGCTCGCCCACTTCGTGGGGGTCACCCGCCCCGGCCACGAGCTGGCGGCACCGGTGGGCTCGAGCGGGGTGACGCTGCTCGAGGTCCCGGCAATGGCGATCTCCTCGACCGACTGCCGCACCCGCGTGGCCCGTCACCAGCCCGTCTGGTACCTCGTGCCCGACGGCGTGGTGCAGTACATCGGCAAGTACGGGCTCTACCTCGACGACGAGGACGGGTCCGCGAGCACGGACGGCTCCGGGGCGCGCCCGGTGGGCGCACCCCTCCCGGCCCGCGGGAGCACGGCGTGAGGCCCGCACGGGGAGCGCCCGACGACGACGCCCGCCGCGGCCCGGACGCCGCCGGCCCCCCGGAGCCCGGCACGGCCGGGGACACCCCCGTCCCCGCGCCGGGAGGCACGGTCCCCGCATCAACGGGGCCCGGGCCCGGCGGCGCCGCCGCGGCGGTGCCCGCCGAGGACCCCGGCGTTCCTGCGGCCCCCGCCCCGGACGCGCCCGGCGCCGGATCGCCGGCGGCGCCGGAGCCGGACGTCGCGGCCGGGACGACGACCGCCGCGCGCGACGTGCCCGCCGCCCCGGCCCCGGAGGACACCACCCCCGTGGCCGGTCCGGCCCCCGTCATCGACCTGGGCGAGGACGCCGTGCCGGTGCGCCCGGCCAAGCCCCTGGGCCCGCGCCGGCTCGCACGCCTCCAGCGCGAGCTGGCCGAGCGTGCCCGCGAGCTCGACGAGCACGGCGCGGACCCCGAGCAGCGCCGCATGCTGGAGAAGCAGCAGCGCTTCACGGCCCTCGCCGCCGCGGCGGCCGCGGCGAACACCCCCGTCCAGGGCACGGACCCGGACGACCGCGGCACCGACGAGGGCCCCGCCCAGGGCGGTGCGGGCGGGACCGGACCCCTGCTCGAGGGCGTCGACGCGCCCGGGGCTCCGGCCGGTGGATCGGGCCGCGGCCCGCTGCTCGAGGGCGTCGACGGGCCGGAGGCCCCTCCCACCGGCCCGGCGGCCCCGACGGCGGAGGAGCCGGGGGAGGAGCGGGACCGGATCACCGTGGTCTTCCCCGGCGCCCCGGGCGGCCCGGCCGATCCCGGGGCCCACGACCCCGTGCGCGTGGACCCCGGGCTGTTCACCTCCCGGCTCGCCCCCGAGGAGCTCGCCGCGCTGACGCACGTGGAGATCCTGCCGACCGGACCGGCCGAGGACGTCCCCGCCGCCGGCAGCCCGGTGGCGGGGGACCGGCCCGCGCCGACCCGCCCGGCGGACGCCGGGACGGACGGCGGAGCCGTCGCCGCACCGTCGTCTGCTCCCTCCGCGGACGCCCCGCCGACGGGGGGTCCCGCCGCGCCCGGGACGCACGCTCCCGCAGCCGGCCCCGAGCAGCCCGCCGGCCCGGAGGGGTTCCCCGGGCCGGGCCCCGGCTCCCAGCCGCTCGCCGGCCCCGCGGGAGCCGGTCCCGGGGCGTCCCCCGGACCGGATCCGCTCGGCGGGCCCGAGGAGGAGCCGGAGCCGCCCGCGGCGCCCGTGCCCGCCTCGACCGCGGGCGGCCTCGAGCTGCTCGAGGTCCGGGAGTACCGCCGCCGCGGCGGCACGGGCCTGCTCGTGGCACTGCTGCTGGCGCTCGTCGCGGCCCTCGTCGTCGTCCTCGTGCTCCTCGTGCTCTGACACCGCCCGTCCGCGCGGCCCGCCCGCGCCGCGCACCCTCCCCACCGACCCGCGCCGCGGGTCCGCACCTCCGGTCCGCCGGGAAAGGAACCCCTTTGACTGTCAACGACCTGTCCCTGTCCATCCTGCGCGTCGCCGCCTCGGCGGCCGACGCGAAGCAGGCCCACGACATCGTGGCCCTCGACGTCAGCGACGCGCTCGGGATCACCGACGCCTTCCTCGTGGCCTCGGCCTCCAACGAGCGGCTCGTCAACGCCGTCGTGGACGAGATCGAGGAGAAGCTCATCGAGCAGCTCGACCTGCGGCCCCTGCGCCGCGAGGGCCGCTCCGAGGGACGGTGGGTGCTGCTCGACTACGGGGACGTCGTCATCCACGTCCAGCACGACGAGGACCGGGCCTTCTACGCGCTCGAGCGGCTGTGGCGCGACAGCCCCGTCGTCGACCTCGGGCCGGCGTCCCGCGGCGGAACCGCCGCGGGCCCGGACGGGACGGGTGCGGGAGCCCCCGGTGCGACGGGTCCGGCCGATTTGCACGGACCCGGAACGCCTGCCTAAGATGAATGCGTTGCCCCGGGGAGCACGGGAGCGGCGAGGGAGGAGATCCCGAGCCTGTGATAGTGTTCCGGAAGGCAACGGCCTGGGGCTGTGGCGCAGCTGGTAGCGCATTTGCATGGCATGCAAAGGGTCAGGGGTTCGAGTCCCCTCAGCTCCACCCCGCGCACAAGGCTCGAACCCTTGCCAATGGAATCGTTGGCTGGGGTTCGGGCCTTGTCGCCGTTCTGGGTCCAGTTGAGTGCGTTGGCGTTGACCTCGGGGTCAAGGAGCATCTCGAAGGGCCGGTTGTTCTCGACGCGGAGTTCGTTGTCTTCGTCGATGTAGACCTTGGTGAAGAAGGCTTGGTTGCACAGGCGCCGGTTGGCGTCGTCGCACCGTTGGTAGATGTCGGCGCAGTTAGCCAGGAGTCCGAGGGCGTCGTCGAGGTGGGCGCGGGCGTCGGCGTAGTCGCCGTGGTGGGCGTCGATACGCCGGTTGAGGCGGTCGAGTTCGCCGAGGATGCGGTCTTGTTCTCGTTTGAGGACGGGCAGCGGGATGGCGTCGGCGTAGTGGGCTTGCATGAGCCGGTCTTGTTCGTGTTCGAGCCGGTCTCGGTGAGTGGTGAGGCGTTCGAGTTCGTCGGTCTCGGCGGCCATGAGTCGGTCGAACTCGTGGTGGAGCATCCCGGAGAGGGCGTCGCGCTGGGCGGGGCTGATCTGTACGCGGGTGTAGTAGTCCTCGATCAGCTTCTCGACGTCTTCGATCAGGATCGCTCCGCGGGTGCAGTCGGTGCGTTTGGAGTGCCGGCCGGAGCACACGAAGTAGCAGTAGACGTTGCCGTGTCGGTTCTTGGCGTTGGAGACGATCAGCCGGGACCCGCATTGTCCGCAGTGGATGGTGCCTTTGAGGTAGTGGTCGTGGACCTGGGTGGCTTCGGCGGCGGTCTTGTGAGCGGTGAGCACGGACTGGACCTGGTACCAGACCTCGGGTGGGACGAGGGCACGGTGGGTGCCCTTGTAGCGGGTGCCGCGGTAGACGACATCGCCCTTGTAGTAGGGGTTGGTCAGCAGGCGATGTACCGAGGAGACCGCCAGCGGCTTCGATGGCCGCTTCGGGGTGGGCAGGCTGACCAGTCCGCGGGAAGTGAGTTCGTCGTGGAGCTGGCTGACGGTCCAGTTCCCCGAGGCGTAGGCCTTGAACGCCCACTCGATCAGGGGCGCTCGCTCGGGGTCGAGTTCGACGGTGCGGACCTCGCGGCCTTGGTCGTCGCGGGTGCGGACGTTGAGGTAGCCGATGGGGGCCTTGCCGAGGGTGCCACCGCTGATGGCCTTCTGGGTCATGCCCTTGGTGACCTCGGTGGCGAGGTTGCGGGAGTAGAACTCCGCGATGGTGGACATGATGCCGTGCAGCAGCATCCCGCTCGGGGTCTCGTCGATGTTCTCCGTGGCCGAGACGAGCATGACCCCGGCCTGTTGGAGGGCGAGGTGGATGGTCACGTCGTCGGCGCGGTTGCGGGCGAGCCGGTCGACCTTGTGGACGATGCAGTAGGCGACCTTGTTGGTCTTGACGTACTGGATCATCCGCATCAGGTCGGGCCGGTCGGCGGACTTGGCCGAGGCTCCGGCGTCGACGAACTCCTCCACGATCGCCGCGCCGAGCTGGTCGGCTTTGCGGCGCACCGCGTCGCGTTGCGCGGGGATGGAGAAGCCTTCGTCGGTGCCGCCCTTGGAAGCCTGTTCACGGGTGGAGACCCGCAGGTAGGAGATCGCGACAGCGGTGCTGATGGGCGGGTCGATCAGGCTGGCGGCTGGATCGGTAGCAGTCGTAGTGGTGGTCATCGGGTCCTTGCCTCTCACGCGATTCGACCCTCGCGCCCCAGACGCCTGGGAGGAGATGTTGATCGTGAGAGCAGCCATCGGTGTGGCTGTAGGACGAGACCCGACCGGGTCACGGTGCGTGTTGCCCACCCGTGCGGGTGAGGTTTGGGACCACAACACCCCGCGTACGCGAGGCTTGCTGGTGTCATTCTACCAACGGGCCTGCGACACTCGCCGCTGAGCGGAGGGCTGCGGCTGGGTCGCGGTAGGTCTCCGGTGGTTCGGCGGCGCGGCGGTCGGCGCGGCTGCGGCCGGTCTCCTGCAAGGTCAGCCGGATCAGCACCTCGGCGAGCTTGTGCAGGTCGGCTTGGTCCCGGTGCACGGCCCGGACGGAGAAGGAGCGGTCTTCGTAGCGGCGCCGGTCGGTCTTCTTCACGTAGCCGCCCATCAGTCCCGCACCTGCCCGGTGGTCGGGTAAACATCGAGGTCGAGGTCGTCGTCGAGGCTGGCGAAGAACTCGTCCTCGGCCTCCTGGCGTCTGCGGACCTGGGCTTGGACGAACTCCACGAACTCGGCGTCGCGGTCGGCGATCACCACATCCTCCACCGGCGGTCCGGGTTCTTCGCCGGGCCAGGTGGTCTGCCGGGTGGGCCGGTCACGATCGATCCGGGTGCCCGAGGCGGCCACCCAGTCCCGGAGGCGGGCGCGGGTGTCGGCGAAGTCGCGGTGCCAGCCGATCGCCGCGGAGGCGTTCTGCTCGGGGTCGTAGGCGCCCAGCCAGTGCAGGTGCAGCGCGGAGAGTTCCCAGACCAGTTCGGGGTGGTGGTGCCAGAACGGCGGCAGCACGCTGGCGGGAAGTCCGTAGGTGTGGCGCAACCAGTCCACCCACCGGTTCAGCGCGAGCCATTCGGTTTCCAGGTCATGCGCGGACAGCAGGTTCCAGTTCACCGGGTGCGGCGTCTCGGGCACATCGGCGTCGCTGACGCGCGGCGGACCGTCGAACACATCCGGCTCATCCAACTCCGGCCCCTCACCGTTGGTTGGGTCGGCGCCGGGTGGATCGGCCTCGGGGGTGTCAGTCATGATGCTCGGCTCCCGGCGTTCACAGGCCGATGGCCGTGGATTGCGGTGCCTGGGCGGGCCGGGACGGTGGCTCGAACGCGGCCGCGTCCCGCTCCGCTGCTGCGCGGCGTGGGGTGCGGTCGACCTCGTAGCGGGTGCGGGCGGTGTCGTGACCGATCTTCTTGGCCACGAACTCCTCGCTCTCGACCGCCTGGCCGTCGCGTTCGTAGTTGACCTCGCGGGTGTAGCCCTCGGCGATGAAGTTGTCGCCCTTGGCGAACCGGTCATGCGCGTGCTCGGCCGACCGGCCGAACATCACCATGTGGTGATAGGTCGTCTCGGTCTGGGTGAAAGACCCATCGTCCTCGCGACGGAAGTGCTCCTTGCCGACCCGGGCGTAGAACCGAGGATCACCCTTCGAGGTCTGGCTGAGCTGGGGGTCTGAGGCGATGAACCCCGAGAACGATTCCTGGGTGCGGATAGCCATTTGACTCTCCTCTGACACTCACGCGACCCCGCCGATCGGAGCCGCTGATGTCAGGCAGGTGCACAGGCCGCACCACGCCCGCCCCGGTTACGAGCCGGGTCCACGCAGCAGTGCCTCGACCTCTGCCCGGTCGGCCGTCAACTCGGCCGCGTCAGGACGAGAGGGCCAGGGTCGTAGGTCGGTGACGATCGGCGGGGCACTGCGTAGGAGCGTGACGCCGGTGCCGAACGGGAGCGTCCTGATCCGGTCTGGCGGCAGGATCGGGACTCGGCGGACCGAGCGTTGGTTGGATCGGCTGCCGTGGTCACCCAGGGTCACCGAGTCGGTGTACTCGTCACGTTCGCCGATGAGGGTGGAGAGGTCTTGGAGGTCGCGGGAGTTGGAGGCACCACCGAGAATCACCTTGACAATGGAGGCGTCCCAGATCGCCCCGGCGGCATTGTCGGACCACTTCTCCCGCGCCTGAGCGAGCGACTGCAACACGGGCAGCGTCGTGATGCCGGTGCCACCGCCCTCGGCCATCAGCGTCGGGAGGCTCGGCAATGGGGCGAGGTTGCCGATCTCATCGAGTGCCAGCAGCAGTGGTGGGTCGAGACGGGCGCCGGGTGAGCGGGCCGCGATCCGGCGCGCGGTTTCGATGAGGTCTTCCACGAACGCCGCCACCAGAGCGGCGGATGCGCCGGCCCCCGCCCCGGTGGCCAGCAGATAGAGGGTGCCGCGGGCTTGGATGAAGGTCTCGGGGTCGAAGTCCTCACCCGGCCCCGGCGACACCGCGTCGAGCACCCGCGGGTCAGCCAGGGCACCGAGGGCCAGCGCCACGCCCTGCCAGATGGAGTCGCGGGTCTTGGGGTCCGAATCGATCATCGCCCCAAGCGAGTCCGCCCACCCCGTCGCCGCCTGGGTGCTGTTGGTGAGGATGGCGACGGCTTCGGCGGCGGCCGTGGGGTCGAGGGTCCAGCGGAACAACTCTGAGGGTGGCCGTCCGTCGAGGGCGGCGGCGTGCAGCAAGGCTTGGAGGGCGGTGCGGGTCTTGCCTTCCCAGAACCCGCCGGACTCCACCCCGCCCGCAGACAGGCCGGTGGCGGAGGCGAGGCCGGTGGCGCGGATCATCGCCGTGAGTGGGTCGTGGCAGCCGCGAATCGGTGACCAGCGCATCCCGGCAGGGATGCCTTCGGCCAGGTGCTGGGGGTCGAACACCGCCACCGGCCGTCCCTCGCGTTGGCGGGCGCGGAGGGTCGCGGTGAGGTTGTCCGGACGCGTGGAGGTGGTGACGACGGCTCCGGGTGCGTCGAGGATGGCGTTGATGACCACATGCAGGCCTTTGCCGGAGCGGGGTGGACCGATGAGCAGGATCGAGTCCTCCACCGAGGCCCACACCTGCTTCCCTCGTGAACGGCCCAGCAGGTATCCCACATCGGAGGGCGTCGGCTCATCGAGTGACGGGCGCAGTGTCGTGGCTCGGCGTAGCAATGCCTTCGAAGAGGCGGTCTGGGTGACCTCATGTGCCGTGGCCGTGCCGGCCAGGCGTCGCGGGTCGGTCTCGACCCTGCGCGAGTGGCGACGCAGCCTCACCCACACCCACCCACCAGCCGTCACGAGGCCACCGAGCAAGATCGCGGTGACGATCCAGTAGGCGACCGGGCTCAGCCCTTCGGCATCGAGCGCGGTGGCGGGGTCGGTGGGGTTGAACAGCACCCCGAGCCCGGATGCAGGTCCGGCGGCGGGTTGGGGTGTGCCGGTCAGGAACGCCGCCACACTGCCGGCGGCGCGCAGGACGAGTGCGACACCGAACGCGCCGATCAGGGCGATGATGGCGGCGTTGGTCAGCTCGTCGCCCAGGCTCCCGGTCTGCCGGCCCGGCGCCGGGCCGGTCATGGCAGCCGCCGCACCCGGACCGTGCCCGAGACCCGGCCCAGCAGCACGACCTCTCCGACGCCATCGTCGAGCAGCCCAGCGAGGCGACTGGCATCGAGCAGGGCGCGGGCGTGACCGGTGCCGGCGGCGTCCGTGTGCGCGACAATCAGGGCGACGGCGATGTCCTCACCGGGCACAAACCCCTCACCAGTGACCTCCACCAGCTCCGGTGCCGGCTTCGCCTTGGTGTGCTTGCTGCGCGGTTGACTCGGCTCGGTCTCTGCGGGTCGTGGCGGTGTGGGTTTGCGGACGTGGATGAGGTCGGTGAACACGGTCCCGTCGCTCTCGCGGACCTCGATCCGCACCGCGACCGTGCGGTCCTCGGTGATGGCGTCCAGCAGGGCGCCGAAGGTGCCCCGCGTCCACGCCTGCCCCTCAGCCGGTGGCGGGAAGGCGGCACCATCGATGGTGACATCCAGGGCACCGGTCTCGGCGGCGGTGATGATCACGTGCGGCAACACCACCGGCGGCCCATCGGGCGGCGTGTTGCGGCGGCTACGGCGAGAAGGAAGATCGGCGTTGGAACCCATACCGGCCAGGTGCACCAGTACGCCCGCAGAGAGGACCGGGAACCGTCTGCGGTCAGGGCGCAACACACTTCACCGGTGCTCGGCCTTCACAGGAGTGTTAGTATATGCGTATGAACGCAGATAAGCAGTTATGCGGGATGGACCCGGCATCGGAATACGTCGACCTGGCTGCGGAGGTGCTGGGCATCCTGTCCGATCCGACTCGGATCAGGATCGTGCTCGCACTGCGGCGCGCCGAAGAACTGCCGGTCAAGGCACTGGCAGAGATCGTCGACAAGAAACCTCCCGGGGTCTCCCAGCATCTCGCCCGGCTGCGGATGGCGCGGATGGTCACAACGAGGCAGGAGGGCACAAGCGTGCTCTACAAGCTCACTGACGAACACGCCCTCGCTGTCGTCGTCGAGGCGATCAAGCAGGCAGAGCACGCAATCGCCAACGGGCAGACACCACCGCACCACCACACACCTCAGTAGCGCCTGCCGCCCCCCTTTTGTTCTCGATCTGATCGGCCCGACCTCATGCTCACCGTCCTTAGGAATCCGACCTACGCGAAGCTGTTCACCGCGCAGGCCATCGCACTGCTGGGTACCGGACTGCTCACGGTCGCACTCGGCCTGCTCGCCTTCGACATCGCTGGCGGAAATGCCGGGATCGTCATGGGCGTCGCGATGAGCATCAAGATGGTCGCCTACGTCGCCGTCGCTCCGGTGACCACCGCCCTACTCGCACGTCTGCCCCGCAAGCCGGTACTCATCGGCGCCGATCTGATCCGCGCTGGAGTCGCCGTCTCGTTGCCGTTTGTGACCGAGGAGTGGCAGATCTACCTTCTGATCTTCCTGCTCCAGTCCGCCTCGGCGACCTTCACCCCCACATTCCAAGCCGTCATCCCCTCGGTCTTGCCTGACGAGAACGACTACACCCGGGCATTGTCACTGTCACGGCTGGCCTACGACCTCGAATCGCTGCTGAGCCCGACGCTCGCCGCCGCCTTGCTGACCGTGATCAGCTACCACAACCTCTTTGTCGGCACTGTGATCGGATTCCTCATCTCCGCAGCGCTCGTCATCGCTTCTCGTTTTCCGCGAATCGAGACGCCGCCACCGACACCGTTCCTCAACCGCCTTACCCGCGGCGCACAGGCCTTCTGGGTCGATAGAGAGCTGCGCGGGCTGATGGGCCTGAACCTCGTCGTCGCGACCACCACCGCTATGGTCATCGTCAACTCCACCGTGCTCGTTCTCGGCGAGCTAGGGCGACCTCAATCAGACGCCGCTCTCTTACTCGCTGCCTACGGAGGCGGCTCGATGGTCGTCGCTCTCCTCATGCCGAAACTGTTGGAGACACTGCCAGACAGACCGGTCATGCTCACCGGAGGGATCGCGCTCCCCACTTTGCTCCTCGCCACGGCCGGGAGTATCGCCTGGATGGAGGGCCCATCCCAGTGGATCGCGCTGCTGGCCATCTGGGCGCTGCTGGGATCTGCGACCTCCACGATCCTCACCCCATCGGCCAGGCTCCTGCGTCGAGGCAGCACTGAGCAGACCCGACCCGCCGTCTTCGCCGCCCAGTTCTCCCTCTCCCACGCCTGTTTCCTCATCACCTACCCTCTCGCCGGTGTTCTCGGTGCCACGATCGGTCTCGACGCCATCGCGCTTGTGCTCGTCGCAATCGGTATCCTCGGTGCGCTCTTCACCGCTCTCACCTGGCGTAGAGTTCCGCGCCCGTCGACGCCGTCTAACCACAGCGGCCGTCGGCAGCCTGCGGCCCAATGATGAGGGCGCATGTTCCACGAGCACGCACCCTCACAACCCTGAAAAGCGGCCCCCCATCCGCAGGTTCCCACGAATCAGGCTTCAGGATTTCTGAACCTGTGAGGCGGTGTAGCGCTGGTCGGTCCGGAAGAGTTCCAGCTCGGCCGGGTGCAACTGGTGCTGAGTCACGAAGCTCCTGGCCTTGATCCGCCACAGCCCCTGACCCACGCCCAGCGACGGGAGGAGTTTCTGTTCGGTGCCGGTGAGTCCGAGCGCGGTTGCGGTGGGGCCGAGCTGGTCGGATTCCTGCCGGTACACGATCCTGGTTTCTGCGTTCGCCAACAGGGAGTTGGCGAGGGAGCGCATGGCTGAGCCGACGTCGCCGACGTTGTCCAGGTCGGAGAGCTTGTGGAAGATCAGCATGTTCGCGATCCCGTAATGCCTGGCCAGCCGCCAGTGCGCATCCATCCGCTTCAACAGGGCGGGGTGGGACATGAGTCGCCATGCCTCGTCGTAGATGACCCATCGCTGCCCGCCGTTGGGGTCGAGCAGGGCCGACTCCATCCACGCCGACGAGCACGTCATCAGCACCGAGATGAGCGTGCTGTTCTCGGTGACCCGCGACAGGTCGAGGCTGATCATCGGCAGTGACGGGTCGAACGCCACCGTCGAGGGACCGTCGAAGAGGCCTTCAAGGTCACCGGCGACCAGGCGGCGCAGGGCGTGGCCGACGAGACGACCGTCCTCGGCCAGCCGGCCGTCGGCGTCCGTCTCTGAGCTGCTCGGGGTGAGGATGTGGTCGACAACCGTGGGCAGGATCGGCACGTCGTTCTCCCGCACCGTGGTAGTGAGGGCAAGGTCGATGGCGGTGTGCTCCAACGGCGTCAACCCTCGCGCCAGGACGGTCTCGGCCAGAGCGCCGATCAGGTCCCGACGCCGCGAAGCCACGGTCGTCTTCCACTGCTCATCGGTCAGCCCACCGGGACGGTGGCCTTCGTCGAGGGGGTTGAGGCGAGTGTTCAGCCCGTGGCCGAGGACGATCGCGCGTCCGCCGACCGCGTTCGCGACGGCGGTGTGTTCGCCTTTGGGGTCGCCGGGGACGTAGACGCGGCGCCCGAACGGCAGGGACCGGGTGTAGAGGGACTTGGCGAGGGAGGACTTTCCGGAGCCGACGATCCCCGCGAGCACCACGTTGGGTGCGGTAATGATGCCGCGGGCGTAGAGCACCCAGGGGTCGTAGACGAAGCTGCCGCCGGAGTAGAGGTCTTGGCCGACGAACACTCCGTCGGAGCCGAGTCCGCCTTCGGCGACGAACGGATACGCCCCGGCGAGGGTCGCTGAGGTGTCCTGGTGGCGCGGGAGGCGGAACCGGCCCGGTGTGCGTAGCGCGGCAGGGCCGGGTTCACCGGCGGCGGGCAGGTAGGTGGTGGCGCGGCGTTCGGCGCGCTCAGTCTCGGCCTTCGCGCGGGCGGCGGTCTTCTCGGCGGCGTGCTGTTCGGCTTGGAGCCTCGCCGCGGCCTTCCGGCGCTGCTTGCGCAGCCGGCGGCGCTCTTTGGCGGGGGCGACGAGAACCGAGGTGTGCAGCCGCTCCCGCTCGCCTCCCTCGCCGCTCACAGTGACAGCCCTCGCCCGGACTGGCCGGCGGTGCCAGCAGGGTGGGCGTACCAGTCGCGGTCCGCGCCGAGGGCAGCGCGCCGGGCAACCGACGCATCCCGATCCGGTGCGGGCGCGTGGTGTGACTGCTCGTTGACGACCGCCGAGGGCGGCTGCTCGGCCTCGTGCAGTGCGGGGTCGGGTGGGGTGTCGAACTCCCGGTACAGCCCCACATGCCCGAGCGCGTGGTTGTAGGTCAGCGCGTACCCGCCGTCTTGGACGGTTCGGTCGGTGCTGCCGGTGGGTGGCTGGTCGTCGTAGACGTACCCGTTCTCCAAGGCCGCCTGGGTGGTCTCCTCGCTATAGTCGTACCCGCTCAGATGCGCGATGGCGGCTTCGGTGCCGTCGCGGTCGATCAGATCGAGTACCGCATCGGCCTCCTCGCCCTGGAGGAAGGCCACGTTGAACCACCGCCGCCCCACCTGCGCGGGTCCGGCGACGCGCTCGGTGGACTCGCGCTCGCTCAGCTCGGCCAGGGCGTCGGTGTTGGTGCGGGCGGCCTCGGACACCCACACCGGGAACAGGCCCTCGTGCTCCGGGCTGCTGCCGGGCTGGTCGAGCGCGTACTGGCGAGCCTCACCCGCCGCGCTCAGAAAGCTCGCGAGGTCACGGAGCGCGCGGTCGGGGTCGACGGGGGCGCCGGCGCCGGCGAACAGGTCCCGGCCCTCCACCGCCTGGCCGGTGGTGGTGTCGGTGATCCGGTAGGCGTAGCGCTGATGCTCACCCACCGGGGCATCGGGCCACACCGCCAACGCGAGCGAACCGGCCCGCACGGTCCTACTGGTGGGGTCGCCGTCGAGCCGTGCGGCCAGGCGTTCCCGCTGGGCGTCTCGGTCGACGACCGGTTCGGAGTGCCAGGCGATCCGCCCGGAGTGCGAGAACGCGGCGTCGAGCCGGCCGTAGGCCTGATCCAGCAGCGTGCCGGCCTGGTGCAGCTCATCGGCCGCTGCCAGCGCGGACGCCGCACCCGCGGCGGCGCTGCCGTCATCGTCGAACGCCCGATCCCGCGCGTCCAGGTGGGTGGTGGCGAGCTGGTCGAGGACTTGGCGCAGCGACCGCACCCCCGCGACGAGGTCACCGAACACTCGGTAGGTATCGGCCGGGTCCTCGAACACGCGGGAGGCGTGGGCCAGGCCGCGCAGCGCCTCGGAGGCTTCGGCCGCATCGGCGAGCGGGTCGTGGAACGTAGGCATCACAGCCTCCAAGACGGTGGGCGAACAGAGAGGGGCGAGCCCGTGGTTCGGGCTCACCCCTCAGGTGCACGCACCACGCCACCGCCATCACTGGGCTGGGGGCCGGCGACTGTGCGCGATCAGACGCGGCGACACAGCGGCAGCGCGGCGGCGGTGAACGCCGCAGCCTGCTGGCCCACCAGGAGCCGGGTCTCACAGGAGGCTTGGATGGCAGCCTGCTCGATCGCCGCGACCCCGGCCTCGAGTTCCTCGACCGTGGGCGCGGACACCGAGATGAGGCCGGTGTAGCGCAGAATGCCGTGGCCGGCGGTCAGGTCGGCTTCCTGCTGGAGCACGTCCTGGTACTCCGCGGTCTGGGCGGCGTCTTCGATCTGCCCGATCTTCGCCCGCTGCGCGGCGTCGGAGATGTGCTCGACCTTCTTCTTGCGAATATCCCTGGCAGCCTGATCGGAGCGGATCGGCGTGCAGATCAGCGAGAACGACCGCTGGATCCCGGTCGACAACAGCACCGGCGACAAGAACCCCGGATACACCAGCGACCGCGGCCACTCGGAGACCCACAGCACGGCGTGATGGGCAGAGTCGGTCCGCAGCCGAGTCCAGGACTCGTTGACCGCGACCGGGCCGGCGGTGGCGAGGGACTGGCCGAGTTCGCCATGACGTTCCAAAGTCGCCGCGATCGCCGGGTCATAGGCCGAGCGGAGGATGACAGCGATCTCACCCGGGCTCAGCCATCCCGACGGGGTGAGGTCAGCGGACCGGAGCGCGGCGACCAGAGTGGACATCTCTTGGCGCAGGACAGCGGCCGCACCCCGGATACCACCACCAGCCGTTCTGATATGCCGTGCCGCGGTTCTCATGTCCAGCGACAGCGACAGGGTGGTGGCGTGGCGTTCGCCGGCGGGTCCGGCGCGGTCGATCAGCTCCGCGTAGGTGGTCGCGGCCCAGGTGTCGTCGTCGGTGCCGTGGGCTTTCCACCATTCGGCCAGCCCGGTGCCCGAGTCCGGCAGCGTCCGTTCGAGAACCTGCAGCGTGGCGATACGTCCGGAGCGGCAGACGGTGGCCAGGACGCGGCCCCAGGAGGTCACGCGCCGTTCCTGCTCGCCGGGATCGAGGAGCACGAACGCCGGATGGGTCACTTCGCAGACCACGGTCAACGTCTGCTGATGGGGGTCATGGATCATCCCCGCCTGCGTCTCGGGGTCGGTGTACTCGCGCAGCCGCGCCTGGTCACCGGGCAGGGCGAGGGTGCCCACAGGGCGGGGTGTGACGACCCGCCGGCGATAGAGGAACTGACCGCCGGTCGAACGCCAGAGCCACCAGAACGCCACCGGCAACCACTCCACCGCCGGACGTCCGGCGATCGGGGCCCACGTCAGCGCGGCGGCGATCACCCAGATGGGTGCGGTGTAGGCGAGCAGGATGCCACCCCCGGCGTAGAGGGCTCCGACGATGGACAGGACGCCGGTGGCGAGGGTGATGAGCTGCGACAGGGACAACCCCAACAACACCCCGCGGCGGGTGAGACGGGAGAACTTCACCGGCACCAACTCCGCCGAGGCCACAGCACTCTCGTTCTGCTTGGTAGGCACGAGGGTTCACTCCTTCCCGGTCGGCTTCGGTGCAGGCGGCGGAGGCTGCTTCGGAGGACGCACCTCCACACCCGACGACCCGCCGGTGGGTGTCTTCGGTGCCGGCGTTGATGGCGGTGGCGCCTGCGCGGCCGGTGGGGTGCTGCCGGTCTGGCCGGCGGAGTCGGCGGCGGCCTCGCCCTGGTTGCCCAGGGCCGTGCCGGCCTTGGGTCCAGCGGTCGCGGCGTCCTTGGCGACCTTCGCCGCGACCACGGCCGCGGCTGCGGGACCAGCCGCCGCGGCACCAGCGCCGGCGCCTGCTCCACCGCTTGCCCCGGCGCCGCTGCTCGCGGCCGCCTTCCCACCACCGGCCCCCGTCGAGCCAGCAGTGCCGCTGGATGCCTGCGGCTTCGGGTTCTTCGGCTCCGGCGGCTTCTTTCCACCACCACCGCCGTTGTCACTCTTGCTTCCGCCGCTGTCGTCGAGGATCTTCTTCGGCTCCGCGCCGCCTTGCGGCTTCGAGGGGGTGGGGACGGGCCGGTTGAGGGCGTTCTTGGCGTCCTGTTCGGAGCCGATGGCGTGGTACATGTCGAAGCCCACGAAGTTCAGGAACTTGTAGGTCATGTAGGGGGCGAAGGCGGCCATCGCCATGAGGACGATCCCGGCGATCGGGTCGGCCACCGATGCCAGGTCACCATCAATGGGCGCGGAGACTTGGGTGATGGCGACGAGGAACATGACGACCAGGACGAGTTTGGAGACGATGAGGGCGATGACGAACATCGCCCACTTGCTGATCCACCCCTTGGTGGCATCCCATGAGGCGCCGGAGAACGCGAGCGGTGCGAGGACGATCGCGACCAGCAGCAGCGCCTTCCTGACCAGGAGGCTGAGCCAGACGATGGCGGCTGCGCTGATCGCGAGCCCGGCGAGGAAGATGGTGATGATCGCGCCGACGCCGGGGGCGGCGATGTTGATCCCGACCAGCCCGGCGGCGAGCAGGGTGATCTTGTCGCCCATCGACTCGGTGGTCTCGCCTGCGGCTTGGATGATGCCAATGCAGAGTTGATCGACGATCTCCAACAACAACGCCGTCAACGTGATCACGACGAAGCTGCCGAGGACGCTCTTGGCGAGCCCGAGGGCGGCACGGCTGAGTGCGGTGGGGTCGCGGCGGATGAGTCCGGTGATGAGTTGGAGGCAGAAGAACAGCAGCATCACGAAGATCGCGATGCCGAAGAGAATGTTGTAGACCGCCACGTACTCGTCGCTGGTGACGTCGACGAGGGTGGTGGTGTCGAAGACTGACCAGACGGCCTCGAACAGCCAGCCGGCGGCGGCGCCCATCGCTCCGGCGAGCCAGTCGAACGGGGCGGAGACCAGGCTGGCGGCGGCTTCGCCGGCGGTGTCGCAGACGGTCGAGACGAGGGGGATATCGCACACACCCACCGCGGATCACTCCTTCAGGAAGCAGAGTCGAGTGGGTGGGGTCAGACCTGCTGGCCGACGTCCCAGAAGAAGTTGATGAGCGTCACCGACGCCCCGCAGATCACGGCGGCGCCGCAGCTCACGAGGACGCCGATCTTCCCCCGGCCGGCCAGGTTGGGGTTGGAGGAGTTGGCGCCGAAGCCCCACACGATCGCGCTGACGATCAGCGCGAGGACGGAGAGGATGAGGCCGATCGTCATGACGGCGCCGACGATGGTGCGCAGCTGGGCGATGCCCGGCAGGCCGGAATCATTCGGGTTGATGTCGATGTTGGCCGGCAACACCACCGGCAGCGCGGCGGTGGTGGTTTCGGTGATCAGGCTCAGGATGGTCATGACGGGGGTGCTCCTTCGGGGCGTCGGCGAGACAGGGGGTTCTCGTCGATCAGGTGCACCGCCCGCCCCACACGGGCGGAGCCGATGAGGGGTCGGCTGGTGGGGTGCGTTCAGAGTTGTTGGCCGAGGTCGATCAGCCAGTTCAGCCACGCCACCCCGCTACCGGCCAGGACCGCGGCACCCAGGGCGGTCCAGGCGCCGATCCTTGCCCTGGTGGCGGCGGCGTGGTGACCGTTCGCGGTCGACAGCGCCCACACGATGGCGCAGACGATCAGCATCAGCACGGCGATGATGAGCACGAAGGTCAGCAGGGCACCGATGACCTCGCGCAGGTCACCGATCCCTTCGAGGCCGTCGAAGTCGGGGAACACGTCCATGCCCGATCAACTCCCAGCCCGGACGGTAACGTGCAGGTGGTCGTCGTGCCGGGTGGTGACGTCGGTGCCACGTTCGTAAGGCCGCCAGCCCTCATCTGCTCGGGCAGTCGACCAGATCTGGTTCTGCCAGATGAGGTAGTCGATGCCGAGGGTGTCAGCGTGCTCCCGCATCCAGTTCGTGACCTGCCAGCCGAGGTCCAGTGCTGGTCCGGTCGCCGCCCCGCCGATGGCGTTGCCGAACGTCCCGTCACAGGCTCGCCCGAGCGGGTGTTCGGAGACGGTGCCGGGGCGGGGTGAGTAGCAGGCCCAGGAGGTGTCGGGGAAAGCGGCGATCGTCTGGGTGTAGAGGTGCAGCATCCGTGCGGTGATCTGCCCATCCGAGGTCGGGTCATCGACCATGCGGTCGGGGTCGCCATCGACGGGGTCCGGCTCACCACCAGGAGTCCCGGAATCGGGGTCGCAGTCGCCGCCGGGTGCGCCGGTCTCGGGCTCGGGTAGGTCGGCGGCGTTGTGGGCATTCAGCCAGACAGCGGGGTCGGTGTGCTCACCGTTCGTGCCGCCGAGGCGGACCTCGAAATGCAGATGCGGCCCGGTCGAGTTGCCCGAGGAGCCGGTGTCGCCGATGTGCTGCCCGGCCGTCACCTGGTCGCCGACCTGGACGTGGACGCCGTGCTCCCACATGTGCGCATACGCCGTCGCGACCGTCTGCCCGTTGATGGTGTGCTCGATGACGATGAGGCCCCCGTAGCCGCCGGAGAACTCCGCCACCGTCACCGTGCCGTCCGCTGCGGCGAGGAGGGGTGTGCCGTCGGGGGCGGCGAAGTCGGTGCCGGTGTGGAAGGAGTCCTCACCAGTGATCGGATGCACCCGCGGCCCGTACTCGCTGGTGAGCACCCAGGTGCCTTCGGGCATCGGGAACACCACCCGCGACGTGCCCGCCGTTGTCGTCTGCGCAGCCGGGACCACAGCATCGCCGCCAGACGCGTCCGTGCCGGCCGTTGTTGTAGTGGTGAGGGTGGTCAGGATGGATTCGGCGACGGGCTCGTAGTTCCGGTACCGGTCCGGATACGCGCTGACCTCAACGGCTTGGGCGGCTTCGCCCTTGTCCATCTGTTCCCATCCGGGAATGTCCAAGAGTCCCCGTGGTGAGGGGTGGTTGGGTCCGGTGGGTCCGCCGAAGAACGCCTGCGCCTGATAGACGGGGTCCATCAGCTCGGCGACTGTGCCCCAACCTGACTGCGGCCGCATCTGAAACAGGCCCAGGGAGTCGTGGTCGAAGCCGTCGCCGTCGTTCGGATAGTCACCGGATTCCGGGTAGGCGCTGGTGTTAGAGAGCATCCGCAGTGTGCTCTCGGTGAGCGCCGCCATGAGCGCGATGACCAGGCCGTCGCGGGTGATGCCGTCGATGCTGTTGCCGGTCTCGATGATCGTCGCCGCGTGGGTGAGCTGGGTCCGGTTTAGCGTGAACGTCTCACCGTTCGCGGTCGTCACGGTCAGTTCGTCGGGGACGTCGCCGATCGTGACGGTCGAGCCGCCGGGGATGGTGCAGGAGCCGGTGGCGCTCAGGGCGGGGTTCATCACCACGCCGATCCCGATCAGCACCAGCGAGGGTGCGAGGAAGGCCAGGGCGAGGGCGGCGACGACGAGCTTCTTCAACACGACATGTCACCGTCCTACTGGAGGGGGTTGTCGAGTTGGGACAGCCGCAGCAGATGACAGGTCTCGTAGGTCGGGCCGCAGACCACGAACACCGTGAACGCCACCGCATGTTCGGAGGTCACCGGTTCGTCGTTCCAGAGTCCCTTGCGGTGGCGGGTGCCCTCGATCGTGACCGCGACCGTGCCCTCGGCGAGCTGACCGGGCTGGGCCTGCTCGACCGCGGTCGTCCACGAGTCGGGGATGAAGGTGTTGTCGATGGTGAGGTGCTGGGCGGTGGCGTACTGCCTCAGCTCCAGCCAGGCGTCCCGGGATGGGAGGTAGGCGGCGATGTCCGAGGCGAGCCCCGCTTGCTCTTGGCCGGTGGGGTCGCCGACGTCGAGGACCACGCTGGTGTAGTCCAGGGGCATGAACCCGCTCGCGGTGTCCCACTCGAACAGCACGGTGGCGACGTTGCGGGCGAAGGTCTGCGGATCATCCGAGGTCCGCACGACCGGCAGCCGCGGTGTCGTGGTGGGGGCCGGATCGGACGGTGCGGTCACCACTGGGCCAGGAGTCTCGCCTTCGTCGTTGTCGTGGCTGGGTGGGCCGGTGATCAGGCCGTAGACGCCCACACCGGCCAACACGACTACGACCGCCGCGATCAGGGCAGCGATAAGTCGGCGGCGGGTCCGGGGTTCGGAGAGGTCGGGAGTCTTCATACCCACCAGGTGCACGCCCGCCACCCACCGGGCCAGAGGGAGGCTGGTTGTCAGAGGGCGCGCAGATGCGCGCGAGCCGGCACCGGCTCATCGCCGGCGGTGTCGCGGTCGCGCAGGGTGCGCAGTTCCTCGGCGAAGCGGCTGGTGCCCTCGACCGTGGCGAAGAACAGGTCGATCTGTTCATCGCTCAGCTCGGCGGCGAGGTGCTGGGCGTCATAGTGGGTCCACCACTGGTCCAGCTCGCCCCAGGTGAGCACGAATGCCCGCACCGGGTACTGGGCGGGCTCACCGTCATTGTCGGTGACCGGCCGGGGACGGGGCGTGCGGGTCTTCTTGGCGTCCTTGGCGCGTGCGAGGGCGTCGGCGGCGAGCTGATGCAGGTCGGTCTCACGTTCTGCCTGCGCGCTCTGGGCGGCGGCGCGGATCGCCTCAAAGATCGGATGCACCGGGGCGCCGGCGTCGATGCGCTCCAGCGCAGCACTTGCTTGTGCTCGGAGTTCGGCGGGTTGGGCGGGGTCTTCGGCGATCTTCTGGAGGTAGCCGATCTTCTCCAGCGTCGTGTGCGAGGCACCACCGGGGATCATCGCTGCCGCCTGCTCGCGGGCGATACCCGAGGGGCCGGGCGACGGTCCTGCAAATTTTGCAGGACCGTCCGATCCAGGCTGGTTGTCGGCGCTGAACTGCGTCGCGGCTTTCCGCCGGGCTGCGTCCTCGTGCATGAGGGTCTTCAGCTCGCGGTAGAGGGCGGCGGCCTCGGTCTGGGTCAGCGGCTTGTGGAGCACGTTGTCGTCCTGCTCGGCCAACAGGTGGCCAAGGCGGTCCGATATGCCGGAGCGGACCCAGACGTTGACCTTGCGCCAGCCGAGCTTCTTGATCGCCGCCAACCTCCTGGCCCCGCACACCAGCGCCCCGTCGGGGGTGATGGTGATGGGCTGCAACAGCCCGTCCCGCTCGATCGAGGCGGCGAGTTCGTCGATGTTGCCGAACGCGGTCCGGTGCCGGCGCCCGACCCGGATGGAGTCGACGGTGCGCTCCAGCTCGATGTACCGGGCCGGTGCGGTCACGACCGATCACCACCAGAATCGTCGCGGTCCTCATGGGTGCCGGGTGCGGCCAGGGAGATGGTCAGGATGAGGTCGTCATCGCGCAGCAGCACCGGCAGGGTCTCGCCGATCAGCAGTCGCAGCAGCACACCCCGCCCCGCGGTCGTGGCGGCGTAGGCGGGGTGCGGGTTGCCCAACAAGGCGCGCAGCAGCGCGGTCCACGAAGAACGTGGGATGCCCAGCAGCGCGCGGGCGTGCTTGTCCCGCCGCAGCGCCTCGTAGGCGGCCTGGCGGGTGCCGGTCTTTGTCAGCGCCCCGCAGACATGCTCCACCCCGGCCCGGGCGGTGGCCGGGTCCCAGCCCAACAGCGTGAACAGCGCGATGGCGTCCTCGGCCGCCGACCCCGCGGACATGCATGCCCGATCCGACCCGCGCCCACCACCATCGGAGCCTGATCCGGCAGCGTCCGTCTCCGCGTCGGCGCCGTCGTCGTGGTTGTGGGTGTCGGTGATGTGGAAAGCCGGGTGATAGTCGGTCAGCGCGTTCTCCCGGTCGGAGAACCGCTCCGGGTCATGAAACGCCGAGACGTGCGGGCGCCTCGCTTGGTGGACCGAGCAGAGCAGTCCTTGGGCGCGTTCTTCGAAAATGCAGGTGATCCGCACCGCGTGCGTGATCACCGCCCACGGGTCGCGTGCCTCACGGGCGGCGCGGGTGATCATCACCTTGAACGCCGCCGACGCGGCCTCCCACGGGTCCAGGCCGTGCTTGCGGGCGAGGGGTTCGTACTTGGCCGCGGTGTGGGCCATCAGCTCCGCGGCCACCGGATCATGGCTCCACGAGCCCGCTCCCGCGGCGTGGAGCCGGTGCAGCAGCGTCCGCAACCCGTCGCTGGTAGTGAAGTCCTCAGCACCCTCGCCGTCAGCGATGTGCGAGTGGGTGGGTGTTGTCGTGGTCATGGTCTGGCACCTCCTGACAGGTAGGTGCACGCGCGTCACCACACCACCGTCAGGGACGGCGACGGCGACGTGATGATGGGGGTGCGCATGTCAGGTCACCCCAACCCGATCCCCGAACGGCTCACCCACGACTGGTGCCGGCTGCCGCGGCCGAACTCCGAGACATCCGACAGCCGCCGCGCCCGCTCACTGATCGCCTGCGCGGCCTTACCGAGACCGCGGCCGCTGGTCTGCGTGATGTGGCCGGTGAGGTTGCGGGTGCGGCGAGCGAGTTCGACCTCGAAGTCGATACCCCGCCCCGCGGCTATCGCGGATTGCCGGGCGAGCAGATCGGTGGGGCGCACCCACTCCACACCCCGCGCCCGCCGCGCATCGTCCACGCTCTTCGTGTTCATCCCGCGGTTGCACGCGGCGACCTTTGCGGCCTGCACCGCCTCCGGCGTCCCCGCCTTCTCCGGCTCCTCCCGGACCGAGTGGTCCTTGGTCGGCTCGGGTGGGTTCTGCCGGCGCTCGTACCGGTGACGGGAGTGGTCGGTGGGGGTGGTCATGGTGTCTTCGCCTCCTCGACGGTCTGCTTGTCGGGAAGGTGCGCGGGCGTGAACCAGCGGCCGACCGTGGACGGGTGCACACCGAGTTCGCGGGCGATGCGCTTGTTCGACCACCCCTGCTCACGCAACCTCGCGGCGCGCTCACGCCGGTCCGAGCGCGTGCCGCCGGCCCGCGTGTGCCGGGTAGTTTCGACCACCGGCGGTGGGGCATCTGGCGCGCTGTCCCCATCAGCGGCGTCCTCCACCGGCGCTGGCGTCGCCGGGAGCAGACTCGGTTCAGGCGCTTCGACGGGCACGGACGACTGCATCTGATGCTCCACCGGCGCGACCCGGTCACGGGCGACCATGCACGTGTCAGTCAGGGGGTCGGTGGCTGGTGGGAGTGGTCGGGTGAGGATGACGGTCAGGTGGGTGATCGCCAGCAGCACCACCGGCGGCACCGCCGCCACGGCGGCGGCCAGCACCCCAGGCACATCGGCATCGGCGGCGACCACGGCATGGAGGGCGTTGGCGGTCACCGAGACCGCGGCGCCGCCGATCAGCAGCGCCCACGGATACTACGCCGACCTTTGGCCTGCGAGGGCGACGACGGCGACGGTGGCCACGACGATGATGCCGTCCACGATCAGCGGCCACGCCCACGCCTGCCCGGCACCGACACCGCTTCGGGCCGCGAGGTCTGCCAGCGCGGTGAAAGACAGCCAGAAGGCGCCGGCGGCGATGAACACCGTCCCGGATACCGCCGTCACCACCGCCCACCGGCGCCCGGCGGTCCTGCTCACGACCCTGCTGCTGATGATTGGGGTGGTCATCACAGCCCCCGCACCCTCGACGACATCGGCGGGCGGGTGCTGGTGTTGCGGTCGAACCAGCCGTCCGCGGCCACCGGCGAGGCACCCCGCCCCGGCGACGAGGTGCCGCGCCCGGCAGGCGCGGGACGGACGGTCCGGTAGGCGGAGCGGACCGTGGCGGTGATCTCGCGCTCAGCGAGCCCGGCGTCCCCGGCGGCCACGGTGAGCACATCGAGGGCATCCGAGGCCGGGAGCCCGTTCTCCGCGAGCCGGCACGCTGCCCAGAACAGGCCACGGTTCCGCTCACCCTCGCCACGGGCAGCGACCCACGCCGCCAGCCGCGACACATCGACACCTCGGTCCAGACCCGCGGGCGTGGCTCGGGGTGTGGGGCGGGGGTCGAGGAAGTCCCGCAGCCGTCCCGCGGCCAGCGTGCTGGCGGGGCCTGTATTGACCTCCTCGACCTGGTAGCTGACCGTGGTGCCGTCGATGGAGCGGGCCGAGGGCGGGACGATGATGTAGCCGCCATCACCGCGGAAGTCGATCCCCGCACGCGCCGCCTGCCACGACCGCTGCTCTGTGCCGGGTGTGGCCGGGTAGTAGGCGTGCATCCCGCCGGTGGGTGTGCGCACCAGCAGCTCCCACCCCTCCACCAGCCCGGCGCGAGCGGCGCGGTCGAAACTGGTCCGGCCATCTACCGGGCCGTGCACGTCCACGTCCACCACGACCGCGCCCGAGGCGGTGCCGGTCGGGACACCGATGTTCGCGCCGGGCGACTGCCGCCACCACTCCTCGACCTGGTCCAAGTCCGTGGTGGCGTCATGGAAGCCGTGTCCGGTGGCCGGCCGCTTCCCCCACGGTGCGCAGGGGAAGACCGGCACCCCCGCGGATGCGAACTCACGCGAGGCGGCCGAGAGCGGCCACGCCGCGTTCATCCGCAGCAGCACCGAGGAGACGGCGCCGTGCTTGGTCATCACAGTCCCCGCCCCTCGAACGGCGACACCGGTGCGGGTCTGGTGGCCGGTTCAAGCGATGGAGTCGCCTGCCGCGGCGATGCCGGCTCCGCTGTCGGCGACGCTTGCGCTTGTGCGGGTGCCTCGCGCTGGGCGGCGTCCCGGTCCAGACCTGGCGGGGTGCCGTCACCGACCTGCGCGGTGTCGAGCTGGTCCAGGATCGTCAGCGCGGTCTTGCGGACCCGCTCCCCGGTGGCCCTGACCACTTCCACCGGCTCTTTCCCGTCGACGCGGGCCGCCCAGGTCGAGACGTACGGGACCGTGTAACCGGACGTGTCCATCCCGTGGGCGGCGCCGATCATCAGCGCGACGGACTCGGCTTCGACCTCTCCGATGCCGCGATGCTGCCGGGCCTCATCCTGGTCGGGGCCGTGCAGGAGGACGTGGCCGAGTTCGTGGGCGAGGGTCTTGACCTGCGCGGCCGGGTCCATGTTCTCCCGGACCGCGACGGTGTTCGCGGTGTAGTCGGTCATCCCGTTGGCGCCGTGGATCATGCCCTCGTGCGGCACCCGCAGCACCGTGAACCCGGCCGCCTCAACCTGCGCCGTGAGCCCGTCCCACAGCCCGGCCGGGGCCCGGCCTTCCAGCAGCTTCGGTGCGGGTGGTTCGGGGATCGGGTCGCCGGCGGTCTGGGAGGCGTCCCACACGTAGGCGGGGCGGACGCCGACCATCCGCGTGCGCACGACCTCGCCGGCACGGGGCTTCTCGCCCTTGCCGAGACGGCGCCACGACTCCGCATCCGCCGGGGTAGCGGTAGCGAAGCGACCGGTCACCGGAGCGAGAATCTGAAACCCCGGCTGGCCCTTCTGCACCTGCCGGCCCAGGCCCTGCCACTGCCGATACCCGGCCACATACGACGGGAACGGCTCGGGCACCAGACCGGCCTCGAACGCGGCCTGGTGCTGCTCCCAGATCAGCAGGGTGTTGGAGAACGATCGAGTCCTGAACTGTGCCGCGAACGCGAGCGCCCGCGCCCAATCCTCACCGGAGACGAGCCGTTCCACAGCGCCGCTGAGGCGCTCGTGCAGCTCGTTGAGCTTGGCCTCCCGCCTGGCTTGGGTCTGCTCCCGTGTTGTCGCCATCGTCGTGTCCTCCCGATACCCTGAGCACCGGGGCCGAACTGGGCCCCGGTGACCATCAGGTGCGCCGGGATCACCAGCAATGACGAGACGGACAACGGACGATGTGACCGTCAGGCGTGTGGTGAACCCGACGAGTCCGTACCGGACTATCAGCCCCTCAGCGGTCCCGGGCGCCGAGGCGGGCGATGATGCGGATGTGGGTATCTCAGATGCGGCGATCGGTATCGTCCGCTGATCAGGCCACAGCGCGTTCCCGCACCAGCTCGCGGTAACGAGCCGGGGTGACTCCGACCGCCTGGCGGAACAATCGGGCGGCGTGGCCGCGGCTGTTCCAACCGACCTCGCGCATCGCGGCCTCGATCGGCAGGTCGGTCTCCCGCAGCAACCGGGCGAGGTGTTCGGCGCGCACGGTCATCAGGTACGCCATCGGCGACTTGCCGTAGGCATCGACGAACACCCTTCCGAGTTGCGATGGGGACAGGTGCACCGCGTCGGCGAGTGCACCGAGCGTCCACCGTTGCGCCGGCGCCCCGCGCAAGAGTTCAACCACTGCGCGCGCCTCAGCCCGCAGCGGCGCAAGCTGACGCGGGAGTGGCGAACCGGGGTAGGCCGCTCTGCGTTGGGTCAGCGACCGGCGCACCGGTGTGGTCGTCACGTAGGGCGTGATTACGTCCAGGACCGCGAACAGCAACGCTTGCATCCGGTAGAACCGTTCCGGCGATGGGCCGTCCAGACTGAGAGCCACCAGCTCGTCCAGCCACGGCATCAACAGCCCCACGCGGTCCTCACCGAGACGGAGCACCTGCGCCGGCTCGGAGTACAGCTCGTCGGCGAAGTCCTGCGCGTCGAGCCGGTCAGCCAGCAGGGCCGCGTGTTGCCAGAAGACCTGGTCGATGACGTAGTCACGGTCTAGGTAGATCGTCGTCACCGTGATTGACCCTTCAGGCTCGCTCCCGCACAGCGTGTTCGCGCCGAGTACCACCACGTCGCCGACGGCAACGAGTCTCTCGCCGAACTCGCTGAGCAGGACTGCCGACCCGTGACGGACGAAGATCAACTTCACACAGTCATAAGCCAGGGGTGGGACCGGAGCGTAGATGCTCTGACTACGAGCAAGGATCGGCCCACGCATCCTCTTCGTGTCGCGCCGCACTAGCTTCCGCGACGGTCAGCGGCACGCGACCGCGCAGCGTCCTTCCTCGCCTCGTGCCCTCCATCGGTCAGCGTGGCTCCTGCGAAGCTCGCTCATCGATCACCCACCCCGCGAGCGAACCGGATCGTGACGAGCCAGCGCATCGCCTGGCAGCACCGATGGGCAGACACTTCGACATCGCGGACGACGATGGAAGGCGTGAGCGTGCGTAGAAGGGCGAGCATGGCGAACCCCTATGACTTCACGAGGCGGGCGATGGCGTCGGAGGCCTCTTTGATCTTGGCCTCGGCGCTGAGGTCGCCGTCGCGGATCGCTGCGGTGACGCAATGCTTGAGGTGGTCGTCGAGCAGCCCGAGCGCGACATTCTCCAGTGCTGCGGTGACCGCGCTGATCTGGGTGAGGATGTCGATGCAGTAGGTGTCCTCGTCGATCATTCGGTGGATGCCTCGAGCCTGTCCCTCGATGCGCTTGAGGCGGGCCAGATAGCGGTCCTTGTCGTTGATGTAGCCGTGCCCGGCAGGGCCCTGCCGCATCGGAGGCGTGGTGGTGGTCGTCATCGTGCTGCTCCTTCCCGTGTCTGCTCATGGCGGTGCCCGGCGCCCATGGCCTGACTGGTCATGGTGTCGGTGAGCGGTCGAGGAACTTGGCGGTGCTGGCGGCCGGCGTGAGATCGAGGCGTCGCAACAGCTGAGCATTGAGGGCCACGACGACGGTGGAGGCGGACATCAGAATCGCGCCGATGCTCATTGGCAGGACGAACCCGATGGGCGCCAGCACGCCCGCGGCCAAGGGCACAGAGATGAGGTTGTAGCCGGCGGCCCACCACAGGTTCTGCTTCATCTTGCGGTAGCTCGCGCGAGAGAGATCGATGACCGAGAGCACCGAGCGCGGGTCGGAGGAGGCCAGAATGACCCCGGCCGAGCCGATAGCGACATCGGTGCCGGCGCCGATCGCGATGCCCACATCGGCCTGGGCGAGCGCGGGAGCGTCGTTAACGCCGTCGCCGACCATCGCGACCTTCCTGCCCTCGTCCTGCAGCTCTTTGACCTTGGCGGCCTTGTCCTCGGGTCGCACCCCTGCGAAGACGCGATCGATGCCGAGCTCTCCTGCGACGGTGGCGGCCACGGCCTGGGCATCGCCGGTGATCATCACGACCTGCGCCCCGGCAGCATGGAGAGCATCGACGGCGTCCTTGGACTCGGGGCGGATCTCATCAGCCAGCCGCAGGGCACCGATGACCTGCCCGTCGGCAAGGACGTGCAGGATGATCGCCCCCTCATCCCGCCAGGTCTCGGCTATCGGCAGCTCGGTGAGTCCGTGCTGTTCGAGTAGGTAGGGACCGCCGACTTCCACGGTGGTCTCTCCGATGATGGCTTTGACCCCCACGGCCGGCGAGGAGGAGAAGTCACGTGCCTGGGGGACGTCGAGGTTGCGGTCCTTCGCGGCGCCGGTGATGGCCCGGGCCAGGGGGTGCTCGCTGTCGGCTTCCGCGGCGGCGGCCAACGCCAGCACCTCGTCGTCAGTCCGGTCGCCGACCGGGTGGATGCCGGTGACGGTGGGTTCGCCCTTGGTGAGCGTGCCGGTCTTGTCGAACAGCACCGTGTCGACCGTGCGCATGGACTCCAAGGCGAGGCGGTCTTTGATCAGCACGCCGCCGCGGGCGGCGCGTTCGGTGGCGATGGAGACCACCAGCGGGATCGCCAGGCCGAGCGCGTGCGGGCAGGCGATCACCAGCACCGTGATGGTGCGCACCACCGCGGCATCGGGCATCCCGACGAGTGTCCATACGATCGCGGTGACGGCGGCGGCGCCGAGGGCGAACCAGAACAACCAGGCCGCGGCGACATCGGCGATCCGCTGCGCGCGAGACGACGACGCCTGAGCATCGGCGACGAGCTTCTGAATCCCGGCCAGCGCGGTGTCCTCACCGGTCGCGGTCACCTCCACCCGCAGCCCGGAGTCGGTCGCGACAGTCCCGGCGACCACGACATCGCCCACCTCGCGGCGGACGGTCTTGGACTCGCCGGTGACCATCGACTCGTCCATCGACGCCGACCCGTCGACGATCCGGCCGTCGGCGGGGACCGCGGAGCCGGGTCGGACGATGACCACGTCGCCGACGGTCAGGTCGGCGGGTGCGATCTTCACGACCTGGTCGCCGTCGAGCTTCTCGGCTTCGTCGGGCAGGAGCGCGGCGAGGGAGTCCAGGGCCGAAGTGGTCTGGGCCAGGGAGCGCATCTCGATCCAGTGACCGAGCAGCATGATGACCACCAGCAGCGCCAGCTCCCACCAGAAGTTCAGCTCATGGTCCAGCAGGTGCAGGCTCGCGCCCCAGGAGGCGAGGAACGCCACCGTGATCGCCAGCCCGATCAGCAGCATCATGCCGGGTTTACGGGAGCGGACCTCGCTGATCGCGCCGGTCAGGAACGGCCATCCGCCCCAGAAGTAGATGACCGTGCCGAGGATCGGGGAGACCCACCACACCCACTCGGCGTCGGGCAGATGGTAGCCGATCAGGTGGGCGAACATCTCGTTGAAGCCGACCACAGGGACGGCGAGGACGAGCATGATCCAGAACAGCCGCCGGAACTGCCCGACATGATCGCCATGCCCGCCATGACCCCCGTGCCCTTCGTGAGCGGAATCACCCGCGTGCACGTCGTGTCCACTGTGATCCTGATGGTCGGCGTGACCGTGGTGCCCAGCATCGTGGCCGTGAGCAGAGTGGCTCTTGTGCTGGTGGTCGTGATGCGCGCGACCATGCTCGGGCGCGGAGTGGTGCTCTCGCGTCGCGTTGCCGCCACCGTGATCGTGATGATGTTCGCTGTGCTTGTCGTTCATGCCGGTCTCACTGCTCCTGGTCCGCGTCCGTCCTGTGGCGGGTTAGCTGGTGGGTTCGATTTCGCTTTCGACGACCCACTTGTGGTTGGTCATGGTCATGCCGTCGGCTTCGTAGTCGACGACGTAGACGGTCTCCTCGGTGGAGGAGGCGATGGTGGCCGCAGCTCCGTCCATGCCGTCCATGTGTGCGGCCGCGAGGGTGACCTCGGTGCCGTCGGGCAGGCGTTCGTCGCCGGCGCCTTCGAGTTCTTCCTGGACGACCCACTTGTGGTCGGTGATGGGGTCGCCGCCGGTGGTGGGGGTGTAGTCCACGGAGTAGGTGTAGGTGTCGTAGGCGCCCACGATCGTCGCCGTCGCCCCGTCCATGCCGTCCATGTGGTCGGCGGTCAGGGTGACCTCGGTGCCGACCGGGTAGGTGGGGTCGGTGGCCTCGGTCATGCCCTCGGGCACAGGCCCGCCGTCGGCCGGGTGCTCCATCCCGCCATGTTCGCCGTGCTCCTCCGGGCTGTTTCCCGGCGGGTCCTCATCGGTGTTGTCGGCGGCGCAGCCGGTGAGCAGGATCGCGGCACTCAGCAGTCCGGCCCCGACGGCGGCACCCAGGCGTCGGTTCCGGCGCCGGGTCGTGCGTCCGTTCATGATGTTTCCCTCCTCATGATCGCTTCCCGCCAGCCTCCGTGGCCGAACGCCGGGCTTCGTGCCCACCTGAGTGGTTCTCGGGGGCACGAAGCCGGCTGCGGGTTACGGAGCCGACTCAGGCCGCGTTCGCGTAGCGGTCGGGGTCGGCGTCGAAGAGTGGGCCGCAGGCCGCGCAGCAGAACCAGTACCGCTTACCCTCGTAGTCGCGGTAGAGCCCGGCGGCCTCAGCGTCTGACTTGATGACCGGGGTGCCGGCCATGACCAGGCACTCGGTGACATCGTCGCTGTTCGCCTTAGCGAGGTCCTCGGTGTTGGGAGCGTGGCCGCTGCAGCCGCCAGAGGCGCTGCCGTGGTCGTGATCGTTTCCGTGGTTGTGGTGATCGTGTGCAGTCATCGTGAATGGTGTCCTTTCTGATTTGATGACGGGTTCTTCTCAGACCTGCGCCGGCTCGCGTGCCGGGACAGGGGCACTGTCTGCTGGGGTGTTCTGGTTGTCGGCCTTGGCCTTGAACCTGCGCAGCCTCAGGCTGTTGGAGACCACCGAGACGGACGAGAAGGCCATGGCCGCTCCGGCGAGCATCGGATTCAACAGCCCGAAGGCCGCAATCGGGATGGCGGCGCTGTTGTAGCCGAAGGCCCAGAACAGGTTCTGCTTGATCGTGCGCAGCGTGCGCCTCGCGAGCCGGATCGCATCCGCGGCCGCCCGCAGGTCACCGCGGACCAGGGTGATATCAGCGGCTTCGATGGCCACGTCGGTGCCGGTGCCCATCGCCAGGCCGAGGTCGGCCTGGGCCAGGGCGGGGGCGTCGTTGACACCGTCGCCGACCATGGCCACGACCTTGCCTTCGCCCTGGAGGCGGGCGACGACGTCGACCTTGTCCTTCGGCAGCACTTCGGCGATAACCTCGGTGATGCCGACCTCGGCGGCGACCTGCTCGGCCACGGTCTGGTTGTCCCCGGTCAGCAGCACCGGAGTCAGACCCAGGTCCTTGAACTGGCTGATCGCCTCCGCACTGGTGGGCTTGATCTGGTCCGAGACCACCAGCACACCGCGCGCTTGCCCGTCCCAGCCGACGGCGATCGCTGTCTTGCCCTCGGACTCTGCGGCCTGCTTGGCGGCTTTGAGCTCCTCGTCGAGGTGCATCGACCAATCAGCCAGCAGCGCCTCTCGGCCGGCGACCACGGCGTGACCGTCGACGACGCCTTGGACGCCCTTGCCCTCGATGTTGTCGAAGGACTCCGGGGTGGGCAGTTCACCGACCTGTGCGGTGGCGCCTGCGGCGATGGCCTGGGCGATGGGGTGCTCAGAGTAGTCCTCAAGCCCGCCGGCGATCCGCAGCAGCTCATCACGGCTCACGCCTGGGGCGGGGATCACGTCGGTGAGGGTCATCTTGCCGGTGGTGACGGTGCCGGTCTTGTCCAGCACGATCGTGTCGACGCGCTTGGTGGACTCCAGCACCTCGGGGCCTTTGATGAGCACGCCCATCTGGGCTCCGCGTCCGGTGCCGACCAGCAGCGCCGTCGGGGTGGCCAGGCCTAGGGCGCAGGGGCAGGCGATGATCAGCACCGCGACCGCCGCGGTGAACCCGGCCGAGAGCGGGAATCCTGCGCCGATCCACGCACCGAGCGTGGCGACGGCGATGGCGATCGCGATCGGCACGAACACCCCGGAGACCCGGTCGGCGAGGCGTTGGATCTCAGCCTTGCCCGACTGGGCGTCCTCAACAAGCCTGGCCATCTGCGCCAGCTGGGTATCCGAACCGACCCGGGTCGCCTTGACGACGAGACGTCCGCCGGCGTTCACGGTCGCTCCGGTCACCGTGTCACCCTCGCCGACCTCGACCGGCACGGACTCGCCGGTGAGCATCGACGCGTCGATCGCGGAACTGCCGGAGACGATGACGCCATCGGTGGCGATCTTCTCGCCGGGCCGGACCACGAACTCGTCCCCGACGCTCAGCTCCTCAATGGAGATCCGCTCTTCTTTGCCGTTCCGCAGGACGGAGACCTCCTTCGCGCCGAGTTCGAGCAGGGCACGCAGGGCGGCACCGGCGCGGCGCTTGGAGCGCTTCTCGAAGTAGCGGCCCAGCAGGATGAACGTGATCACCCCGGCGGCGACCTCCAGGTAGATGTGCCCGAGGCCATCGGAGCGGGAAATGGTGAGCTCGAACGGGTGCACCACGCCGCGATCACCAGCGGTGCCGAAGAACAGCGCGACGATCGACCAGATCATCGCCGCACTCGTACCTACGGAGATGAGCGTGTCCATCGTGGCGGCACCGTGCTTGAGATTCATCCAGGCGGCCTTGTGGAAGGGCCACCCGGCCCAGACCACCACGGGTGCGGCCAGAGCCAGGGAGGCGAAGCCCCAGTAGTCGAACTGCAGCGCCGGGATCATCGCCATCGCGATCACCGGGACTGCGAGCACGGCCGAACCGATGAGCCGCTGACGCAGGGTGCGCAGCTCGGCGTCCTCGCGAGACTCGCCGTCATCCTCGCCGCCGGGGGCGGCGGCGTCCTTGGGAGCGGGGAGCTCGGCGGTGTAGCCCGTCTTCTCCACTTCCGCGATCAGCAGCTGCGGGTCGTAGCCCTCCGGGGCGGTGACGCTGGCCTTCTCGGTCGCGTAGTTCACGCTCGCGGTGATGCCGTCGAGCTTGTTCAGCTTCTTCTCGATCCGGTTCGCGCACGACGCACAGGTCATGCCGCCGATCTGCAGTTCGACCCCAGCCAGGTTGGTCCCGGTGGACTGATCAGTGCTAATGGCCTTCTCCTTCCTCCTCGTGCCCGCCGCCGCTTCCGGCGTCGGCGCCGCCGTCGCCAGTGGTGGTGTCGATGACCAGCGACGCGGTGTGCACCTGCCCGTCAACCTGGAAGTCCAGGAACAGCAGGTAGCGGCCGGGCGTGGGTGCAGTGGCCTCGAACACGATCTCCGGGCCCGAGGTCTGCCCCGCGTCGGGCGCCTCGCCGTGGGGGTGGACGTGCAGGTAGGCCAGGTCCCCATCGCGCAGCGCGACCAGATGCCCGAACGCGCCCAGATACGGTTCCAGTACGGTGACCGGCTGCCCGTCGCGGGTAATGGTCATGGTCAGCGTCGAGGACTCGCCCGCGACAAGGTCACCGGTCACCGCGACGTCGAACCCGTCTACGGTGGTCTCCGCGGTCGGCTCCGCCGCCACGGTCTCGTAGCCGCCGGACACCTGCACGGTGGTCGAGAGCGTGATGCCCTCTCCGGTCTGGCCGGGCACGAAGTCCGCGAACACCCGGTAGGTTCCGGCCGCGTCCCACCGCCAAGGGATGGACCACGTGCCGTCGGCGTCCATCTCGGGGTGCACATGGCGGAACTGCTGCCCGTCGGCGCGCACGACGATCAGGTGCAGCTCCTTCTCATGTTCCAGCTCGAAGTCGGTCACCGCCTGGCCGTCAGGCCCGGTGATCGTCAGCGACAACTCACCGTCGGCGCCGGTCTCGGTCGGGGCGCCCAGGTCGGTCAGTTGGTAGCCGTCCTGTGCCACGCCCAGCCCGAGCGACGACGCGTCCGCGGCGTGGCCGGCGTGTCCGCCCTGCCCGTTCATGTCCTCTCCCTCCTCGCTGTTGTGGGCGGCGTGGTCACCGCTGTCTTCTGTCCAGGCCTGCACGGCGCTCTCGGGGACGACCGCGCTCGCCGTGGCGAACGCCACGGCGAACACGGCCACCAGCCCCGCGCCGTACAGGCCGAGCCGCGCAGGCGCCTTCATCTCAGCTCCTGACCGCGGCGTAGCCGGCCTCGTCGACCGCCGCGATCACCGCAGCGTCGTCGAGGGGCTGCTCACTGGTCACGGCCAGGCGCCCGGTCTGGGCACTGACCTCGATGCCGGTCACCCCGGCGATTTCGGAGACCTCGGACCGGATGGCGGTCTCGCAGTGTCCGCAGCTCATCCCGGTCACCTGGTACTCGGTGGTGGTTGCGCTCATCTCAGAACTCCTTCATCTGTGTACGAGTTATTCGAGACTATACCCATAGGGGGTATAGGTCAATGAGTGGATGCTTCCTCCGGACTGTCCTGCGACTGCCCGGTGGGGCGGATGTGACGCAGTCGCGTAGCGGCGATGATCGCCGCCACACCCGCGATGACCGCCGAGACGATGGCCGCAGTGTTGAGTCCGCCCGTGAATGCGGCTTGCGCGGCAGCGATGACCTGCTCGCCGAGCGCTCCCGGCAGTTCCGCAGCCGAGGCGAGCGCCCCGTCGATGCTGTCCGAGGCGGCGGCTGCCGCCTCGGGTGGCAGCCCCTCGGGGAGTCTGGACTCGATGTTGCCGCGGTAAGCGGCGATTCCGACACTGCCGATCACTGCGACACCGAGGGAGATCCCCAGGTCGTTAGCGGTGGTGGCGAGGCCGGAGGCCCCGCCGGTCTTCTCCGGCGGCACGGAGCCGACGACGAGATCGGTGGTCAGAGCCATCGATGGGGCCACGCCGGGGTAGGTGATGACGAAGCTCGCGATCACCAGCGCCAGACCCGTGCCGGCATCCAGTTGAGTGAACAAGATGTAGCCGACCACCTGAGTGAGCAGGCCGACCGCGATCACGTTGCCGGGCCGGAACCTGCGCGCGAGCACCGGGGAGAGCGTCGAGACGACGATCAGCACCGCCGCGGCCGGCAGGATCGACAGGCCCGCCTGCAACGGCGAGAGCTCCTGGACCTGCTGGAGGTACTGGGTGAACAGCGAGTACACCCCGCCGAGCGCTGCGGCCGAGAGCAGGAACACTGCCAGTGCCCCGGACACGGTGCGGTTGGCGAACAGTCGAACATCCAGCAGCGGCTGCTTGGCGCGCAGCTGCCGGATCACGAACCACAGGCCGATCAGCGCGCCCGCGACCAGCAGCCCGATCGAGGGTCCCGCCGGCTCCTGCGCGGCGAACCGCTTGATGCCATAGATGATCGCCAACAGACCCGCGACCAGCAGCAGTGCGCTGAACAGGTCGATCCGCGCCGACGGGTCACGATGCTCGGGCACGAGGATGGGGGCGGCGATAGCGACGAGCGCCATGATCGGCACCGCGACCAGGAACGTCGCCTGCCAGCCGAAGGCCTCCAGCAGCAAGCCGGACAGCAGCGGGCCCAGCGCCACACCAGCGGAGATGCCGCCGGCCCACACGCCGATCGCGACACCGCGCTGCTTCGCATCGGCGAAAAGCACGAAGATCAGCCCGATCGTCGCCGGCACCATCATCGCCGCAGCCAGCCCGAGGACGGCCCGCCAGACGATCATCAGTTCCGGGATCGTCGTCAGCGCCGCGGCGATCGAGACAGCGGCGAACAGGATCGCGCCGATCACCATGAGCAGGCGCTTGCCGATCCGATCGCCGAGCACGCCCATCGCGACGAGGAACCCGGCCATCACGAAGCCGTAGATGTCGAGAATCCACAGCAGCTGCGTGCTCGACGGATTCAGGTCCGCGGCCAGATTCGGGGCGGCGAGAAACAGGATCGTGAGCATCATGAACAGCAGCGTCGAGGGGATCACCAGAACGGCAAGCCCCCACCACTGCTTGGCGCCGGCACGCGGCGCGGCGGTGTCGCTCATCGCGCACCCCCAGGGATGTGTGTCGTGGACATGGTAGTCATCTCCTCTCTGTCGGCCCCGCCTCGCCCTCCGAGCCGGAACTCGATCATCGGTGTACGAGTTGTAACAGCTACACTATCTCATACATTCCAGTACGACTTGTGAGGTGGATCATGACGGTGAAGAAGACGACGCCCCGCGGCACGACGACCGGTGCGTCAGGCGGCGGTGGCCGGGCGGCCAATCAGCGGGCGGATGCGCAGCGCAACCGGGCAAGGATTCTGGCCGCGACGGCGACGGCGATCCGCAAGAACCCCGACGCTTCGGTCGGCGACATCGCCGCCGAGGCCGGGATGGGCAGAGTGACCGTCTACGGGCACTTCCCGACCCGCGCGGAGCTGATCGAGGCCGCCCTCGTTGACAGCCTCGAACGCGGCGAAGACGTGCTCAGCGGGGTGCCCCTGGATGGTGATCCGGGCGAGGCGTTCCGGCGACTGGTGGCCTCCAGCTGGGTGCTGGTCGACCAGTCGCGGGCGCTGCTGGCGGCCGCGCTGAAAGAACTGCCTGCGGCACGCATCCGCGAGCTGCACGAGAAGGCCGAGGGGCGGATGCGGGCTCTGCTGCTGCGCGGCCAGCGCGAGGGTGTCTTCCGGGTCGATCTGCCGGTGTCCTGGCTGCTGACTACTACGCACGTGGTGATGAACGGTGCCGCCGAAGAAGTGCGTGCCGGGCGCCTCGACGCCGACGACGCGCCGTGGTTCATCCAGGCGATCCTGCTGCCCGCCTTCGCCGCCACCACCAGCACCACCACCATTGGGGAAGGAGCCTGATGAGGATGCCCAGCATCGCGATCATCGGGGCCGGCGCCGCTGGCACCGCAGCCGCAAGAACCCTGCACGCTTCCGGTGTCGACGTCGACCTCTACGCCCGGAACGGTGAGGTGCCGTTCAACCGGACGTTGGTCAACAAGGGCATTGCGATCGGGCTGCTCGAACCGGCCCAGGCGGCCCTGCCCGACACCGGGGCCGCCCTCCGGTCGGAGACGGTGCGCGGCCTCGACCCCAGGGCTCGGCGCTTGCGGCTGGACTCCGGCGATACACACGCCTACGACGCGCTCCTCATCGCCACCGGCAGCCGGCCCCGCACTCTCGACGAGGAGGTGATCGGCCGCGACCAGGCCATCAGCGGCGGCAGACTGACCACCCTGCACTCGGCCGCCGACGCCGTCCGCGTCCGCGATCTACTCGCGACCACTCAGCCTGCCCGGGTGCTCATGCTCGGTGGCGGCCTCGTCGCCTCCGAGACCGCCTCGCTGCTCACCGACGCCGGCCACGACGTCGCCCTCATCACCCGCGCCGCGATCCCAGGAGCGAACGCCATCGGCGAACACGTCGCCCGGCGGCTACGCGACCTGCACCGCCCCCAGCACGCCGCCTACCTGGAACGCACCGTGCACTCGATCCGCACCCACACCGACCGCATCAGCATCACCCTCAACGACGGCAGCCAGGTCGAAGGCGACCTCGCGATCGTCGCGCACGGCACTCTGCCCGCCGCCCCCGCACCATGGACCGGGCCCGACGGCATCCCCGTAGATTCCCGCCTGCGCTCCATGCACGCCCCGCGGCAACGGATCTACGCCGCCGGCGGCATCGCGGTCCATCACTATCCCGGCCACGGCTCCTACCGGATCGATCACTGGGACGACTCCGCCGCCCAGGGCATCCACGCCGCGAACACGCTGCTGCACGACCTCGACATGGCCGACGATCCCGGCCAGTACCTGCCGAGCTCGACGTTCTCCGCACGCATCCACGGCCACACCCTCACCGGTGTTGGACACCCCGCCCTGGGCACACGCACCCGCGTCCTGTCCGAAGAGCCATTGATCACAGCCCACTACCTCGGCGACGTGCTTGTCGCCCTCACCGGGGTCGACGCTGCCAGCCACCTGCGTGAGCTGATGCCCCGCCTGCACCACTCCGACCCCGTCACAGAGTCGACTGTGCCGGTGACGCGACAGCACGTATGAGCCCCTCGCGTCAAACGGAGTTCAGACGGTGCGCACGCAGGCGCACTGGCACGCCGCGAGGGTGCCTTCGGCGGCTTCGGTCTCCTCGCGCACCGCCCGATCACTGATCACCGGCTCTGCGGCGGCGACACCGGTCGGGGCGGCCTCGTTGTCCTTCTGCTCGCGCGGCCAGAGCAGGTGCGCCGCGATCGCCCCCTACCGGGAGCAGACCCACGACTGCCACTTCCACAGCCTGACGACCTGTCTCGGGGAACTCCCCAACACGGAGGTTCAGCTGACGCTCACTGGCGAGGACGGCAAGGTGCTCCTCGACGAAACACGGCAGACCTACGACAACGGCTTCGTCGGCATCTGGGTGCCCCGCGGCATCGAGGCGACGCTCACGATCGAACACGAAGGCCAGTCCGGCACCGCGACGGTCTCCACGACCGACGAGGACGACCCGAGCTGCATCACCACCCTGCAACTGACTTGAACGCAGGACGGGAGGGCAGCCGGAGCGTACCGAGCGGCATCGGCCCCTCCCGCTCTGTGACATGGCTCCATCTCCTAACGAGATGGATCGATGTAGCCAAGTGGATCAATGGCCAGGAGCGCTTGAAGTGGCAGGACCCCGTTGCCCAGCGCTGTGTTCTGCTGGTTCGCCGTGAGACCGTGAGCGGACTCGGTAACCCAGCCTTCTGGTAGACCCATCAGCCACTGGACGAACTCCGGCGCGGGGCGTGGGCCGCGCTCCTCGTTCAGGATCGCGGGAGCGGGGGCGGCTCGTCCTGTGATGTGTTCCCATCGGGCGATGGCGTCGGCGTATCGCCCCCAGCGACGAAGATGTTCTCCACGAGCGCGAACAGGGTCTCCGATTCGCTCCACCTGCCGGTCGAGCCAGCTGGCCCGTTCAGGGCGAGGTCGATGACCCGGTGACTCAGTGCGATCGTGCCGCGTCGAGCTCGGACCTGGTCCAGGGTCTCGCCACCGCGTGAGGAGTCCGAGGCCAGTGGTGTCCGAAACAGTGCCCTGGCGGTGAGCGGCGATGAAGATGCGGTGGCGCGGGTGTGGAGCGCCGACGAGGGAGGCCGGTAGGCCGATCCATTGCGCGTCGTACCGGAGGTCGGCCAGATCGACGAGTACGGCTCCGAGTGCCCGAAGAGGTCGAGCTGGCTCGTCTCCCAGCACCCCGCTTCCGGGTTCCAGGTCGTGAAGGGTTGCGGCGACGGGGGTTGCACGGTCGGGGTTGCGGTCATTGCCTGCTCCTTGCGTTTGGTGGCGGGTTGCGGGTGCGGACAGGAGGCCCCGGACGTTCTCAATCGCCACGAGGCGGGGTTGCAGCGCCTCGTTCGCGGTTGCCATGTACGACCAGAGTCCGGAGCGGTGCCTGGTGCGAGGCCGGCTCCCTTGCCGACGGTCGAGACGTCCTGGCAGGGAAACCACCACACAGCACGTCAACCGGTTGAACGTCGCTCCAGCTGACGGCGGTGATGTCGCCGCGGTTCGGGGTATCGGCCAGTGGTGGGAGAAGACGCGGGCGACGGGCTCGTTGAGCTCGGAGAACCAGACCGTGCGGCCGCCGGTGGCGTGTTCGACGGCGAGGTCGAGGCCTCCGTATCCAGAGAAGAGCGAACCGATCTTGATCGGGCGGTCGTCGGTCGAGGGGATGTCGTACATGAGGGCTCCGGCAGGTCGGCGAACCCGATCCCCGGACTCCTCGCGGCGTCCTTCATCGGGTCGATCACCTGCCAGGTGCACGACCACAGCACCCACCACGATCCGACACTCCGCAGCACCAACAGCGGCTCTCTAAGCCGGCTCCGAACCACGAACCCCGACCCGCCGAGTCTGTCTCCGCGCGTCTTCCTCAGCCACCCCTCCAGAGCTGTCACGCGTCTTGCAGGTCGAGGTTTGTCAACCAAAGTTGACGGAGCGTTCGCGCGGTCAACGCCCGCTCACCTGACCGTCGAAAGGCGGTGGCGTGGTGACGGTCTCGATGCGCGTGATGTCGGCCGGGGACGGCTACATGTACCTGCTGCGCACCGTCGCGGCCGCAGACGGCGACCGCGCTCTTTCAACACCACTGACCAGGTACTACGTGGAGGCGGGGACGCCGTTGCGATGCGAAAGTAGCTGCGTCTGTTTGATGGTCCAGGGGATCGACGGGCCTGCCGATTGGATGTGATTCGAGCAGATCAGCAGATCAGACGGAATCTACGGTTTCAGTTGCGTGGGGCCGTCGAAGAGGTTGTCTTCTGCCTCGTGATTGTGTTGCAAGGGTGAGTGTGGCGAAGACGGCGAAGGCGGCGCCGATCCACATGGCTGCGGAGGGGTCGTCGCCGGCTCGGCTGATGGCGAGTGCGCCGATCGCTGATCCCAAGGCGACGCCCATGGTGATGAGGGAGGTGTGCACCGTGCTGACCATGTTCCCGGTTCCTCCGATTTCGGCGACGCGGGCGACCATGGCCGGGTTCATCGGCACACCGGCGACGCCCACGATGAGCACCATGGCCAGCGCGAGCGGCTGTGCGTTGCTGAAGGCTCCGAGGAGTGCGAGTGAGACGAATAGCAGTGTGTGTCCGATGCGCAGGATGCCGATGGCGTGCTGGTCGGCGAACTTGCCGACGATCAGGTTGCCGATGAAGGACACGATCCCGTAGGCGAGCAGGATCAGGGTCGTCGTGTTCGTCGCGAAGCCGGCGTTCTGCTCCAGCAGCGGGGTGAAGTAGGAGAAGCCGGCGAAGGCCGCGCCGATGGTCAGCAGGCTGACCAGGTATCTGGACCAGAGTTTCGGAGAGCGCAGCTTGCGCAGGTCCTGTGCGGCGGCTTCCTGTGCGGCGGCTTCACGGGCGGGCAGGGTGAGCAGGCTGATGAGGAACACGGCGAATGCCGCGATGCCGAGGATGTAGAAGCTGGACTGCCAGCCCCAGCGGGCCGCGAGGAAGTGCGACAGCGGCAGGCCGATGACGGTGCCGACCATGATGCCGCCGAGCACGATGGACACTGCTTCGCCGATCTTCTCCGGACTCGGGGCCAGTCGGGCGCTGTAGGATACGGCGATGCCATAGGCGGCGCCGGAGAGGCATCCGGTCAGGACGCGAAGCAGTGCCAGCCACCAGAACTCGTGGATCAGCGGGACCAGGACCTCCAGCACGGCATAGGTTCCGATGACGATCAACAGCGAGCCTTTGGGTGGGCGATGCCGCAGGAGGTAGACCAGCAGCGGGCCTCCCAGCGCCATGCCGAGCGCGTACAAAGTGACCACCGTCCCGACCTGCCCGGTGGAGACGCCCAGGTCTGCGGCGATCTGCGGCATCATCCCCGCGGTCTGGAACTCGCTCATGATCACCACCATGATCGTGAGCATCAGTACGTACAGGTATCTCTTCACTGACCGGTCTCCTATTTGGATTCTCTAGTACAAAATGAACGTGCGAGTGAGCCCCACAGCTCACGGGGTTCTCAGTAGTGGCGTATCAGGGTGTCAGGGCACTGAGGCCGAGTGTGACGATCCGCCGCAGTTCCTCGGGTGCGGAGCCGGCCTGTGCCATGACGCGAATCCCCGAGATCAGGGTGACGACCAGCAGCGCGGTGTCCCGAGGGTCCAGGTCCGGCCGGAGGCTGCCGTCGAGCTTGCCAGCCCTGACGGCGTGCTCCAGCATCGCGAGCTGGCGCCCCAGTGCGCGGTCGAGGATGCGGGCGATGCGCGGGTCCTGATTGCCGCGGTCGGGGGTCATGCGTGTCGTCACGACCATGCATCCGGCCGCGTGCCCCCCAGTGGACGCCTCGTGCTCCTCGGCGATCATGAGATCCAGAACGCCGCTCACGCGTGCGAAGCCATCCAGTTCGGCATCGGCGAGCACCGCCTCCTGGCTCTCACCAGTGACCTCGACATAGCGCTCAAGTGCTCGAACGAACAGCTCATCCTTGGAGTCGAAGGCGTTGTACAGGCTGCTCCGCCTCACCCCGGCTGCCGCGCATAACTGCTCAGTCGAGGTGTCCGCGAATCCATGCACCCTGAACTGCGCGGCCGCGGCATCCAGCACTGTCGCCTCGTCAAACGTTCGTGGTCTACCCATGTTCGCGATGCTAGCAGATACTGGACTATGGAGTACAAAACAAGCCCGGGCCGCAACCGACACAGCATCGACTGGTGCAGCCGTTGCTGAATGGGCTGCCCGCATGACGCGCACCTGGCTCGTATGACAGTTTCGATGCGGGTGATGAGCGCCGGGGACGGCTACAAGTACCTCCTGCGCTCAGTCGCCGCTGCCGATGGTGACCGCTCGTTGTCGACGCCTCTGACGCGCTACTACGCCGAGGTGGGCACACCGCCGGGCCAGTGGCTCGGCTCTGGCGTCGCCGCGCTCGGCAAGGGGCAGCTCGCGGTCGGGGATCGGGTGTCGGAGGCCCAGCTCCAGCTCTTGGTCGGGATGGGGCGTGACCCGATCACCGGCGACCCGCTCGGGCATGCGTTCCCGGCCTACAAGTCGGTGCCGGAGCGGATCGAGGCTCGGATCGCCGACCTCGACCCGAGCCTGAGTCCGGGTGCCAAGGGCGAGGCGGTCGCGCGGATCGAGGTCGAGGAGACCGAACGTGGGAAGCGGCGGGCGGTGGCGGGGTTCGACTTCACCTTCTCGGTTCCGAAGTCGGCCTCGGCGTTGTGGGCGGTCGCGGATGCCGGGACGCAGGCGTTGATTGGTGAGGCGCATCATGCGGCGGTTGCGGAGGTGGTTGCGTTCATGGAGCGGGAGGTTGCAGCCACCCGGTCGGGTGCAACTGCCGGTGACGGTGCGGTTGCGCAGGTCGATGTGACCGGGTTGGTGGCGACGGCGTTCGATCACTTCGATTCCCGCGCCGGCGACCCCCATCTGCACACGCACGTCGTCATCTCCAACAAGGTGCAGACCGCGTTCGACGGCAAGTGGCGGAGCTTGGATGGCCGTCCGATGCACGCCGCCGTGGTGGCGCTCTCGGAGCTGCACGAGGCGGTGTTCGCTGATCACATGACCCGCACTTTCGGCGTTGAGTGGGAGGCCCGCGATATGGGCCGGGACCGGAACCCGGCTTGGGCGATTAGCAGCGTGCCGGAGGAGTTGGTCCGGGAGTTCTCCACCCGTGCCAGGTACATCGACGCCGAGAAGGACCGGCTGATCGCCGAGTACGTCGCCCGGCATGGCCGCCAACCCTCCACGGCCACGATCATCAAGCTCCGCGCCCAAGCCACCCTCGCCACACGCCCGGAGAAGGAGGTGCGGTCGATGGCTGACCTGACTGCCGAGTGGCGCACCCGCGCCACCGGGGTACTCGGCCACGACGCCACCACCTGGGCACGTGGGGTGATGGACAACGACAAGCCGCTGCTGCTGCGAGCCGATGACGTGCCCTTGGACGCGATTGGCGAACTCGGCCAGACCGTGGTCGAGATGGTGGGCGAGAAGCGCTCCACTTGGCGCAGGTGGAACCTGATGGCCGAGGCGTCCCGGCAGACGATGGGCTGGCGCTTCGCCACCATGCACGACCGCGAAGCGGTCGTGGGGATGATCGCCGACGCCGCCGAGCAAGCCTCGCTGCGGTTGACGCCGCCCGACCTCGCCACCAGCCCGGTCGCGTTCCGGCGGGCGGACGGCACCAGCGTGTTCCTGCCCAAGCACTCCACCGTGTTCTCCTCCGAGCTGCTGCTCGCGGCCGAGGACCGGCTACTCGACCGCTCTCGCACCCTGACCGCTCCCACCGTGCCGCTGGCGACGGTCGAGAACGTCACCACTAAGCCTGATCGTGAAGGGCGGATGCTCGGTGAGGATCAGGCCGACGCACTCATGAAGATCGCGGTCTCTGGCCGGATGCTCGATGTGCTGGTGGGCCCGGCGGGCGCCGGGAAGACCACTGCCATGAACGCGCTGCGCAGGGCGTGGGAGAAGGAACACGGCGCCGGGTCCGTGGTCGGGCTGGCACCGTCCGCCGTGGCGGCGCAGGTCCTCGCTGACGACCTGGGGATTGCGACGGAGAACACAGCGAAGTGGTGGCAGAACCACCTCGTCCACGGAACTGACTTCCAGGCGGGTCAGCTCGTCATTATCGATGAAGCCTCCCTCGCTGGAACCCTCTCGTTGGATCGCATCACCCAGCTCGCCGAACGAGCCGGCGCGAAGGTGTTGCTGGTCGGCGACTACGCCCAGCTCCAGTCGGTGGATGCTGGCGGCGCGTTCGGGCTCCTCGTCGGTGACCGGGATGATGTACCCGAGCTGGTCGACGTGCACCGGTTCATCCACGAGTGGGAGAAGTCCGCGTCCCTCGCCCTGCGGCACGGCCGTACGCAGGTGATCGACACCTACCTCGACCATGACCGCATCCGCGACGGCGACGGCGACGCGATGACCGATGCCGCCTACACCGCGTGGCGCGCGGACCGGAACCAAGGTTTGGTGTCGGTGCTGGTCGCCGAGACCCGCGAGGACGTGACCGGCCTCAACACCCGCGCCCGCGCCGATCTGATTCTCGACGGCGCGTTGAAGCCTGGTCGGGAGGTCGAGCTGAACGACGGGACCACGGCGGGGGCTGGGGACACGATCATCACCCGCCGTAACGACCGCCGACTGCGCAACGGCAAGGACTGGGTGCGCAACGGTGACACGTGGACCATCACCGGCGTCCGTGACGACGGCTCGGTCACGATCCGCAAGGCCGGCCGCAGGTTCGGCGGCTCCATCGTCCTGCCCGCCGCCTATGTGGCCGATCACGTCGATCTGGGTTATGCGGTCACGGCGCACAGGGCGCAAGGCGTCACTGTCGACACCGCGCATGTGCTGGTGGAGCCGACCACGACGAGGGAGAACTTCTACGTCGCGATGACCCGCGGCAAGCAGGCCAACAACGCCTACGTGATCCTCGACCGGGCCGACGAGCACGCCGAGCCACATCCGGGCGACAACCCCGACGCCACTGGCCGATCCGTCCTGTTCGGGGTGCTTCAACACACCGGTGCTGAGCTGTCCGCGCACGAGACCATCACCGCAGAACAGGAGCACTGGGGCTCGATCGCCCAGCTCGCCGCCGAGTACGAGACGATTGCTGCCGCAGCCCAACGAGACCGCTGGGCCACCCTCATCCGTGCCTCTGGTCTGACTGCCGAGCAAGCCGACACCGCGATCGAGTCCGAGGCGTTCGGGGCACTCACCTCCGAGCTCCGCCGAGCCGAGGCCAACCACCACAACCTCGACACCTTGTTCCCTCGGCTGGTCGCGGCGCGCGGGTTTGCCGATGCCGACGACATCGCCTCCGTCCTGCACTACCGAGTGGCTCGTGCCACTGCCCGCCCGGCTGGCTCGGGTCGCACCCGTAAGGCACCACGAATGATCGCAGGGCTGATCCCATCCGCGGACGGCCCGATGACCGACGATATGCGCCAGGCGCTTGATGAGCGGCGCGAGCTGATCGAAGCCCGTGCCGACGCGGTGCTCGACACCGCACGCCAGGCTGGCGAGCCCTGGACGGCACCGCTCGGTGAGCCACCCCGTGATCCGCGCAAGGAAGCGGCGTGGCGACGGCACGCCCACACCGTCGCGGCCTACCGCGACCGGTACGGCATCACCGATGACTCGCCCCTCGGCCCGGAACCGGAGAACGCGGCGCAGAAGATCGACGCGGCTCGCGCAAGAAGCGCACTCGCACGGGTAAATGAAGCCGCCCGCCGATCCGCGGCCGTCACCGAGCGTCGCTCGATCGAGCGAATTTCTCCCGGGCGGAGCCTGTGATCTGAGCCCGAGGGAATGTCGGTGCGGCAGCGTAGAATAGTTACATGGGTGTAGTTCCTGCAAGTTCGACCGATCCCGGAGGCGAGACGCCGACCGGACAGGCCGACGCGCCCGGACGGCAGGACCCTCCATCCACGACCATCGAGTCAAGCACCCCATCCGTCGATCGTTTCCAGATTCTCGCCCTCGATGGCGGGGGAGCCAAGGCACTGTTCACCGCTCACGTGCTGGCGCGGCTGGAACAGGACCTCGACGTCAGCATCAAGGACTCGTTCGACTTGATCGCTGGCACGTCGGCGGGTGGGATCGTCGCGCTTGGGCTGGGTGCCGGTCTCGCCCCGAGCGAGATCGTGGGGCACTACGAAGAACTGGTCGAGGCGGTCTTCCCGGCCGTGCGCCGGCGACTGTGGCGGCGGCCTCGCCAACTCACTGCACCCATCTACGACGGCGATGCGCTGCGCACTGCCTTGACGAAAGTGCTCGGCCAAAGGCTGCTGGGAGACAGCGCGAAGCGGTTGGTCATCCCGGCGTGGGACGTGCAACGAGGCTCCGTGCATATCTTCAAGACGCCCCACCACACACGGCTCGCCCGAGACTGGCGCATCCCGATGGTGGACATCGCGATGGCGACCTCGGCGGCGCCGCTCTACTTCCCTGCCGCGCGTGTCGATGGACACCGCCTCATTGACGGCGGCGTGTGGGCGAACAACCCTTCCGTCGTCGCGATTGCCGAGGCCGTGAGCATGCTCGACGTACCGCTCGCCTCGATCAGGGTGCTCAACGTCGGCACCATCGACCAGCTCACGAACCACCCCAAGCGCCTCGACCGCGGCGGGCTGTTCAACTGGGCGAAGCCGATCGCGCCACTGATCCTCACAGCCGGCAGCCGTGGCGGACAGGGCATCGCTGAACATCTGATCGGCAAGGCCGCTTTCACCAGGTTCGATGCTCTCGTGCCGAGCGGACTGTACGCACTCGACTCGGCGGACCCGAGCGATGTCGCCGGCCTCGCCGCGTCCGTGAGCCGCGAGCTCAGCCCTATCTACACCGCGCGGTTCGCAGATCATCGCGCGGCGGACTACACACCGTTGATCGGAGACCGACACCGCGGCGACCCGACCAGCACGTCGACCACGGAGGTCTCCCGATGAAGCTCACTGACTACTTCAACGTCTTGCTCAAGGACACCGTCAACCTTGGCCAGGTGAAGCTCGACTCGCTCGACTCTCGCGTCGAGGCGGTCTACAAGGCGTTGAAGGCCGACGAGCAGATCGGGCACCTGATCCTCGGCAAGACGCCCCAGGGCTCGTGGGCGCACAAGACCATCATCAATCCGGTGGGCAGCAACGAGTTCGACGCGGACTTCATGCTCGACATGAGCGAGAACGCGGACTGGGCCGACGATCCCAAGAAGTACATCGAGGAGGTCTACGCGGCTCTGCACCGGCACAGCACCTACGGAAACATGCCGCACTCACGCAAGTGCCGTTGCGTCCGAGTTGTCTACGCGAACTCCATGCACCTGGACATCGTTCCGCACCTCAACCTCGCCGATGGACGCGAAGTCATCGTCAATCGCGACGACAACGACTGGGAGCAGACCGACCCCCAGGGGTTCACGGACTGGATGAGGGACAAGGACGCGCTCGCGAAGGGCAACCTCCGCAAGGTCATCCGGCTGATGAAGTACCTGCGTGACCACAAGAACTCCTTCACCGGGACCCGGTCGATCCTCCTGACGACACTGCTCGGTGAGCAGGTCACCGAGTTGCGCACGCTGCTTGACCCCGGCTACTACAGCGACGTCCCCACGACTCTCCTGCACCTCGTAAAGGACCTCGACGCCTGGCTCCAGGCGCGCCCGATCAAGCCCTCCATTCCGGACCCGTCCGGGTCCGGGGTCACCTTCGACCATCGGTGGGAGCAGTCGACCTACAGCTACTTCCGGGACCGTATTCATGTTCACGCCGCCGAGATCGAGGAGGCTTACGAGGAGGAGAACAAGGAGCGCAGCATCGAGCTGTGGCAGGGCATCTTCGGTGACGGCTTCAAGGCCCCGGCCACCTCGTCCAGCAGCGCGAAGTTCCCGGCAGCAGCTCCCGCGGCCGCTTCCACCGTGGGGCGGTCTGGCCGCGCGGGATGAGCCGCCGCAACCGGGCCACGCTGTCGGCTTGGCAGAAGCACCTCTTCGATGAGCTGAGGTCACTCGCCAGGGAGCACCCCAGCGACGTGCGGATAGTCGAGCAGCCTCGGCTCGACTCTGACGGCGACGCCACCCTCCGACTTCGGCTCCACACCGCAGATATCCTTCATCGCCCCGGTGGGCTGGGACTTGGAGACGACGAGGAGTTCATCGTCAAGATTCGCCCCTCGCTGTTCGCACCCCCGAGCGCCGAGGTTGACCACACACGCTTCCTCGGTTTCCCGCACGTCCTCCAAGGGCAGCGGCTCTGCATCTATCTCGACCCCTCCCGCGAGTGGCGCCCTTCCGCCGGGATGGCCGGATTTCTCAGCCGACTGTGGGACTGGCTCACCGATGCTGCCGGCGGAGCGTTCGATCCCTCGACCGCGATGTACCACGCTGTCGGAGGAGTGCTCCACCACGCCGATGACACACCCACCATCGTCGTCCGCGAACCTGGGCCGCCGAAGCGGCAGCAGATCGCTCGGCTCGTCGCCCGCTCACCGCACCGCTACGACCTCACCTACTCGACCGACCGCGACGGACACCGCACACCCGTCTTTGTCCTCGCGAGGGACCTCCCGTTCGGTGCGGCATCCACCTTCGCGCTATTCCTGACGCTCTTGGACGACCCGCATCTTGACCGCGCCGAAGGACGACCGCCAGAGGTCTCACCGCAATCGCCCGCTTTCCTTACCTCGCTCCTCGCCAGCGCTCTACGAAACCCTGACGGCACCGAGCAGTACTTCGTGCTCGCCGTTCCGCACCCCGCAGGTGGACCGCACCATCTTCTCGGCGGACGCCTTCCCGCAACTACCGCCGACGCCCTGCGACGCCTCGCCAAGAAGCACGGCACAGCGGTCAACCTCGACCCCGCGATCATCAACGCCGACATCCCCATCGAATGGTGCAACATGTCCGACGAACGGCAAGAGGTCACAACCCGACGCGACGACAACCGTCCCGTCAACGGCTTCCAAGGACGAGCCGTCCACATCTGGGGCTGCGGCGGCCTGGGCTCATGGCTCGCCGAGTTCATCGCACGCGCCGGAGCCAGCGCCATCACCGTCTGCGACCCCGGCACCATCACCGGCGGACTTCTCGTGCGACAGAACTACACCGAGGCCGACATCGGCCAGACCAAGGCCGATGCCCTCGCCACACGCCTCCGCGCGATCCGCGACGACCTGACCGTGACCGTCGCAGAAGGAAGCGTCCCCGACCCAGCCGTCTCACTCTCCGCGGACCTCATCATCGACGCCACCGTCAGCCACAGCATCACCACCTACCTCGACACCCTCGCCGGCGAAGACCGCACGGCACTCATCGCCCAGGTCGCCACCGACGCCAGGACAGGATCGCTCGGTATCGCCAACATCTGCGCGCCCGGTGACACCTGTACGCCGTCTGAGCTTGACGACCAGGCAGGCCGCTCGGTATTGGCCGATGGTGGATTAGAGCTGTACCACCGGCTCTGGGAGGACGCAGCCGAAGGCGACGAACTGACTCCCACGAGGGGATGCTCCGTACCCACGTTCCATGGCTCGGCCGCGGACCTCGCTGCTGTCGCCGCGACACTCGTCAACATGATCGGCCTGCACCTCCAACAGGCAGGGGCACCTGTTTCAGGGACCCACCTCATCGCCCTGCCACACGCACCAGCCGGCCCACGGCATCACTTCCTTCCCGCGGCGTCGGACACTCGCGGATGAGATAGCACGGGTTTACGTCTGTCCGGGCTTGGGCGTAAAGTTGGGGGCCGAGGCAGGTTCTCCTCGATTGCGGGTCCTTCGGGACGGCCCAGCTTGGGCGCTCATACACGTACTGCCTCCTCGACGGAGAGACACGTGTGACGAGAGGCCCGCCATGATCCGCCTTATCTGGACGCTCAGCGCCCGCACCCGCTACTACCTGCGCCGCTACATGCCCACCAACCGGCTGCTCGACGCGATCCGACGCCGACGCAACTTTAAGTGGGGCATCCCCGCGACGCTCCTCGCGGTGCCCTACCTGCTGATCGCGAGCATCTGCACCAACGCCCTCGACCAGGGGGCACCAGGCTGGTTGCATCTGGTCGTGTTGTGGGCGGTGTGGAACGCGATGAAGTTCATCGTCATGGGACCGGTCAGCCTGATCCTCCTGATCCGCGCCCGGACCCAGGAAGCCATTGCCCGGCACCGCGACCGGCAGGGCACCCGCGACCGCTCGGAGTCCCAGGTGCCTATGACCGTAGGGGCGGCCCGATGAACGCCCCCACCTACACCTACGCCGCTCGCCTACCTCCGAGGCGCACGAGCGGCAGCAGACCGCTTGTCTGGCGCTGCCCGCGACCTCGACCTTGATGTCACTCGCAGATACAGCGATGAAGCCGGCGATCGCTCGGAGCTGACATGACTGCTCGCTGACTCTGCAACCGGCAAGTTCTCAGCCCTGGTGATCGCGCGGCTGGACCGTCTCGGGCGGACGATCCCCGTTGCCCCCCCACGTCCTGGCAGACCTCGACACTGCTGGTGTGTGCGTCTGTGCGGTCGATCGTGGCACGTACGCCCTCACTGACCGGATGACGTTGGCAGACATCTTGACCGCCACGATCCGACCGTGCACGTGCGGAAGGCACCTCACGCGCTGACCCTGAGCACGGCGTGGACTCGGCCGAATCGCGGCGCCAGTCCCGGCCAGTGCGCTTGGCGGCCTGCTGGCTGACCCGAGTGGTCGGCATGCGGGGGATCAGCGATGCTCTGACGGTCCTGGCCCGTAGACTTGGGACAACACGCGGCGTACGGCGGGAGGTGAGTGGTGGCCGGATCAGGAGAGCACTTCAAGGCGCTCGTACGAAGCCACGGGAGCGGCGACGACGAGGCGTTCTACTCAGTCGCGCTACAGGTTGCCGCTCAGGCGGCTCGGCAGGGGCACCACCATCTCGCGGCTGACCTCAAAGCCGCAGTTGATCACTCACGTGTCGAGCGGCCGAAAAAGGTCACCTCAATCGCTCAACCGCGAGGCGATCTTTCAGAACTCGTTATCGCCTCTCACCCAGCCGTTGGCTTGAAAGACTTGGTCCTGCCGGATGAGCTGGCCGCGCAGGTGCGACGTGTCCTCAGCGAACAGCGCCAACGCAAGCAGCTTCTGGATCACGGCTTTGAGCCTGCGCATCGCCTCCTGTTCGAGGGGCCGCCTGGTACGGGCAAGACGATGACCGCGGCAGTCCTGGCTCACGAGCTCTCTCTGCCCTTGCTGACGATCAGGCTCGACAGCCTGCTGAGCAAGTTCATGGGCGAGACCGCCAGTAAGCTGCGCGTCATCTTCGATGCAGTGGGCGCGCAGCGCGGGGTGTACCTGTTCGATGAGTTCGACGCGCTCGGTGGCGACCGAGCAGGAAACGACGTCGGTGAGGCCCGACGCATCCTGAACTCCTTCCTGGTGTTCCTGGAGAACAGTTCTCCCGAGAGCATCGTCATCGCTGCCACCAACCACCGGTCGATTCTGGACAAGGCCCTGTTCCGACGTTTCGACATGGTTCTCAACTACTCACTGCCGGACGCGAAACAGGCCGCCGCCGTGATGCGCGGCAGGCTCGGGTCTCTCGCCAAGGGCGTCCGTTGGGCCGCACTGGCAGAGCACATGGCAGGGCTCTCCCATGCGGACCTCGTAAGGGCTGCGGAGTCTGCCGCCAAGAGCGTCATCCTCGCTGGCGGAACACGAGTGAGTGCCGACGACATTCGACAGTCGCTCAAATCGCGGCAGGCGGCGAGCCTTGGCTGAGGGGCAGGAACACCTCAGTCACCTTCTGGTAGAAGATCGAGCGGCAGACGAGGAGTTTCGCCGACGGGGTGGACCGGACCCGAAGATTCGTCCGGTCGAAGACCGTGCCGGTCACGGCGGCGGGCGGCTGAACGAGTTGCAGTCCGCGTTCTCTAGCGGTGACGAGACCCGTGAAGAACAACTCCCAGACGACGAGCTACGTGCCTTGGGCACCATCATCACGTTGGAGGGCTCTGACCCCGCGTATCCGCTCAAGCTCGACACTCTCCAACAGCTCACCTCGCACCGCGATCCGCAGCGCAGGCGCCCCAAGTGGCTCCTTCTCTCGGTTCTCCCCGCGGACTCGGGTTCTGGCATCCCCGAGCGAGCGACCGTCTGGGTCAGCGACGACTACCGTGCGAAGTTCCTGCAGCTCTTCGAGGACTACCTGGCGAAGGAGTCACCGAAAGGCAAACCTCGCAACAACGAACTCGTCGCGAACATCGCACGCATCCGCGCCACCATCCTGGGTGACCTTTGGCAGTCCGAGGGTCGCCCGCCAGAAGGTACGACGACATGGTGGGAACTATGGCTACGCCCAAACGCTGACGGCCCCGATCTGCTACGGCGCTTCGCCGAAGCCTCCGGACTGACCATCTCGCAGCGTCTCCTCCGGCTCGTCGACCGCGACGTCATGTGGGTCGAGGCGACGTGGGCGCAGCTTGAAGTCCTACCGTTCACCGCGGTGCCGCTGGCCGAAATCCGGCGCCCGGAGTTCATCGACTCCATAGAAGACCTCACCGCCGAGGAGCAAGCCGAGTACGTCGACGACCTGGCCAAGCGACTGGAACCTGCCGACGAACTCCAGCCCGCCGTCTGCCACCTCGACACGGGCGTAGCGAGAACTCACGTCCTCATCGAGCAGTCCCTGGCACCCCAGGACCTGCACACCGTGATCGGCGTCAGCGGCTTCGATCAAGACGGACATGGCACCAAGATGGCCGGCATCGCGCTGCTGGGAGCCGCGGTCGACCGCCACCTGCTCGGATCGGACTCCGTTGTGCTGCGACACCGACTGGAGTCGGTTCGCATCCTTCCGACCAAGACCGAGAAGCCGCACGAACCCCGCGCGTACGGAGACGTCACCGCCCAAGCCGTCTCGCTGCCCGAAATCGCAGCGACACGGCGCCGGGTGTTCTGCATGCCGGTCAGCACCAGTACCGACACCCCCGGAAACCCAGGTCAGCCCACGCTGTGGTCGGCCACCGTCGACGCACTGGCCGTCGGCGCCAACGTCGTCAGCAACGGCGACGAACTCCGGCTACTCGCGCCACCAGACAGCGAAGCAGCAAGACTCCTGATCGTGTCCGCCGGAAACGTAACCGGCTACGTCGCCGACCACCTCGCCGAATCCGACACCTCTCCGGTTCGAGATCCCGGCCAAGCCTGGAACGCACTCACCGTCGGCGCCTACACCGACCTCGACGCGGTCCCGACCGATCCGGCCTTCGCAGGCTGGACCCCTGTCGCGCGGAAGGGCGACCTCTCGCCCCACAGTCGCACGTCTCTGCCGTTCGGGAACAAGCCCTGGCCGATCAAGCCCGACATCGTCATGGAAGGCGGCAACGTCCTCCATGACACCGCCTCCATGTTCGAGCCGAATCACCCGGCGCTGTCCCTGCGAACCACCGGGCACACAAACGACCAGGCTCTGGCGTCGGCCAACGCAACCAGCGCCGCGACCGCGCAAGCCTCCCGGCTCGCAGCCCTCGTCATGGCCACCTATCCCGAGTACTGGCCCGAGACGATCCGAGCACTCCTCGTCCACTCCGCGCAGTGGACACCCATCATGCGCGACGAAATCGATCGTGCGGGGCAGAGCGGACTTCAAGCCAAACAGATGCTGCTACGCCGATACGGCTGGGGCGTCCCGACCGAGGAACGCGTGTTGTTCTCCTCCGATCGGTCCGTAACCCTGGTCGTACAGGACGAGTTCACCCCTTTCGAGGGCGATGAGTTCAAGGTCCCGTCGTTCCGGCTACACGACCTTCCTTGGCCGCGCGAAGTACTGCAAGACCTGGGCTCCGCTTCCGTGACCCTGCGCGTCACCCTCTCCTACTTCATCGAGCCGACGGCTTCCCGACGAGGATGGCGGCAGCGGTACAAGTACGCATCACACGGACTCCGGTTCGAGCTACAAGACCCCCTTGAATCTGAGGCCCATTTCATTCAGCGAGTGAACCGTGAAGCCCGCACCGAGGAAGCCGGCGGGCGCCCCGCAAGCGGACAAGTGTCGTGGCTCGTTGGCGCCAACCAACGCCTGTACGGCTCACTGCATCAAGACATCTGGGAGACCTACGGTTCAGCACTCGCCGACACCGGAAAGATCGCCGTCTACCCCGTCGGCGGCTGGTGGAAGAACAACAAGAACCGCGAACGCGTCGACCGGAAGATCCGATACGCCCTCGTCGTATCACTCCAGACCGACGCCACCGACGTCGACCTGTACACACCAGTGGCGAACCTCCTCCACACCCCGATCGAGATTCCGATCGAGTGATGTCCGATTCGCTCCGAATCCCGCGGATAACGGATAACACCGCCGGACTCGCAGCTCAGACGTTCGTTGCGACGGCCTGTGCGCGCCGACCAGCCGGTCGAATCGTGACGCCCTCTACGGCCAGCGCGCGTCGGACAGCCTGCTGGCTGACCCCGTACCGCAACCCGACTTCCATTAGCGTAAGGCCCTCGTCGTACAGCTCGACCGCTTCGGCGAGATGGCACTCATCGAGCCCCCGCTGGCGTATCGGTACCGAGCGGCGGACAAGGTGCGCCGCCGCGGTGCGGCGATGAATGCTGAACCGCTCGCCCAACTCCACGAGTGTCGCGCCCGACTCATACGAGGCCACCAGCTCGTCCACCTGCGCCGGGCTCAGAAAGGTTTGAGTCATCCCAACTGCACGCACCATCCGCCCCCGCTCGTCCACTACAGACGGCTCCAGCGGCCTCCGGTCCCGCCGGTAGACGCCCCGCGACCTGCGAGAAGCCACGGTTTTCAAGGCCGGGCAGGGGTTCTCGAACTCTCTACGGAGGTCCACCAGGAACGAGCGGCGGGCCCGTCCTTCGGAAACGAAGGACGGGCCCGCCGCTCGTCGTCGTGCCGTGGCCGGTCGCCACTGCGTCCCGGCCGGGCGTGCCGGGCCCGGGTCCGTCGCCGGACCGGTCCCGCACCCGACAGCGGCCACCCTGCCGGCGCGGACGCCACCGCGCGGTCTCCACCGCTGCGCCCGTGTCGACGGTGCGGTCCCGTCGCCGCGGCGCCGTCGGCCCGGACGGCGCCGATCCGCTGCCGTCCCCGCGGCGCGCTCATCCGCCCCGCTGCCGCCACCGCCGCGCCCCGCCGTGCCGCAGCACCGGCGTGCCCCCGCCCCGTGTCGCATTCCCGGCCCTTCGCACCCGCCTCTTCCGCCGGGGCGGCACCGCTGTTAGCGTCTGCACCACGGCGGAACGTGACATGTCCCACATCTGGTCACCGTTCGCCGCCGATGCGCCGTCAGCGGCGGCGCCCGTCCGAGCGGAAGAGGCCAGCATGGCAGGCAACAGAGCGGTCGCCTACAAGGGACCGGGCAAGGTCGAGGTCATCGACACGGACTACCCGACGTTCGAGCTCAAGGACGCACCGGGGATCAATCCCGCGAACATCGGCCGGAAGGTGCCCCACGGGGTGATCCTGAAGACGATCAGCACCAACATCTGCGGCTCGGACCAGCACATGGTCCGCGGACGCACCACGGCGCCCACGGATCTCGTCCTGGGTCACGAGATCACGGGCGAGGTCGTGGAGTGCGGCCCCGACGTGGAGTTCATCAAGGTCGGGGACATCGTCTCCGTGCCCTTCAACATCTCCTGCGGGCGCTGCCGCAACTGCAAGGAGCGCAAGACGGGCATCTGCCTCAACGTCAACCCCGACCGCCCCGGCTCGGCCTACGGCTACGTCGACATGGGCGGGTGGGTCGGCGGGCAGGCCGAGTACGTGATGGTCCCCTACGCCGACTGGAACCTGCTGAAGTTCCCGGACCGTGACCAGGCGCTCGAGAAGATCATGGACCTCACCATGCTCTCGGACATCCTGCCCACCGGTTTCCACGGGGCCTACACGGCGGGCGTCGGCGTCGGCTCGACCGTCTACGTCGCCGGGGCCGGACCCGTGGGCCTGGCGGCGGCGGCCTCGGCGCAGCTGCTCGGCGCGGCCGTGGTGATCGTGGGCGACCTCAACGAGGGCCGTCTCGCCCAGGCCCGCAGCTTCGGCTGCGAGACGGTCGACGTCTCGAAGGGCGACCCGCGCGACCAGATCGAGCAGATCCTGGGCGTGCCGGAGGTCGACTGCGGCGTGGACGCCGTCGGCTTCGAGGCCCGCGGGCACGGCAAGGACGCCTCCCACGAGGCCCCGGCCACGGTGCTGAACTCCCTGATGGACCTCACGGCCGCCGGCGGTGCCCTCGGCATCCCCGGGCTCTACGTCACGGGTGACCCGGGGGCGGTCGACGAGTCCGCCAAGAAGGGCTCGCTGTCCATCAGCCTGGGCACCGGCTGGGCCAAGTCCTTGTCCTTCACCACGGGCCAGTGCCCCGTGATGAAGTACAACCGCCAGCTGATGATGGCGATCCTGCACGACCGGATCCAGATCGCGAAGGCCGTCAACGCCAAAGCCATCCCCCTGGAGCAGGCCCCGCAGGGCTACGCCGAGTTCGACCAGGGCGCCGCCACCAAGTACGTTCTGGACCCGAACGGCTACCTGGCCACCGCCTGAGCGGCCCGCGGCCCCGGCCGGCGCGCCCCTGACGAGGACCTCCCGCCACGGGAGGCCTCCTCCCCGGAGGGGCGCGCCGGCCGGGGCCGTGCCGTGCGCCCGCGCACGGGCGGGCGCTGTGGAAGACTGGCGGCATGGCCACGACGACCGACAGCTCGGAGCTCAAGCAGACCGTCGACCAGGTGACCGAGGAGGCCATCAACGTCGGCTACCGGCTCGAGCAGCGGTTCCACCGCTTCCGGCAGCGGCGGGCCGAGGCCCGCGGGGACATCCCGGTCATGGTGGCCTTCGAGGGCTACGGCTCGGAGCACCACGTGCGGGTCCTGGGCCGGGCGCTGCTGAAGTCCCGCGGGCTGATCGAGTCCACGGACGAGAGCGCCGAGTCGATCCGCGGCTGGCGCTCCTTCACCGCGGTGCCCATCGCCTTCGCCCACGTCAACGTCTGGATCGACGACTACGAGTTCCACCTCGTCGCCGACAAGGGCGGGGTCGTCGACGTCGACCTCCAGGTCGGCCTCACCCCCGGGGAGCACACCGTGTGGATGCAGACGGAGGGCTCGGAGGTGGTCGAGGCCCGGGTGTTCGTGGTGGCCGACGACCAGCGGATCGGGATCGTCTCCGACATCGACGACACCGTCATGGTCACCGCCCTGCCCCGGCCGCTGCTGGCCGCGTGGAACTCCTTCGTCCTCAACGAGCACGCCCGCAGCGCGACCCCGGGGATGCCCGTGCTCATGGAGCGGCTGCTGCGCAGCCACCGCGGGGCCCCGTTCCTCTACCTGTCCACGGGGGCGTGGAACGTGGCGCCGACCCTGCGCCGCTTCCTCTCCCGCAACGCCTACCCCTCGGGCGCGCTGCTGCTCACCGACTGGGGCCCCACGACCGACCGCTGGTTCCGGGCCGGGGCGGCGCACAAGGTGCACAACCTGGAGCGCCTGGTGACGAACTTCCCCGAGGTCCGCTGGATCCTCGTCGGCGACGACGGCCAGCACGACCCCGAGATCTACAGCGGCTTCGCCCAGCGCTACCCGGAGCACGTCGCGGCCATCGTCATCCGCAACCTCTCGCCGACGGAGGCGGTCCTCGCCGGGCACCCCCTCGTCGCGGAGGAGCGGCGGGTGCGCATCCCCGAGGGCGTCCTGTGGATCCAGGCCAACGACGGCGCCTCCCTGTCCCGGCAGCTCGCGGAGCACGGGCTGCTCTGAGCCAGGGCTGCTCCGGGCCCGGGCGGCGCGACGCGCGGTCCGGTCGCGGACGTGCAGACGGGCTCCGCCCCGACCGCTCCGCCGCCCCGGCGTCCGAGGGGCGCTCTACCCTGGGGGAATGACCGCCGCGCACCCCGCACCCGCCGCCCCGCCCGCACCGTCCGCCCCGGCTCCCTCCGGTGCGGAGGCCGCGCCCTCCGGGGCCCGGACGCCCGGAGCGGTGCAGGAGCTCGCGCCCGCGGAGGCCGCCGCGGTCGACGCCGCCGTGGCCCGCGCCCGGGCGGCGTTCGTGCCCGACCTCGGGCTCGAGGCGCGCCTGGACCGCCTGGACCGTCTCGAGACCCTCGTGCGGGAGCACCGCGAGGAGCTCGAGGAGGCGCTCGCCGCGGACCTCGGCAAGCCGCGCCAGGAGGCCTGGCTCACCGAGCTGGCCTTCACCCTCGAGGAGGTCGCCGGCCTGCGCCGGGGGCTGCCGCGCTGGACCGCGCCCGAGCGCACCCGGGTCCCGCTGAGCCTGGCCCCGGCCCGGGCCCGGACGGAGCGCCAGGCCCTCGGCACCGTGCTGGTGATCGCGCCGTGGAACTACCCGGTCCAGCTGGTCCTGGGGCCGCTGGCGGGAGCACTGGCCGCCGGCAACACCGTCGTCGTCAAGCCCTCCGAGGTCACCCCGTCCGTCGCCCGGGTGCTGGCCCGCCTGCTCGAGCAGCACCTGGGGGACTGCACGAGCGTGGTCGAGGGTGGTGTGCCCGAGACCACCCGGCTGCTCGAGCACCGCTTCGACCACGTCTTCTACACGGGCAACGCACGGGTCGCACGAGTGGTCGCGGCCGCCGCCGCCCGGCACCTGACCCCCGTGACCCTCGAGCTGGGCGGGAAGTCCCCGGCGTGGGTGGACGCCACGACCGACCTGCGCACCGCGGCCCGCCGGATCGTGTGGGGGAAGTACCTCAACGCCGGCCAGACGTGCGTGGCACCCGACCACGTCCTGGGCACCCCCGAGGCCCTGGCGGCGCTCGAGCCGGAGCTCGTGCGGGCCGTCCGGCAGTTCCACGGGGAGGACCCGCGCCGCAGCGGCTCCTACGGGCGCATCGTCACCGAGCGCCACCTCGAGCGGCTGACCCGCCTGCTGGGACAGGTCCCGGCGGAGGACGTGGTGTGCGGAGGGCAGGCCGAGCCCGCGGAGCGCTACCTGGCACCCACGGTCGTGCGCTCGGCCCCGGACGGGCCGTTCATGGCCGAGGAGATCTTCGGGCCGGTGCTGCCGCTGGTGCCGGTGGACTCCGCGGAGGCGGCCGTCGGGCTGATCACGGCGGGGGAGAAGCCGCTGGCCCTCTACGTCTTCAGCGAGGACCCCGCGGTGAGGGAGCTCTTCGCCCGCCGCACGTCCTCGGGCGGGCTGTCCTACAACGCCCCGCTGCTGCACCTGTCCCACCCCGGGCTGCCCTTCGGCGGCGTCGGGGCCTCGGGCACGGGGGCCTACCACGGGAGGCACTCCTTCGAGACGTTCTCCCACCGCCGCGCGGTCCTGGACAAGCCGCAGGCCCCCGACACCCTGCGGGTCGTCTACCCGCCCTACCGGGGGCTGCGGGCCCGGCTCGCGGCGGCCGCGATCGGGCGCCGCCGCGCCCGCCGCGGCTGAGCCGTCCGGGCCCGGAGGAGGCCGACACGCCGTGGCCGAAACTTAATTTCCTCCACCGCCGGAGGCCCTCCCCGGACGCACAGGCTGTGCATATCGGGGCGGTCCCCGCGGATTCCCGCGCGAGTCGGGGAGGGCCTCCTGTGGACGACGCAGGGGCCTCCTGGGGACATCTCGGGGGAGCCTGTGGAGAACCTCGAACACTGCATCTAGGGGCAACTTCCCCTTCCGGGCACTAGATGTAGTATGAAAGCCAGTCCTCCGGAGAGACCCCTTCCCCCGCCGCAGCGCCCGGGAACCGAGGGTCCTCCGCCCGAAGAACGCCCGTCCGACCCAAGGGGAAACCGCGATGTCCGTGACCGTGTACAGCAAGCCGTCCTGCGTCCAGTGCAATGCCACCTACCGCGCCCTGACCAAGAAGGGCATCGAGTACACGGTCGTCGACGTCACCGAGGACGAGGCCGCCCTGGCCCACGTGCTCGCCCTGGGCTACCAGCAGGTCCCCGTGGTGGAGACCCCCCAGGAGCACTGGTCGGGCTACCGTCCGGACAAGATCACCTCCCTGGCGATGCTGCTGTCGGCCTGAGGCCGGCGCGCCGCCCGCTTCCCCGCGGCGCCCCGGTCCGGGTGCACAGCAGCACCACCGACCACCGACCCCCCTGGGAGCGCGGAAGCAATGAGCACCACCACCCCCGGCGCACCGGCCGGGACCGCCCGGCAGGACCCCGGTCCGCCGGAGCAGGACGGCCCGCTGGTCGTCTACTTCTCCTCGGTCTCCGAGAACACCCACCGCTTCGTCACGAAGCTCGGCTGCCGCGCCGTGCGCCTGCCCCTGCACACCGGGGACGAGCCGCCCGTCGTGGACGAGCCCTACGTGCTGGTCGCCCCCACCTACGGGCGGCCCAACGGCTCCGGCGCCGTCCCGCCGCAGGTCGTGCGGTTCCTCAACCGTGAGGTCAACCGCCGCCACCTGCTGGGCGTGATCGGGGCCGGCAACACCAACTTCGGCGATCACTTCTGCCTGGCAGCGGACAAGATCGCCGCCAAGTGCGACGTCCCGGTCCTCTACCGCTTCGAGCTCATGGGGACCGAGGAGGACGTCCGCAACGTCACTCGAGGAATGGAACAGTTTTGGCGACAATGCATGCAGCTCCGGGCCTGAGCGTGGAGCCCGGCCACGAGGACGAGCGCGTCCCGGAGAAGTACCGGGGCCTCGGCTACCACGAGCTCAACGCGCTGCTGAACCTCTACGACGCCGACGGGAGGATCCAGTTCGACGCCGACCGGCAGGCCGCGCGGCAGTACTTCCTGCAGCACGTGAACAACAACACCGTCTTCTTCCACGACCTGGAGGAGAAGCTCGACTACCTGGTCTCGCACCACTACTACGAGGCCGAGGTCCTGGACAAGTACAGCCGGGACTTCGTCAAGGAGCTGTCCAAGCGGGCCTACGCGAAGAAGTTCCGCTTCGAGACCTTCCTGGGCGCGTTCAAGTTCTACACCTCCTACACGCTCAAGACCTTCGACGGCCAGCGCTACCTGGAGCGCTTCGAGGACCGCGTGGTCATGGTCTCCCTCTACCTGGCCGACGGCGACGAGACCCTCGCGACCCGCCTGGTCGACGAGATCATCTCCGGGCGGTTCCAGCCGGCGACCCCGACGTTCCTCAACGCGGGCAAGAAGCAGCGCGGCGAGCTCGTCTCCTGCTTCCTGCTGCGCATCGAGGACAACATGGAGTCCATCGGCCGCTCCATCAACTCCGCGCTGCAGCTGTCCAAGCGCGGTGGCGGCGTGGCGTTCGCGCTGACGAACATCCGCGAGGCGGGCGCGCCGATCAAGAAGATCGAGAACCAGTCCTCGGGCGTCATCCCCATCATGAAGCTGCTGGAGGACTCCTTCTCCTACGCCAACCAGCTCGGCGCCCGCCAGGGGGCCGGGGCGGTGTACCTGCACGCCCACCACCCGGACATCTACAGCTTCCTGGACACCAAGCGCGAGAACGCGGACGAGAAGATCCGCATCAAGACCCTCTCGCTGGGTGTGGTCATCCCGGACATCACGTTCGAGCTGGCCAAGAAGAACCAGGACATGTACCTGTTCTCCCCGTACGACGTCGAGCGTGTCTACGGCGTCCCCTTCTCCGACGTGAACGTCACGGAGAAGTACTACGAGATGGTCGCCGACGCGCGGATCACCAAGAAGAAGATCAACGCCCGCGAGTTCTTCCAGACCATCGCCGAGGTGCAGTTCGAGTCCGGGTACCCGTACGTGATGTTCGAGGACACCGTGAACCGGGCCAACCCGATCGACGGCAAGATCATCATGTCCAACCTGTGCTCCGAGATCCTCCAGGTCTCCCAGCCCTCCGCCTACGACGAGGACCTCGGCTACGCGGAGGTGGGCAAGGACATCTCCTGCAACCTGGGCTCGCTCAACATCGCCCTGACCATGCAGTCCCCGGACTTCGGGAGCTCCATCGAGACGGCCATCCGCGGCCTGACCGCGGTCTCGGACATGTCCGACATCACCTCGGTGCCCTCGATCCAGCGCGGCAACCGGATGTCCCACGCCGTGGGCCTGGGGCAGATGAACCTGCACGGCTACCTCGCCAAGGAGCACATCCACTACGGCTCCGAGGAGGGGGTGGACTTCACGAACATCTACTTCTACACGGTCACCTACCACGCCGTCCGGGCCTCGAACGAGATCGCCAAGGAGCGCAAGGAGACCTTCGACGGCTTCGAGCGCTCGAAGTACGCGTCGGGGGAGTACTTCGAGAAGTACACCCGGCAGGAGTGGGCCCCGGCCACCGAGCGGGTCCGGCAGCTGTTCGCGGACGCCGGCGTGCACATCCCCACCCGTGAGGACTGGGAGCGGCTGAAGGCCTCGGTCATGGCGCACGGGATGTACAACCAGAACCTGCAGGCCGTGCCGCCGACCGGGTCGATCTCCTACATCAACAACTCCACCTCCTCGATCCACCCGATCGCCTCGAAGATCGAGATCCGCAAGGAGGGCAAGCTCGGGCGCGTGTACTACCCGGCACCCTTCATGGACAACGAGAACCTGGAGTACTTCCAGGACGCGTACGAGATCGGCTACGAGAAGATCATCGACACCTATGCGGCGGCCACCCAGCACGTGGACCAGGGCCTGTCCCTGACCCTGTTCTTCAAGGACACCGCCACGACCCGCGAGATCAACAAGGCGCAGATCTACGCCTGGCGCAAGGGCATCAAGACGATGTACTACTCCCGGATCCGCCAGCTGGCGCTGGAGGGCACCGAGGTCGAGGGCTGCGTGTCCTGCATGCTCTGACCGGTCCCCGGCACCACCACGAACTCCCCGGGTGCGCCCGCAGGGCGCACCCGGGGCCCCACCCCAGCGAGGAAGAGACCGACATGACGATGGAGAAGAGCGAGACCTTCGAGAAGGTCGACCTGCTCCACCACCAGGCGCAGGCCATCAACTGGAACCGGATCGAGGACCCCAAGGACGACGAGGTCTGGGACCGGCTCACCGCCAACTTCTGGCTGCCCGAGAAGGTGCCGATCTCCAACGACGTCCCGTCCTGGAAGACGCTGACGGAGGAGGAGAAGCAGCTGACGATGCGGGTCTTCACGGGCCTGACGCTGCTCGACACCATCCAGGCGACCGTCGGGGCCGTCTCGCTCATCCCGGACGCGACGACCCTGCACGAGGAGGCGGTGCTCACGAACATCGCCTTCATGGAGTCGGTGCACGCGAAGTCCTACTCCTCGATCTTCTCGACGCTGTGCTCAATGAAGGAGATCGACGAGGTCTTCCGGTGGTCGCGGGAGAACCCGTACCTGCAGAAGAAGGCCGAGATCATCGTCAAGTACTACAAGGGCGACGATCCGCTGAAGAAGAAGGTGGCCTCGACGCTGCTCGAGTCCTTCCTCTTCTACTCCGGCTTCTACCTGCCGATGTACTGGTCCTCGCGGGCGAAGCTGACGAACACGGCCGACCTGATCCGCCTCATCATCCGCGACGAGGCCGTGCACGGGTACTACATCGGCTACAAGTTCCAGCGCGCCCTGGCCCTGGAGACCCCGGAGCGCCAGGAGGAGCTGAAGTTCTACACGTACGAGCTCCTCGAGGAGCTCTACGAGAACGAGGTCCGCTACACGGAGTCGCTCTACGACGGCGTCGGGTGGACCGAGGACGTCAAGAAGTTCCTGCACTACAACGCCAACAAGGCCCTGAACAACCTGGGCTTCGAGGCGCTGTTCCCGAAGGAGATGACCGACGTCTCGCCGGCCATCCTCTCGGCGCTGTCCCCGAACGCCGACGAGAACCACGACTTCTTCTCCGGCTCGGGCTCCTCCTACGTGATCGGCAAGGCCGTGAACACGGAGGACGAGGACTGGGACTTCTAAGACCCCAGAGCTTGCTCGAGGCCCGAAAGGGCTGACGGGAGGCCCGGACCTGCAGGTTTCTGCAGGTCCGGGCCTCTTTTCGTGCCTCCATCCGAAGGACAGAGGAGAGCACAGATGAACATCAGTATCCGTTCGGTATGGCACGGGGGTGGCACGAGCGCACCTTCCAGCCAAGCGCGGGGTGGCTCGAAGCCCGAAATTTGGGGGCTGCGTGCCACCAGCTGCGTGCCACAGCGTGCCATTGGGCTCGCGTCGAGGTCCGTAAAAGGCCAGGTGAGAGGCCGGTTTGAAGGGACTGCGCGACCTAGTGGCACGGAGTGGCACGACGGTCCGCGTGAGTCCATTCGCGGCACCTGGAGGGCACGATGAGCACCACGAAGAAGCGTGAGACGGCGCCGAAGCGCGAGACCTGGGGGAGCCTTCGGAAGCTCCCGTCAGGACGGTGGCAGGCGCGCTACCCGGCCCCAGACGGGCAGATGCACTCGGCCCGCACGGAGGACGACAAGCCGTTGACGTTCCTCACCAAGACCGACGCTCGCACGTGGCTCGCCAGCGTGCACACGAAGATCGCGCAGGGAGAATGGGAGCCACCCTCGGTCGTCGCGGCTCGGCGTCGAGCGGAAGCGGAAGCCGAGGAAGCGAGGTCGATCGGTTTCACCGAGTACGCCGAGCGCTGGATCGAATTCATTCGCCTCGAACCGACACGCGGGGGAAAGAAGCGGGCGATCGCCACGGTGCGTTCCTACAAGAGCAAGGTCACCGGATACCTGATTCCCGAGTTCGGCGACACGGAGATCCGACACATTGACCTGGCTCGCATTCGGGTCATGACCCATCGTCTGGATCAGATTCCGGCGCCGCTGAATCCGAAGTCGAAGTTCAACGGCATCACCCGTCCGGTGCTGATCGTGCTCATGATGATCCTGCGACAGGCAGCTCGAGACGGGATTATTCCGGCGGCACCTCCCATTTCGATCCCCAAGCAGGAATCGGTACGGCATGATCACGATCATGATCCAGAGGATGACGTTGCAAGTCCGGAACAGGTCGAAGCCCTCTACGAGGCGACGCCGGATCTGTACTCGATCATGGTCCTGCTTGCCGCTTGGTGCCAGCTGCGCCGTGGCGAGTGCCTCGGACTGCAGCGCCGGGACATCCAGTGGCATGACGACGGAACCGCCACTCTGCATGTGCGCCGGCAGTTCAACGCGAACACGGGCGCTATGTCGGATCCGAAGAGCGAGGCTGGCAAGCGAGCCTTGAGCGTTCCGCGGATCATGGTGGAGCGTCTCAAGGAACATCTGCGAGACAACGTCGCGCCCGAAGCGAAGGTTCCAGTCGTTCCTACCAACGTCCGCGGCAGCGTGCCGCTGTCACACACCAAGTGGGGGCATCTCTGGGGTGACGCCCGCGATACGGCCAAGAGCGTGCCGCCGGGATTCCGGTTCCATGACCTTCGGCACACCGGCCTGACCCTCTTTGCACAAGAGGGTGCGACGCTGGCTGAGTTGATGCGCCGAGGCGGCCATGCTGACATGCGGGTCGTGCTCCGCTACCAGCATTCCACGATGACTCGTGACCGGGAGCTGGCCAATCGGATGAGTGACCGCGTCGATGCTCAGCTTGCCGCCTAGAAGAGCGAGTCAGCAGAGTCCTCCCCGGACACCGATGGACACCTGTGAAGGGAGGGGAACTCGCTAGCTGAAAGGACAAGTGATGGACATTCGCAGTCGATCAGAATCGTCGAGACCCGACTTGGTGTCGTTGACGGAAGCGGCAGACCAGTTTGGCGTCTCGGTCAAGACGCTGCGGCGCAGAATCGCAGACGGAACCATCCATGGTTATCGGGTCGGACGCCTGATCCGTGTTGACCTGGACGAGCTGCATGACCGCCTACTCGTCGAGATCCCGTCGGTGAGATGAGAAAGGCAAGTGAGGGGGCGGGGCGTCTGGGCCCGCCCCCTCACTCGTGCGGCGGGTCGCAAAGTCTCGGATTCGGAACCACACGAGTTCCATCCCATCCAGTTCAGACCAGAGAGCCAGTCTCAATGAGGAGGCGCCGCGATGGCCGGGATCGCCGGGAGCATAGACTCCTCCCATGAGTAGGAAGACCATCGAACTACTCGTGGACGATCTCGACGGCACGGTGCCCGAACCCGGCGAGGGGACGACAGTCACATTCGGGCTCGACAAGCGGATCTATGAGATTGACCTCTCCAGCAGTCACGCTCAAAAGCTACACGACGCACTGCCCCCTTAGTACTACAGTCGCACTTGTGAGGCATGGCCGTGCGCTCTGTAGTGGTGTTCTTTGGCGCGATGCTGGTGTTTGCGGCGCCAGCGGGAACGGTTCAGGACGATCTGTGGTTCTGGTGGTGCGGCCCAGATCAGCAGGACGAGCAGGTGCCGGATTTCGGGCAGGCTCAAGGCGATGAGCTGGCTGTCTCCGCCGGGGTGGCCCCCCTTTTTGCCGCTGCCCGGGCGCGGGTGACGGTGAGGAAAACGTGGGCGAGCATCGCCAAGGTGATGTGGCGGTACCACCCGGTGTACTGGCGCACCTGGTACTGGTCGAGTCCGGTTTGGCCCTTGGCGGTCTGGAAGGTCTCCTCGATGGCCCACCGGGTTCCGGCGATCCGGGCCAGTTCGGCCAGGCTCACCCTGGGCGGGGCGAAGCACAGGTAGTAGGCGAGCTCGGTGGGATCCGTGAGAGACCGGCGGGCCAGCAGCCAGTACTCACCGACCGGGTCGAGCATCCCGTTGACCCGCACCCGGGCCCATCCGTAGCGGCGGGGCCCTTTGGCGCCGTCCCCGGCCGCGCGCACCCGCCAAGTCTGGGCCGGCAAGGACGCGATCAGCTCCCTGGCCCGCACCTGGTGGAAGGCCAGGGGCCCGGCCTTCGGCCACACGGCCTGGCTGGCCGGCACGCCCAGCACGTAGTGCAGCCCGGTCTCCTCCACGGCCCGGCGGAAGGCCCAGGCCTGGCCGTAGACGGTATCGGCGGTCACCCATGCGGCCGGTACATGGGCGGCCACCGCCCGTTCCAGCATGGTCGCGGCCAGTTCCGGCTTCGTGGCGAAGCCCCGTTCCTCCGGGATGCCCGCGGCAGCGCAACGGTCGGAGTCCTCGGTCCAGGCCCTGGGCAGATACAACTCCCGGTCCAGGAACGTCCGCCCGGACTGGGTGGCGTAGGTGAGGAACACCCCGACCTGGCAGTTCTCCGTCCGCCCTGCCGTGCCCGAGTACTGCCGGGCGACCCCGGCCGAGCGGGTTCCTTTCTTGAGGAACCCTGTTTCGTCCACCACCAGCACCCCGTCCGAGTCCCCGAGATAGGACACCACGTAGGCGCGCAGGTCATCGCGCAGCGCGTCCGGGTCCCAGTCCGTGGTCGAGAGCAACCGCTGCATCGCATCCGGGGTGGCGTGGCCGGCCTGCTCCGAGATCGTCCACGAGTTCTTCCGCTCCGCACCTGAGAGCAACCCCTGCAGGTAGGCCATCGCGTTGGCCCGCGGCTCCGCCCTCGCGAACCGCCCACCGATCAGCTCCGCGACTTCCTCCAGACCCTCGGCCCACTGCCGAACCTCGGCCACCGCCACGTCCTCGCTCATCACACCATGATGAGCCGGGCCACAACCCCTTCACAAGCGCGACTGTAGTATTAGACCTGGTCTCATAACTCTTCTACCTGACGCAGTCGGCGGAAGTTGATGAGCGTGACGGCGAGCAAGAGCAGCGGGAGCAGCGTGGCTGCAGTGCGGTCGTAACGGATCCCGAGACGCTTGAACCGCAGGACCCAGGAGATGGTGCGCTCCACGACCCAGCGGTGCCGGCCCAGGTGGGTCTTGGCCTCGATTCCGCGCCGGGCGATCCGGACCTTGATGCCTCGCCGGTGCAGGTAGCGGCGGCACCTCGGGTAGTCGTAGCCCTTGTCCGCGTGCAGCTTCTCCGGCCGGCGGCGGGGCCGCCCCGGACGCCTTCGCCGGCCACGCACACTCGGGTTGGTCTCCAGCAACGGCTCGAAGAGTTTGCTGTCGTGGACGTTTGCGGCTGAGGCCAGCACATGCAGGGGCAGCCCGGCCGCGTCGGTGAGCAGGTGGTACTTCGTCCCCGGTTTCCCGCGGTCGGTGGGGTTCGGGCCGGTCAGCTCGCCCCCCTTTTGGCACGTACGGACACCGCGTCGATACTGGCCCGCGACCAGTCGAGGATCTCCTGCTCGGAGAGCTCCTCGAGCACTGCCCGGTGCAGCTTCTCCCACACCCCGGCCCCCTGCCACTGCCTGAGCCGGCGCCAGGCGGTGTGCCCGGACCCGCAGCCCAGGGCCGGGGGCAGGTCCCGCCAACGGCACCCGGTGTGCAGCACGAACAGGATCCCCTCCAGTGCCGCCCGGTCCTCGATCCGGGGTCGCCCCCCGGGCCCTCGAGGTGGTGGCTGGGGTGGGATCAGCGGGGCGATCAGCTCCCACAGACGGTCATCGACCATCCACGACTGCGTCCTCGTCGTCATGCAGGCACTGTGGACCGTTCCCAGGCAGGTGGGCAACGACCGATCAGGTTTTGAGACCAGGTCTTACTTGCGCGTGGCGCGATCTGTGAAGGGTCAAGCGTCCTCGCGTGCACGTAGCGCGGACACGCGACAGCGCAGCGGTTACAAGCTCAGCGAAATTCGCCGGTGGGCTCAAGAGAACGGGCACGACGTTCCTGCCCGCGGAAGGGTCCCCAACGCCGCCATCGACGCCTACAACGTCGCACACTGAGCCGGACGACCTCGCCGAGAGGGTACGAGCACGATCCAGCGTCGGCACGCCTATCGCGATGCCGTCCCAACCAGATGGCGCAGCTCAATTGGCCGAGCAGGTCACGACGCCGCGGGATCCTTCTGTGGACTCGTCGCGGCGGGGTTTGACTCGTCTCCGTCTGAGACCTCAGTAGTGGCTTGTGCTGCACGTTGACATTGCACGCGTTCGACGCCGCGTGCATGGCGGATTCAAGCGGTCAGTGCAACGAGTCCTGTGAGATGAGGCAGTCACTGATCACAGGAGGATCCGGATGCAGGGCAGGCACGGTCATCTCAGCCGGGAGCAGAAGCAGCTCGCGCTCAGGCTGCACGGGAAGGGCTGGCGGCTGGTTGATATCGCGAAGGAGATCGGCTGCAGCGCGCCGCTGGGCGGCATCATGGCCCGCACCGGCAGGCACCTTGACGCCAGGCCGTTTGGGTGGGAGCCACGTCAGGGCTGTCTGACGATCGATGAGCGCGAGCAGATCCTGCTCGGGATCAATCGCGGCGATACCTTCACCGCGATCGCCGGGCAGCTGGGGCGTGCGGTGTCGACCGTCAGCCGTGAGGTGAAGCGCGGTGGGGGTCGCTGCGGCTACTCGGCGTGGCGTGGTCATGAACGTGCCCGCGATAAGGCGCGTCGACCGAAGCCGTTCAAGCTTGCGTCGGGCCGGCTGCTCGAGGAGGTCGCCAGCCGGCTGGAGCAACTGTGGTCACCTGAGGAGATCGCAGCGCGGCTGCGGTTGGATCACGCCGACGACCCGGAGATGCGCGTGAGCCACGAGACGATCTACCAGTCGCTGTTCGTGCAGGGCCGAGGCGAACTGCGCCGTGAGCTGGCGCGGTGCCTGCGGTCCGGAAGAGCGGCCCGCAAGCCCCGCGGAACCACGGACGGTCGCGGCCGCATCCCCGGCATGATCATGCTCAGCGAGCGCCCCGCAGAAGCCGACGACCGCGCCGTGCCAGGCCACTGGGAAGGAGATCTCATCCTCGGCGAGGGCAGCCACAGCGCCATCGGCACGCTCGTTGAGCGCTCGACGCGAATGACACTGCTGCTGCACCTGCCCGACGGCAAGAGCGCCGAGCAGGTCGAGGCCGCGATGCGCGCCGCAATCAGCAAGCTGCCGTCCTCGTTGATTCGAACGATCACCTGGGACCAAGGCGCGGAGATGTCCAAGCACGCCGCGTTCACCATCGCCACAGGAATCCCGATCTACTTCTGCGATCCCCACTCGCCCTGGCAGCGGGGGAGCAACGAGAACACCAACGGCCTGCTGCGCCAGTACCTGCCCAAAGGCACCGACCTGAGCGTCGTCAGCCGCGAGGAGTTGGACGCGATCCAGGACAGCCTCAACGGACGCCCCCGCAAGACGCTGGGCTATCTGACACCATCAGAGAAGCTCGCAGAGTTCCTTGCGCCCACCGCTTGAATGCGCCCGTCTGAAAACTCGTGAGAGTTCAGTCTGCCCCGCACCGAAGCGGGGATCGACACCTACAAGAGATCAAATGTCGTCATTATACGTAATACATAAGGACCGACACAGCAATACTCGTCCTAGCACTGCGTGTTAGCACCACGGCCGCCGAACCCGCGTCGTCCCGCTACGAACGGTGCATGCAAGCGCTAGGCACCGACTGCTCACGTGCAAGCCAGGTGGCCCTGGACGAACTCGCGACACGAACGCGAGCAGGGCTTGACTCTAGGTAACGCTCATATGGCAGTATGTGCGTTACATCACTCCACCGGCAGTAAGGGCAGACCATGCTTACGTTCCCCAAGGGACACACTCCTCGCTACAGCGACTTCTCGATCCAGGCCATCTCTGACGAGACCATCCGCGAAGGAGGAGAGCGGGCACTATACGGAGCTTCAGACACCGACAAGATCCGCCTCGTCGAGAAGCTCTCCCAGGCGGGAATCAAGGACATCGACGTCGGCTCCGGCATGCACGAGGCAGAGTTCCTCCGCAAACTCCTCCTCACCCAGGAATCCTTCGACTCCATCACTGACGACACTACGTTCTCCTTCAACCTCACCCTCAAGACGTGGGAGCCGCTCGTTGAGCGTCTGGAGAAGGACGTTCCGCGCGCGCTCCTGGAGCGCATCTACGTCAGTATCGGGATGATCGAGATCGGTTCAGACCGCCACCTTTTCGAGCACGTAGCCGAAAGGCTCCGGAAAATCGGAGTCGGTCGCCTCCGCTCCAGCCTCCTCAACGCCTTCTCGACGGAAATCGACGAAGACAAGTACGCCCACCTCATGTCCCAGATCGAACGAGCGCGCAACATCGGAATCGATCTCATCCGAATCAATGACTCAGTCGGCACGCTCTATCCGGACTCCACGGCCGTCCTTGCAGCCAACCTGGTCCATGACAACCCGGACACGACCTTCTACCTCCACGGCCACAACGATCGCGGGCTCGGAACGGCCAACTCGCTGGTGAGCGTGCTGCACGGTTTCCAGATCATCGAAGGTGGTGTTGCAGGAGTCGGCAACCGGGCCGGGCTCGCCGAACTGGAGTCGATCACGCGTTGCTTTGAAGAGAACAATATTCGTGTCGACTCAGGCCCCGTTGATGTGGACCGAGTTATCGATGCCGCGAGATTCTCCGAACAGATCTATCTGACCGTGCCCACTCCGTACCGACCTGTCAGCGGGTTCCTGGTCACGAACGAGAACGCCGGAATCGTGAATGTTCCCGACTACCTTGGCGTCTCCCGGACCGTCGATTACTTCCTCAACCGCATCGGACTCTTCCCCACGTACCTGCGGCAGATCCTCGTTGAGGGCGGCCTCAACGAAGACGCACTGAACCCCGCGGTCATCGAGGAGGTCTACAACAAGCTGCAGGAACGCTTCGATCGGCAGTACACGTCCAAGCTCGCCGAATACGAGCGTCTGGTCGCCCAGATCCGCGCCTTCCACGATGACATCGTAAGGCTCCCTGAGGTCATCGAGACCGCCAAGCAAGTGCTGCAGGAGCAGCCCGTCACGGCCCCCGAACTCGTGGAGGCGCACCGATGAGTATCCTCGTCTACGGCGCCGGCGGACTCGGCCTGTACTTCTCCGCACGATTGGCTCAGGCCGGCCAGGAGGTCATCCTCAAGGCACGGAGCGACGCTGCCCTGCGGGGCAAGAACGAGCCGGTGAGCATCACCGGTGACGGCGCGACCGAAGAAGTGCACGGCATCCGTGTCGTCGACTCACTCGACGGAATCCAGGCCGACGCGGCGATTATCACCACCAAGGCCTGGCAAGTCGAAGATGCCGCTCGTGACATGAGCGCAGTGCTCCCGCCCGACGCACCCGTTCTGACGACCCAGAACGGAATCGATGCGCCGACCCGGGCCACCACGTTCTTGAGCAATGACCAGGTCTTCGCGAGCACTGTAGTCGTTATCGCAGAACGCACAGGCCCCCTCGAAGTCCGGACCATCGGACCGGAGGCCTCCTTGACCGTGGGAAGTCCGGCCAACCAGCCAGCTTCACGGGCGAGCGAGCTCATCAGTGCCTTGACCGCGGCCGGGGTTTCCACGACATGGACTGACGATATCGCCGCAGCGCTGTGGAAGAAGCTCGCCCTGATCTGCTCCTACGGAGGAATCGGGGCGGCCCTCGATGCAAACGTGGGACAGACACGAGAGGACACCCGTGCACGAGGACTTGTCACCACAGCCATGTCCGAGGTCTTCTCCGTCGCCGACGCTGAAGGAGTCACCCTCACCGAGTCCGACTTCTCCGATGACATGAACATCTACCTCAAGGGATTCTCTGCACAGACCACCTCGTCCATGCATCGCGACCTCCTGGCAGGCCGTCCGTCCGAGCTCGAGGACCAGGTCGGCGCCGTCGTCCACCGGGCGCAACGTGCGGGAGTGGCCACACCCGTGCTGGACCTCGTCTATGCGTCGATGGCTCCCCGTGAAGCGCAGGCTCGGAGAAACCCATGAGGCCTACTCGCAGCCTGGCCGTCTATCCTGGACGATATGCCACTGCTTGTCCCGCAGCTTCCCATCCAGCTCGTGGTCGAACTCATCAACGAGTGGGCGACCCCGCCACAAGAGGTCTCGACGCGCCCTTGGAACGGATACCCTGGACCGGACTCCGCTCCACGCCGGAAGCTGATGGACATCTGGCCGTCGAGCATCACCGAGCCCGACGATCGCTCAATCGCCCATGCCTGCGACGATGTCTATCCCATCTTCACAGCGCCATGGCCCAATGCGACGGCCAACCATCTCAACAACGCCATCGTCGGCGCCAGGCTCTCACCTCGAGTAGATGCAGGCGACGATTCCGTGCATTTGCATTGGTCGATCGAGCATCCCGAGCGGCTTATGTCGGCGATGCTCGTCGCGTCGTTGCTTGGCCACGTCAACCAAGCGCCGCAGGATCGATTCGGAACGTGCGAGTCGACCACCTGCGCCGACGTGTTGGTCGATCAGTCGCCGACACATACCAAGCACTTCTGCTCTCCTCGGTGTCAGACTCGCGAGCGAGTTCGTGCTCACCGATCGCGCGGGGCCGACTAGGCGTCTCTCGAGACGCCGGTCAGCCTTGTTCGAAAGGGCATGATGCTTGAGGCGCTAGGAGCAATCGGGCCCTTATTTGCTGTCCTTGCGATCGGCGGGATAGCGAGTCTTATGCCCAAGATGCGGGCGGCAGAGTCATCCCTGACTGCTTTCGTTCTCTATTTCGCGTTGCCAGCGTTTCTGTTCGACGCAGTAGCCACGGCCCCCGTCAGCGAGGGCGTCCCCTGGTCGTTCGCTCTTATCGCTTTCGGAGTAACGGCTCTCGTGTCAGTCTTGACCTGGACCGCTGGTCGCTTCTCGGGAAAACGTACCCGGCCGCTCGCTGCGCCGCTGGCCCTAGCAGCGAGCTACGGAAACGTCGGGTACCTGGGAGTGCCCATCGCCTTGAGCATCTTAGGGCCTGAAGCCGGTCTAGCGGCCGCAATGGGACAGCTGATCCACAATCTCATGTTCATGCTTGGCTATCCGGCAGTACGAGCTCTCTCGTCGGGCGGTTCCAGGGAGTCGCCCGTATCCAGGCAAATGTGGATCGCCGTCAAAAAGGCGCTCTTGACTAACCCGATCACTCTAAGCGTCGCGGCAGGTATCGTTGTTGCTCTCGTGGATGTGCCTCTACCGTCGCCCGTTTCCGACACCCTGGGTCTTTTTGGGCAAACAGCGGTTCCGTTAGCGATGTTCGCGGTCGGACTGACTCTGCCCGCTGCTGTAAAGGGGCTCAGAGACGGTTCGGTTCCAGGATTTCTTCTGATCCTTGGGACCATCATCAAGATGGTCCTTCTGCCAATTCTCACCGTCGTCATCGTGGCGCTGCTTGCCCCCTCTTTAGGGTCGCTCTGGTCGGGCACACTCGTCCTGATGGCAGCGATGCCAACGTCTGCGACCGCGTATGTCTTGTCCCAACAGGAAGACGCCGATCCACGGATCGTGTCCAGCATGATCGCGGTCTCTTCCATAGTGGGCGTGGCGACCATCCCGCTCGCGCTTTCGTGGTTCGTGCTCTAGAGAATCATCGGGATGTATCAACCCATATATCCGTCGTCTCCTACGTGAAGCGGCGCTCATGCCTTAGCAATACGATGCCTCTACACCGACGCAATGGTCCCGATGCCCCCTCGCTCGATCGCGAAACAGCTTGCACTGTCTGGACCTGCGAACGGCGACCTTCCGCTTCGCCATGTTTCTGCCGGAACTCTTACGCTGCGAGCCCGACTTCGATAGGCTTGAGGCACCAATCACGGATACCCCCTGGATCCTGACTCGGCTCATCGAGGAATAGGACGTGCGGCTGGGTACTGAGACCCGAAGACGCTGCTGATCGCGAAGCCACACATCTAACGTGCGGGACTGCTGCACGGATAGGTGTCAGGGTCACCTGTCCATGCAGCAGTCCCAGATGTCACCTACTCGTGCAGCAGCCCCTGGCACGTAGAGGGCACGAGTCCGACCTAGCCACTGAAAACCGCAAGATTCCGGGGGACCTGACGAGGACTGGGACTTCTGAAAGCTTAGAGCTTGCTCAAGGCCCGAAAAGGCTGATGGAAGGCCCGGACCTGCAGGTTTCTGCAGGTCCGGCCTCTTTTTTCGTGTCTCCGTCCGAAGGACTGAGGACAGCACCGATGAACATCATTACCCGTTCGGTATGGCACGGAGTGTCACGATCGCACCTTCCGGTCGAGCGCGGGGTCGGCCGGTCGAGAGCCTTGCCGTGCGGATGACTTGTCAGCGATGCCCGTGCGGAACGACAGCACCGAGTGCGCAGAGATGCATCGCTGAGTCGGACCTAGCCGGTAGAGTTCTTCAGAGAGCCACGAGGTTCCAGAGCCGACGCTCTGGGGTCACCCATCGAGGCTAGGACCAGCTGAGTGTCGACGCCGCCGATCGAGAGGATGCGACTTACCAGCGCAACGGATCGGGGGATGCTGCATGAGGCTTGTTTCTGCACGAGTGCGTGGTGCCGGCCGGCTCCTTGATACCACGATCAAGCTAGACCAGAAGCTTGTCGCAATCGTTGGGCCAAACGAGGCAGGTAAGACGACGCTCCTCAAGGCACTTGCCTATGTGGACGCCTCCGACGCTCTCGCTCCGGCACAGCGGTCGCGCGCATCGACGGGCATCGCCGACTCCACCCCGGTCGTCAGCTTGCGTTACCGCGTCAGCGACGAGGACCGTAAGGAGTTGGAGGACCTTGAACTCGAGGACACTCCAATCGAGTTCTTCGTTAGTCGTCGTGCCGACGGTGATGGACCCAACTTCACGGTCAAGCCCGCACCTCGCAAGTCCGAGGCGCAGCTGAAGCAACTGGCAGTCGACTTGGGTGAATCCCTGTCAGCGATCAGCGTCTTAGAACCGCTTCCCATCGAAACGGCCGAGGAAGACGAAATACCAGAGCCCCCGGATGGTTCGCCGTTGCTCGATGAACTTCGCCTGCTGCGACAAGATCTCGATACCCACCTCGCTACCCCGGTCGGCGAGCGAGAACCGATTGACGCATTGCGCGAACGCGCTGACAAAGACGTCGAGGCATTGAGTGCATTCGCCGAAACCGACGTCCTGCAACGGCTGCTTCTCTCACTCGGAGCGTGGGTTGATCGTGAGGACCCCACGGAGAGGACCAAGAAGGCACTCTGGAATCTCACCCCCGACGTAGTCATGTTCACTGAGGTCGATCGCACGCTGGCTTCTACCTACACCCTTGATGACGCACTGCTTGGCGACGTGCCAACAGCGCTTGCGAACCTGGCGCGATTGGCCGGCCTTGACCTGAATGCTCTAACCCAGGCCGTGCAGACCGGACAGGTATCCCGACGAGACACAATCAAGAACAAGGCGAACATCACACTCGCCAATTACTTCAAAAACGCATGGCAGCAGTCCGACCTAAAGGTCGAAGTCAACGTCGAGAACAAGCTTCTCCGAATCGGCATTGTCGAAGATGGCGTACACGCATCCGTGTTCGACGAACGAAGCGCTGGGTTGCGGATGTTCGTCGCTTTGAACTCCTTCCTCGCTGCGCGAAACAGTGGACGCGCGACGATCCTCCTGATCGATGAGGCGGAAACCCACCTTCACATCGACGCGCAGGCCGATCTCGTGCAGATGTTCGCCAAACAGGACAAAGCCGACAAGATCATCTACACCACCCACTCGCCGGGCTGTCTACCCGCCGATCTTGGTGTCGGTATCCGTGCCGTCGTTCCCGACAGCGACGAGACGAGCCACGTAGAAAACAGCTTCTGGCGACAAGAGGGCGGCGGGTTCACCTCCCTGATGTTCGCGATGGGTGCCTCGGCCGCAGCATTTACACCAGCACGCTGCGCGGTCATCGCGGAAGGCGCCACCGACATGATCCTCCTTCCGACCCTAATGCGCGCCGCCATAGGACAAGACAGCCTGCCGTATCAGGTGGCACCCGGCCTCTCAGAGATGCCGAAGGATTCCTACCCGGAGCTCGACTTCCAGGCGGCTAAGGTCGCGTTCCTCGTCGACGGCGACGGCGGGGGACAAAAGCTCGCCGAGACGATCGGTCGCGCCATACCTGGTGACCGGATCGTCGCCCTCGACGTGCACGGCATTGAGAACACCCTGGACTCGGATCTCTACCTGCACACGTTTACCGCGCTGCTCCGCGACGTCAACGCCGGAGTCACCATAGGTGAACCACCAAGCCTGCCCGATGCGGCGGCAGCACCGTGGTCCACGACTCTGGAAGCCTGGGCTGCCAGCCAGGGATGGCGGGCACCGACGAAGCAGGAGATCGCGAACCACCTCATTGAACTCGACGAGGTGGCGCTCAGTCCGCAGGGAATCCTCACCCTGAAACAGGCGCATGTTGCGCTACTCACCGCTTTGGGGATCACACCGTGACACTCGCGAACGACCTGGCGACCTGGGTGGCCGAACGCACCGACTGGCAGAAGGACATTGTCGGGCGCTTCTGCCGGAACGAGAATCTGTCTGAAGACGCCGTCAACGAGATCGCCGATCACCTGATCGCAGGGACGTATCCATCCGTCGCCGCCATCACCGCTGCCGATGTCCCTGGTACTTCCGAGAGCGGAGAGTCGGTACGGCTGTCAGCCGTAGCCGACGTGGAGGGCGTGAACGCGCTCATCACGGGCCAGCGGTTGACCTTCGCCAGCACGGGCCTGACGAGCATCTACGGCGACAATGCCAGTGGGAAGTCCGGCTACGCCCGTCTCATTCGGCAGGCCGTTACTGCCCGAGTCAAGGGTGATCTTCTCGGTGATGTCTTCGCAAAGAGCTTGCACGATCAGAAGGCCGTCTTCGAGTACGTGGCTGGCTCTACGGCTGCGACCTGGGCGCTTACAGAGGAGACCAGCCGCGATCTGTCATCGGTACGGTTCTATGACGAAGAGTGCGGCGATGCCTATGTCACCGCGGCCTCAGAGATCAGCTATCGTCCATCCGCGCTTACTCTGCTCGATCGGCTCTCGGCCGCGTGCGATCAGGTGCGGCAAGCTCTCTCACAGCGCCTGAGTGACAATGCGGCCCTCCGTACGGAACTTCCGCTCCTTGGGGAAGGCACGAAGGCAAAGCAGTTCCTTGATCAGCTCAGTGCTACCACCACGCGTGAGCAGATCGACGAGGCCACGACGCTGTCCCCGGATCACGACATATCGCTCTCTGCCAAACTGCGGGAACTCACGCGCTTGCAAGCCAGCGATCCCAATGCAGAGAAGACACGCCTCGCTCAGCTCGCGGCCCATTGGGCGACCGTCAAGAGTCATATCGATCAACTGGCTGAGGACGTAACGAACCAGTCATTCGACAATGTGGCCGCGCTCGCGAAGAGTGCAATTAACCTACGAGAAGCGGCAAAGATCGCGTCAGCGAAGGACTTCGACGCAGAGCCATTGCCTGGTGTCGGGTCGGCGACGTGGCGAGCCCTCTGGGATGCGGCACGTCGGTATTCGACGACCGAGGCGTATCACGAGCACGACTTCCCGGTCACTACCGATGCCGCCGTGTGTGTTCTATGCCAGCAACCACTGAGCCCGGATGGATCAGACCGATTGAGGCGATTCGATGCCTTCATAAAGGACACCACCTCGCGTGATGCCGATGCTGCCGAGCGTCGCGTCGTTCAGCGTCGCGATGAGATTGCTCGTCTCCAGTCCGCGCCGGCGGCTGTGACTACCGCGTTGAGCCAGCTGCAGGCTGGTGGCGAGGATGTCACAGCGAGTCAGACATGGATGACCGAAGCGGCAACGGTCGCCACTGAGATAGTTGCGTGGGTTGACGGCACCAGAGAGGAGCGTCCGACAACCTCTGGAATGTCGCCGGGCACCGCCATCGGTGAAAGGCGACAAACGCTGATCACTGCCAGCGCGGATATCGATTCGACAAGCTTCAACGAGTCTGTCCGAGTGCTGAAAGCCGAGGTTGCCGATCTCCAAGCGACAGAGCAACTTGCGAAGGCCAAAGACAATCTCGTCAAAGAAGTGGTGCGGCTCCAGGCGAGAACCAAGATTGAAGAAGCTCGCCGACTCACTGACACTACTGGGATTACCCGCAAGGCAACGGCCCTAACCACGGCTTACGTGACGAGCATCGTTCGAGACCAGTTCACTCGCGAGACTGAGCAGCTCTACTTGCGCCGGGTCACACTCGATCCCACTAAGACCTGGTCTCAAAACCTGATCGGTCGTTGCCCACCTGCCTGGGAACGGTCCACAGTGCCTGCATGACGACGAGGACACAGTCGTGGATGGTCGATGACCGTCTGTGGGAGCTGATCGCCCCGCTGATCCCACCCCAGCCACCACCTCGAGGGCCCGGGGGGCGACCCCGGATCGAGGACCGGGCGGCACTGGAGGGGATCCTGTTCGTGCTGCACACCGGGTGCCGTTGGCGGGACCTGCCCCCGGCCCTGGGCTGCGGGTCCGGGCACACCGCCTGGCGCCGGCTCAGGCAGTGGCAGGGGGCCGGGGTGTGGGAGAAGCTGCACCGGGCAGTGCTCGAGGAGCTCTCCGAGCAGGAGATCCTCGACTGGTCGCGGGCCAGTATCGACGCGGTGTCCGTACGTGCCAAAAGGGGGGCGAGCTGACCGGCCCGAACCCCACCGACCGCGGGAAACCGGGGACGAAGTACCACCTGCTCACCGACGCGGCCGGGCTGCCCCTGCATGTGCTGGCCTCAGCCGCAAACGTCCACGACAGCAAACTCTTCGAGCCGTTGCTGGAGACCAACCCGAGTGTGCGTGGCCGGCGAAGGCGTCCGGGGCGGCCCCGCCGCCGGCCGGAGAAGCTGCACGCGGACAAGGGCTACGACTACCCGAGGTGCCGCCGCTACCTGCACCGGCGAGGCATCAAGGTCCGGATCGCCCGGCGCGGAATCGAGGCCAAGACCCACCTGGGCCGGCACCGCTGGGTCGTGGAGCGCACCATCTCCTGGGTCCTGCGGTTCAAGCGTCTCGGGATCCGTTACGACCGCACTGCAGCCACGCTGCTCCCGCTGCTCTTGCTCGCCGTCACGCTCATCAACTTCCGCCGACTGCGTCAGGTAGAAGAGTTATGAGACCAGGTCTAAAGGTAGACGCGACGTCACGCTTGAGCACCGGCCCCGCCTACTCGGAGCCATCTTGGACGCCGATATCGAGAACGTACTGAGCGAGGGCGAACAGACCGCTCTCGGGCTGGCCGGATTCCTCACCGAAGTCGAGTTTGACGAGTCGAAGTCAGCTGTTGTACTCGACGACCCTGTGTCGTCGCTCGACGCCGGCCGCCGTTCCCGCGTGGCCCGCCGCCTCACCGAACTGGCACAGTCCAGACAAGTCATTGTTTTCACGCACGAGGCAACTTTCGCGAACGCCCTTAACAAGGCGGCACGGGACCTTGGGGTCGACGTCGCTGAGCGCGCAATTCTACGACAGGGCGAGCGTCCAGGGCTTACTGCTGACAAGCATCCCTGGAGCGTCAAAGATATCCCAGCGCGGATCAACCACCTGGAGACCGAGATCGCACGACTCAAGAAGGAGCGCGGCCAGCTCGACTCCGATGAGTACACGCGGCGTGCTCAGGAGTGGGGCGGGCGGTTGTCTCAAGCATGGGAACGCGCAGTCAACCTCGATGTTGTGAACGAGCTGGTGGATCGCGGTACCAACGAGGTGCGGCCACGCATGTTCAAGATGCTCGTAGGAATCACCGAACAGGACGACAACGACTACCAATCTGGCTACGCCAAGGCATCCGAGTGGGCGCCTCGCCACGATCAGGCTCCAGAGACCAACTTCATCGCACCGGAGCCCGACGAACTCGAAGCAGAGTTGGTCCGCTTCAAAGAATGGGTCAGAAGGATTAAGGGTTATAAGAAGTGAGACTTGGAGCATCCTCGTGCGCAGGTTGACTACCTGGCTCTTCGTGATCCGCTCGTGTACTCCCACACCGTCATTCGATGCGCACCGAACGGACGGGAGCGTAGACACCATGCTCACGCTGCTCGCTCGGGCAGCCCTATTCCTACTCCCGGGCGCCGCCCGCGGTGCCCGGGAGTAGGAGCCCTGTCCAGATCCGCTGGGTAGTGGTGTCAGATACAGCATGTGGTATTCGTTGCAATCCCCTTGTCCCGTAGAAATCCGAACATGATCTGAGAATCATGCAACACTGTTATGCATGAAGGTCGGCTGGGCCTCGATAGCGGAGTTCGACGCTGTTGGCGGCGCTTGTCCCAGTGACTATGAGCAACCCGCGCCTTTTCGGATTGAGTGGTTCCTCAAGCGAACCGGTTCGTCGACCGTCCGCGGCTTGGAGGATGGTCTCACCGTTCGCAAGGGACACGGCTCGATAGGGAGTCCCGCTACTCGGCTGGTGATCGGGAAGCCACGTCACCGCGGCATCCTCGACTGTGTTGATCCAGGTTCTCTCCGGTGCAGCAGTGCTACGGCTGATGAAATCGACCCAGAGATCGTGCGATGACACGGTCGGCCAGTGCGGGTCGTTCGCATGTTGCCGCACCTCCTCCGAGTTCAGCCACTGGTGAAGCTCCGACACGGTTGTGAAGGTGCCGCCTCCGGCTGCGATGGCGGCGAGGGCACCGGCTCGGGAGGAGAATCCGGCCTGCATGAGCAGCGCGGCAGATCGGTTCAGCGTCCCTGTCTCTAGCGCTGCAACTGCGAGTCCGTGCTCATCGGTGAGGAGCGCCCAAAGATTGCCGACCGGGTCCTCGTTGGCGGTTGCTCGGACCCGGACCGCTTCCAGCGCCCATGGCAGCCTGTAGGTCAGCGAGTCTTCGATGAATTCCAGTGTATCCGTGATCTCCTCGCGTGCCATCTGTGCGGCATCCTCGCCGCGAAGCCATGCGGCGAGGATGTCTTCCCATTGCGGAGGAAGGGTGCGGGGCGCGAAGGGGTAGATGCCGAATGCGATCCTGGCGAAGCTGGTCAGGGCGTCGATTGCGGCACCGGGGTCGCCGATTCGGATGCCCTCGTCCGCGTTGTGCAGGTACTGTTCCAAGATGCTGGCGTGCTCGTCGAGTTGGCGTCCGGTTTCTAGGCCGACCCCCGCAAGGAAGTACCCTCGGCGCTGTGCCGGGGTCGACTGGCTCCAGAGGAAGCGTGCCCGCGCGGTCAGGCCGGCTCGAAGCGCTGTCTGCACGGGCTCCTGCCGTCGAGCCAAGCTCCTGGTCCAAAGCGACGAGGCGAGCACGTCATCGAGAGCCCCCTCGATTCCGTCCTCCGTAATCGCAGAGTCGTTGAGCAGACTGAGAAGGGCGTTATCGAGGCTAGCGAGTTGCGAGCGCCACGCAGTTCGGGAGCGCTCGGCTTCCTTGTCGCTCTCGGCCGCGACTTCTGGGTAATCCCACGCCGCGACGCCGGCGACGTATTCCAGCAGTGCATCCAGGTCCTGGAGACCGTGCTTCGCCTGCATCCGGCGGAACAGGTTTACCACCAGCTGCAGTAGGCCGCTTTCCATGTCGCGCAGAGCGGTGTCCTCGACCAGCTGCCTCCAGTTCCGTCTACCTGAGGACACTTTCTCGAAGATCGGGTGGACGACGAGGCCGACGGAGTCCACGAATGCTCGCCCGGCCCTGCCGACAACGTTACGGAACTCGGACGCCTTGATCAGTTCCCGGTTGCGCCAGAGGCTGTGCATCACGAGAGCGCTCGCCGAAAGGTTGAGCCCCTGGGCAAGAGTCGGTGAGGAGACAGTGATCCTCAGCGTTCCTTGCTGGAGTAGTCGCTCGATCTCTCTTCGATAGGGCGCGGGCAGCGAGCCGTGGTGGATCGCCACTCCAAGTCGCAGACACGCGAGGATCGGGTGTTCTCGCCCGAACCACTCCTCGCCGATCGTGATGGCCGAGGCGAGGTCGCCGGGATCCCCTTCGAAGACGCTTCGGAGTGCTCCCTGCCTATGAAGGTCGACTATGACCTTGGCAAGAGCATTTACCGAGTCCTTCCGTGGGCAGAAGATCAGGACGGTCTGGCCGTCATCGACGAGCCGCCAGGCTGTGGACAGTGTCAGCTCCTGCTGATTTTTGGGGAACTGCGTCGTCCTGCGGCCGTTCGGGGGAACGAAGGGCTCGAGAAACCGGGGGACGAAGGGCTCCTCGTCTCCCACGATGATGCTCAGGCGGGCTCGATCGCCTTGCCAAATCACTTCGCCGAAACGAAGCTTAGTCGGCCGCCACGAGCTTGCGATGAGACCGTCGGGCTGGTCATCGGTGAGCCAGTTCACGAAGTCCTCGACTTCGTCTCCGTCTGGCAGGATCGCCGAGAGGCAAACGATACGTCTGGTGGCTGCATCCCCACGGCGCAACAGTCGTTGTACCTGAATTTCGTATCGGACCTCGCGTTCATCCGCCCCGATCATGTGCCCCTCGTCGAGCACGACAAGCCCCACGTCGTCGAGGAGCGTTGGGTCGTTGCGCAGAGCGAAGTCGAGCTTCTCGGGAGTGGCGACGACGATGTCCCTCTCTCGTAGCAAATCCTCGTCGGCGCTGCTGGCCCCGATCGCGCCGTAGAGGGACGAGACGGTCTTGCCCAAAGGGGTGAAGGTCCGCTGCAGAGCCGTTTCAGTCTGGGCTGACAACGCCCGCAATGGGGTCACGAAGACAACGCGCCGACCCTCGGCTAGGGTCGCGAGGATGCAAAGTTCGGCGATCCGGGTCTTGCCGGCGCTTGTTGGGAGAGACAGCACCAGGTTCTCGCTGGTGTTCAGCACCCGTTCTGCGGCGGCGAGCTGCGACGGCCATAGGTCGATCTCCGAGCGTCGCCTTCGGAAGAGAGATGCGATGAACGTCGCACGCAGTCGTGCCCAGTCGCCACCGCCGTCGATTGGGTCGTCCGGGAGCAGGCGGTGGAAACTGGCCTCCCACAGGCCGCGGAGCAGGTGAATCGCGAGTCGATGGCACCACCACTGGGGGACTAGGTTCAGTTCGCTGGCGGCTCTGAGACCGACCTGCAGTGTGCTGAGGGCCTCCTCCAGGAGCGCCCCCTCGCCCCGTTCGAATGCGAGCAGCGCCATGCTGATTGCGCCGACGAACGCGTCGGTCAGTGCGAGGTCGACGACGTCGATGACATCGGTGTCGCCGCTGTCATCGTCCTGTTCCTCATCGCTGGCGGGCTCGAGGAGCCCGCGCAACGTCTCGACGAGGTCGGCGTCTGCTGCCGCGTCCTCGTCGCGGTGACTCAGGATGAGCGCGGCCAGGGTGTCGAGTTCTCTGCGGATGATGTGGATGAGGCATCGCTCACTAGTCGTGACTTCACCGGAATCGAGCGCAGTCTGAAGCAGTGAGTACGCCCGCGCGGAGAAGCTGCCGAGGTGGTAGGCGGCTGCTGCGACGACACGGTGGAAGCCTCGTTCGCGCGAGTTAGCTCCTCTGGCGATGACTGATTCAATGGCCGTAGCTGCGCCCTCAAAGGCGCGTTGGGCGAGGCTCCGCGACCCATCCGCCTCCACGAGACGTAGCCCCAGGCCCAGGAGCGAATAGCCGTAGGATAGAAGGTCGTAGCTGAGCAGCTCATCGAACGCGGGCGCGTCCTCGGGCAGGACACCGTCCCGCCAGATCATCGACCGGGCCTCTCCTCGCGCGAGAAGCTGTTCACGAAATCCGGGGGTCGTCGCCTCCCCGATCGCGGCCTCAATCTCATCAACTGTTTCAGGCATCAGCGATCGCCTTCGAATACACCTTCGCGATGAACGCCTGATGCTCTGACACCTGCAGACCGACGGCGAGGCGCTTTACACGTCCCCGGTACGCTGTCGTATTTGCGCGGAGGAGGGCCCGCGGATCATTTCCAGTGAAAGTAAAAAGCAGCTGGACCACCTGCCGTTGACTGATCCCAGAAATCAACTGGGCGTCGTCGATGAGCTCTGCCAACGTGTGCTCACCGAGTCCGTGGAGTCGGTCAGCGACGAAGCTGAGAGCATGAGGCGATGGGCGTCCCCGATCGCGCTTAAGTGCATCATCTGCGTCCGTGACCGTTGCAGTTCCGAGCCTTACGCGGCTCTTTGCCTCACCCTTCAACAGTTCCAGCGTTCCGTTCGTACTCGCGCGCACACCAACCAAGTCATCGCCACGCATCGACATCTCGCGGTGGTCCTTCCACCGCAACCGCTCCACCACTCGAAAGCCCAGCTCAAGCGTTGCGTACTGCGCTCCGATGATCTCTCCGAGGTCGCCCGAGCGGGTGCGCTTGCTCGTAGGGAGCTTCCCCTTAAGGTATTTAGCCGCTTTAGGTTTCCCCAGCTTGGCGAGGATCGTGGCGACGCGATCCGGATCCGTGTATTGGTTCGGGATCTGTGACGCAGCCCAGCCGACTCCCGATCCGATGGTCGCCGGTGGGGCAACCATGTGCACCATCGTGTGCCGATTAAGCGGCTCGTGTGTGGAAGTCGTCCACGATGAAAGTGGTGCCATGTCATCAATGGTGCCAGAGGTCTCAGCCTCTGAACTCAATGGTTGACCTTTGGGGCGAGGGGGACGTGAGCTTGCTGCTCAGCTGGCGACGGGGTGGCAGACGCGGCATATGGTACTCCGAACGGTGGGACGAGCCACTGACCCACCCGGGAGGGGCACTGAACTGGAGGGAGAGCGTGCGACGTGCTGCCTGTGGGCCGCGCAAGTTCCCGTGCAGACGGAGCCGTCCGGCGGTAAGCTGGGCATGTGCGACGGCAGCGATCTGGTCGGCGAGAGCGGCTTCGATCGCGAGTGGCACGCGGATGGCACGAGCGGCCATCGGAGTTGGAGGAGCCGCAGGATTTCCGCCTCTCATCAGGGAGGACGAGGACTGGGCATCCTGAGAGAGCAAGAACTGGGACTTCTGAGCCCGGCGCCCTGAACCCGCCGGTGGAGCTCGGCGCCGACGACCGGTGCTCCGTCCCCGCCGGGGACGGAGCACCGCACAGGATCCCGGCGAGCGCGGAACCGGTCCGCCGGGATCCCGGGCGGAGCAGCACGACCACGGCGAAGCGCCTGGAGATCCTTCTCCAGGGGCTTCGCCGTGGTCCCGGTCCCGACAGGCGGCGTTCCGCGCCCATGGCACCGGCTCACGGCGCGGGCTGCGACACGTCGATGCCCGTGACGGGCACGCCGGAGCGCTCGTAGACGAGCGAGACCGCGCCCTTGGGGAACGCCCGGGGCGGCCCCGCCAGGGAGAACGCCGCGGGGACGGCGCCGTGGCCGAGGAAGCGCTTGCCCGACCCCAGCACCAGCGGGTAGAGCAGGAGATTGAGCCGGTCGACGAGGTCCTCCCGCACCAGGCTCACCACGAGGTCACCGCTGCCGATGACGTGGATCCGCGCGAAGCGCTCCTTGAGCTCCCGCACCTCGGCCGCGACGTCCGACAGCACCGTGGTCCCCTCCCACGACGCCGCGGTGAGCGAGCGGGAGGCGACGAACTTCGGGACCGCGTTGAACCTCGCGGCGATCGGGTCGTCGTCACCGTGGCCGGGCCAGTAGCCGGCGAAGATGTCGTAGGTCCTGCGGCCGAGCAGCAGCGCGTCCAGGCGCTCGATCTCCGCGCTGATCGACTCACCGGACGCGTCGTCGAAGTACGCCCCCTGCCAGCCGCCGTGCTCGAAACCGCCGGTGCGGTCCTCGTCGGGCCCGCCCGGTGCCTGGTAGACGCCGTCGAGCGTGAGGAAGAGATCGACCTGGACGATGCCCACGGTGGTCCTCCGGTGTGCCGTGCACGGTGCGTGCTGTGCGGGATGCCTGGGCCATCACCCTGACCCCGCGGCGTGCCCCGGTCAACAACTGGCGGCCGCATGACCTCAGGTTCCGCCCGGCGGGTCACGGCCGCCGGTCCCGGGGCAGCGCCTCGACGACGAGCTCGTAGGCGTTGCGCACCAGCTCGTCGACCAGCTCCTGCGTGATGCCCGCACCGGCCGCGACCGAGATCCAGTGCCGCTTGTTCATGTGGTATCCGGCCCGGACCGACGGGAACTCCTGACGCAGCGCCAGGGCGTGCTCGGGCTCGCACTTCATCGTCGCGAGCGGCTCACCGGTCACCTCGGTGGTCATGAGGAAGATCCTGCCCGCGACCTTGTACACGTCGTGCTCCGGGCCGAAGGGGTGCGTGAGGGACACCCCCGGCATCGCGGCCGCGGCCAGGGCGGCCACCTCCTGGAGGGTTCTTCCGTCCATGGTGCTGCTCCTTCCGCGGCGTCCGCCGTCCGTTCCGTCCATGATCCTGCCTGCACCTGCAGGCACTGCTCCGGTCCGGGTTCCCCGTCCGTGCCCGTGGGTCCGCGCTGCCTGCCCTGCCCTGCCCTGCCCTGCCCTGCCTGCCCTGTTCTGCCCGCTTCTACCGGTTGTCGACCGGCAGCCGGAGGACGGCACGTGCACCGCCGATCCGCACACGGGCAGCGACCGAGCTCTCAGAACGGAGGCGGGTCGTCGGGAGAGCGGGCCGGAGGGCCGGTGGGCGGACAGGCGACGTTCTGCTCGGCGGGCGGCGGAGCGGCTGCCGCGGCGTGGCGTGGGAGGCGGTCGCCCGGGACGGCGGCAGGCGCAACGTCACCGGAACCACGGGGGGAGCCGGCGGTGCCCCGCGCGGCCCAGGACTCCACCGCCTGACCGGTGTCCCCGGCGGCCTCGGGGATCGCGGGGCGGCCCGATCCCCGGTGGCACATGGCGTGCTCGGGTTCGGTGCGGTGCACCAGTCCGGCGGGGGAGACCCACTCGAGCACGGCGGTGGCGCCCGGCGCCGGGTCCGCACCGGGCGGACCGCGGTGCGGCCGCGGACCGGGAGGGACGGCGACCCTCCGCACGGACCACCGCCCGAGCGGACCGTCGCGGTGCTTGAGGCGGTGGTGGTGCCGGCAGAGCGCCGCGAGGTTGTGCTCGGCGGTCGTCCCGCCGTCCTGCCAGGCGACGGTGTGGTCGAGGTCGCAGCGCTCCGCGCGGCGGCGGCAGCCGGGGAAGCGGCACGTCCCGTCGCGCAGCTCCACGAGCCTCCGCAGGTCGCGGGGCACGGCGTAGACGGTGCGGTCGTGATCGAGGACCACGCCGGTGCCGGGGTGGGTCAGGATCCGGTGCCACGCGCCGGCCCCGGCCGCCAGCCGGCGGGCGACCTCGGCCCCGACGGGCCCGTAGCCCGAGAGCACCGGCGCGCCGGTCCCCATGCCTCCGGCGGCGGATGCCCCGGCAACCGCGTCGGCGAGCACCGACACCGGCACCAGGACGCTCACCCGGGCCCTGACACCGCGAGGGAAGTCCGGCTCCTCGGGGAGGACGCCGTCCAGGAGGAGGTCGGCGAGCACGTCGGCCCGCAGTTCACCGGCCGAGCGCGGCTCGGCGTCCTCGGGGAGCTCCGGGCGGGGCAGGCAGCCCGGTCCGGGAAGACCGGGCGCCGGCACGCTCTCCCCGAGGCGGGAGGCGAGCTCCTCCAGCCGGTCGTGCACCGCGAGCGCGACGTGGGCGTCCAGCAGCGCGTGCAGGTAGGCGGTGCCGTCGGGGGCGGGCTCGACCCACACCGACCGGTTCTTCCGCGCGGCGCGCCGGCTGCGCTCCTCGGCGTCGGCGACGAGGACGGTCCGTCGGGAGCGGGCCGCGGCGCGCAGCTGGGCCGCCGTGGCCCGCGGGGCCCGCTCCAGGAGCTCCGCCACCAGCCGGAGAACGGCGTCGACGGGCGGCGGGACGCGCTCGCGGGTCGTCCACGTGGGCGCCTCCACGACGAGCTCGCGCCACTGCTCGACCAGCACGGCGGCCTGGGGCGGGCCGATCCGGCCCTCCTCCAGGGCGGCGAGGACCTGGGGCAGCATCTCGGCGAGGAGGACGGCGTCCTCGACGCGCCGGCGGGCCGTTCCCGGGGAGAGGTGCAGCGCCGCGCCGACCTCGGCGGCCACGTCCAGCACCAGCTCGTGCTCCGCCTCGGCCAGGGGGCCGAGGGGATCGGGGCGCGCAGACCCGGGCGACGTCTCCGCCTCGGCCAGGGCGGCGAACCGGGCCGCTGTCCGGACCGCCTGCGCCGCCGACCACAGCCGGTGGATCGAGCGCACCTGCGCCGCCACGGCCCGCGACTCGGCCACCCGCGCCTCGACGAGCTGGGCCGCGGCGGTCCGGATCCCCTGCCGGTGGTCCCCGGCCTCGTCCTGGAGATGCGGGAGCTCTTCCACGTGCACCGGGCCGGGGGCGCCCGCCCGGAACCCCGGCCGGGGTTCCGGGTCGGGTGCGCGGAGCCGGACCGATCCCGTCATGAGGTCATTGTCCGCGGCGCCTCCGACGTCGTAAGCGGTGGCGTCGGCGCCGCGCCCCGCCGCTGTGGCGAGCCCACGTGCTCGGCGGCGGACCCGCCCGGGGGTGTCGCCTCCGGATGCGGCGCCGTGCCGACGGTGCCCGGACGAGGTGGCGCGGACGGCTCAGGAGCGGTCCGCGGGCGCTCGGGCGTGACGCCCGGAGCGCCCGGGAGCAGGGCCGTGAACGCTCAGGAACCGTGCCCCGACGGCTGGGTGCGGTGCACGGAATGCCCAGGACCCGGTCCGAGACGACTCGCGGGGCCTCGGAGCGTGCGGGGTGCGGTGCTCCCGGCGACGGTGCGGCCGGTGCCGCAGTCCGTGCGGGGACGTGGGCACGCGATCCGCCCGGGGCGTCGGCGACGGCGCGACGTGTCCCCGGATCCGGGCCCGTCGCGCGGACCGGTGGGGCCTGTGCAGCGGGTCGCACCGCGGCGCGTCGGGCAGGGCCGGCGGAGCGCTCGGTCCCCGCGCTGCGGGCGGCCGCGCGGAGCGGACCCCGGGGCCGGCGGCGCCGCTCGCGCCGGACGTGCCGCTCGCGCCGGACGTGCCGCTCGCGTCAGACGCGCCGACCGCGCCGGACGTGCCGGACGTGCCGGATGTGCCGGACCACGGTCACGACCGCCGTCAGCACCAGCACGGCGCCGATGAGCTGGAGCCCCGGCGAGTCGTCGGCCTCCCCGAGGGCGAGACCGGCGATGCCGGCGAGCAGGGCCAGGAGAGCGAGGAACCAGGTCACGGGGGCGCCTTTCGGGGAGGGGGGCGCCGTCGGGGTGCGGCACGAAAGGCCGTGCCGTTCCTGCGCGACGGCGCGGGTATGGGCGTCGGCGCCGACCGGGCCGGCCGACCGCTGCGCGGCTCACTCCTCGACGTACTCGAGGAGGTCCCCGGGTTGGCACTGCAGCACCCGGCACATCGCCTCCAGGGTGGAGAAGCGCACCGCCTTGGCCCGCCCGTTCTTCAGCACGGCCACGTTCGCGGGGCTGATGCCGACGGCCTCGGCGAACTCGCCCACGCTCATCTTCCGCCGGGCCAGCTGGACGTCCAGGCGCACGACGATCGGCATCAGATCACCGCCTCCATGTCGGTGCGCAGCGCCGTTGCCCGCCGCAGCAGGGCACGCATCACCACCATGAGCAGTCCCAGGACCGTGACCCCGGTCGTGGCCAGCACGACCACCAGAACGGGGCCCGGGTCGTCGGCGCCGAGGCCCACGAGCACGGACACGCCCAGCAGCACGGCCCACGCCGCCCCGACGGCCGCCACGATCGCGTCCACCCACACCAGTGCGGCGTCGCTGAAGATCCGGTCCTCGCGGACCAGGGTGAGCAGCTTCCAGGTGGCGACGACGACGACCTGCACGCACAGGATCCAGAACCCGAACAGCACCGTCAGCGGCCAGCGCAGGTGCGCCGAGCCCGGGGACTCCTCTGCCATGTGGGCGAACTGTCCGGGCACCGACATGAACTGGAAGACGAGGAGGATGCCGAACAGCAGCACGAGGAAGACTCTGAGGGCCGCGACGGCCCAGCGCTCGGTGGTCATACATCGAGTATCGGTCGATACCTATCGAAAATCAATAGACGTTCTCCGCTGGCGGCCTTCGCCGGGCCGCGGGGCCGGCCGACCGCACGCCGGGCCGGCCGGCCGCACACCGGACCCGCCGGGTGCCGCGGGCCGTCCCCGGCGCTCCGGCACCCGTGCGCCGAGCTGCGCCTGAGGGCCCGTCCGACCTCGGCGGTAGGCTGGTCCGGTGGTCGAGAAGAGCAGGTGGATGCAGCAGGTGGAGGCGGACCCGGGGCACTCCGCCTGGTACGTGGAGCGCTTCCGGGCGCTGGCCGCGGCCGGCGAGGACGTCGTGGGAGAGGCCCGCCTCGTCGAGGCCCTCGTGCCGCCCGGCTCGCGGATCCTCGACGCCGGGTGCGGCCCCGGCCGGCTGGGCGGGCACCTCCACCGCCGCGGCCACGACGTCGTCGGGGTGGACGTGGACCCCGCCCTCATCGCCGCCGCGCAGGAGGACCACCCGGGCCCGCACTGGCTCGTCGGCGACCTCGCCGAGCTGGACCTGCCCGCCCGCGGGCACCCCGAGCCCTTCGACGCGATCGTGTGCGCCGGCAACGTCATGGCCTTCCTCGCCCCGAGCACCCGCACCGAGGTGCTGCGCCGCCTGCGCGGTCACCTCGCGGCCGGGGGACGGGCCGCCGTCGGCTTCGGCGCCGGGCGCGGCTACCCCTTCCCGGAGTTCCTCGCGGACGCCGAGCACGCCGGCCTCGTCCCGGACCTGCTGCTGTCCACCTGGGACCTGCGGCCCTTCCGTCCGGACAGCGACTTCCTCGTGGCCGTGCTGCGCGCCGACCGGTAGCGTGGACGGTGTGAACGCCACCGTTCCGTCCACCCTGACCTTCGACTCCCGCTTCGCCCGGGACCTCCCGGAGCTGGCCCTCTCCTGGCAGGCCGAGGACGTCCCCGATCCGCGGCTGCTCGTGCTCAACGAGCCGCTGGCCGCGGAGCTGGGCCTCGACCCCGCCTGGCTGCGCACCCCGGAGGGCGTGCGCCTGCTGGTCGGCAACCTGCTGCCGGAGGGCGCCGCCCCCGTGGCGCAAGCCTACGCCGGCCACCAGTTCGGCGCCTGGTCCCCGCGCCTGGGCGACGGCCGCGCCCTGCTGCTCGGGGAGCTGCACGACGCCGCCGGCCGGGTGCGCGACCTCCACCTCAAGGGCTCGGGGCGCACGCCCTTCGCCCGCGGCGGCGACGGCCTCGCGGCGGTCGGCCCGATGCTGCGCGAGCACGTCGTGAGCGAGGCCATGCACGCCCTGGGCATCCCCACGACCCGGTCGCTGGCCGTGGTGGCCACGGGCCGGCCCGTGCGCCGCGAGACGGTGCAGCCGGGGGCGGTGCTCGCCCGCGTCGCGGCCGGGCACCTGCGCGTGGGCACCTTCCAGTACGCCCGGTCCCGGGGCGACACGGGGCTGCTGCGCCGCCTGGCCGACCACGCCATCGCCCGCCACCACCCCGGGGCGGCAGCGGCCGAGCACCCGCACCTGGCGCTGTTCGACGCCGTCGTCGCCGCCCAGGCCTCGCTCGTCGCGCAGTGGATGCACGTGGGCTTCATCCACGGGGTGATGAACACCGACAACACGACGATCTCGGGGGAGACCATCGACTACGGCCCGTGCGCGTTCATGGACGCCCACGACCCGGCCACCGTCTACAGCTCCATCGACCTCGGCGGCCGCTACGCCTACGGCAACCAGCCCGTCGTGCTCCAGTGGAACCTCGCCCGTCTCGCGGAGGCGATGCTGCCGCTGTTCGACGAGGACCAGGACCGTGCCGTCGCGCTCGCCGAGGAGGTCCTCGGCACCTACCCCGCCCGGTACGGGGCGGCGTGGACCGACGGAATGCGCGCGAAGCTCGGGGTGCCCGGGGCCGACGACGACGACGTGGCGCCGCTGCTCGAGGAGCTCTCGGCGCTGCTGCGGGACAACCACGTCGACCACACGTCCTTCTTCCGCGGCCTCGGCGCGGCCGCCCGCGGCGACGCCCGGCCCGCCCGGGACCTCGTGCTGGACCTGGCCCGCTTCGACGCGTGGGCCGAGCGCTGGCGCTCCCTCGGCCCCGACGCGGAGCTGATGGACCGGGTCAATCCCGTCTACGTCCCGCGCAACCACCTCGTCGAGGAGGCGCTCGCGGCCGCGGTCGCCGGTGACCTCGACCCGCTGGGGCGGCTGCTCGAGGCGGTGACCCGGCCGTTCGAACCGCGCCCGGGCCTGGAGCGGTACGCGGAGCCGGCGCCGGGCGACTTCGGGGCGAGCTACCAAACCTTCTGCGGCACCTGAGCCGAGCCGGGCTCCGCGGCGCGTCCGGGACGGCCCCCGCCCGGCCGGAGTGCCGCGCGCACGGCGTCCGCTCGCGGCGTGCGCCGTCCGTGCGACGTCCGCCGCGGGCGGGCGGGTGCTCACGGCGCGGCGGCGTGCACCGGTGGCCCGTCGTCGTCCCGGTGCGCCCGCGCACGGCGGACCTCCGCGGCGTCCCGGCGGGCGTGGGCACGCCGTGCCCATGGGACCGGCACGTCCTGCGCGCACGCCACGGCCCGCGCCGTTCGTCCCGGAAGTGCCCACGGCACGCGCTCGCGGGACGCCGGAGCGTCCCGGCGGAGCTGGCCCCCGGGGTGATCCCGCCCGGCGGGTCCGGGCTCACCGGCGGTGCAGCGTCAGGATCTCCCCGCCGATCAGCCGCCGCTCCCCGGTCGCGCTGTCGCGGATCCACGCCACGCGCAGGGTCGCGGCGGCCTCCTCGACGACGCCGCGGTGGACCACCTCGCCCGCGCGGGAGACCTCGATCTCCGTCCCGGGCTCCAAGTCCTCCCAGTCCACCGCCGTCGTCCCGGCACCGGCCGTGCTCACCTCGGTCATCGCAGCTCCTCCTCGGTCGTGCGGGGTGTCCGCACCATCCTCGCCGGGCGGCGTTGCCGGAGGGTGACCGGCCGGTGAACGGCTCCGCACGGGCCGCGCGGAGCCGGACGGCCCCGGTCAGACGGTCTCGGTGGCGACCTCGGCGCCCAGGCGCGGCAGGCGCGGGTGCCGGGGATCCTCGGCGGGCCGGCCCACGGCCACGACGAGGAAGGCCCGGCGGGAGGTCCCGGCGTTGAAGCGCGCGTCGACACCCGCGGCGTCGAAGCCGCCCATCGGGCCCGCGGCCAGGCCCACGGCGCGCGCGGCCAGCACGAAGTAGCCGGCCTGCATCCACGCGTTGTCCCGGCCGATCCCGGCACGGGCCTGCGCGTCGGACTCGAACATGGCCCGCCGCTCCGGGGCGTGGGGGAAGAAGGTGGCGAAGTGCTCGTGCCACTCGGTGTCGTAGGAGAGGACCGCCACGGCCGGGGCGGTGCGGGTCTTCTCCTGGTTGCCGGCGGCCATCAGCCCGACCAGCTCCTCGCGGGCCTCGGGGGAGCGGACCCAGGTGATGCGCAGCGGCTGGTTGTTCATCATGGTCGGCCCGAGCCGGGTGAGCTCGTAGACGGCCCGCAGGTCCTCGTCGGTCACGGGCTCGTCGGAGAAGGCGCTCGCGGTGCGGGCCTCGAGGAAGAGGCGGTCGGCGGCGCCGGCGTCGATGGCGAGCCGGTCCTCGACCAGCAGGCCGGTGCGGGTCTCGGCGGTGTCCACGGTCATGGGGGTCCTCCTGGGGCGGAACGGGAACATGCTGTTGACGCTTCAACAACATGGGGGGCGCAGAGGATTTCCCCCGGGGACGTGAGGTCCGTCACGGCGAGGGTGCCCGGGCGGCGGGGAGCAGGCACGGGGGCGGCGCTGCGCGGGAGCACCCGGCCCCGGCGCCGCGCCCGCAGAGCCGCTGACCCCCGAAGTGGGGTCAGACAGGGGTGGGACCCGCGTGCCACGATGCCGGGGGAACAGGGCGCTCCCAGGGGCACCGGGCTCCCAGGGGGCACCGGGCTCCCAGGGGACCGGGAGTTCCGAGGGGGCGGCGAGTTCTCAGGGGGCCGCGGCTGCCGGGGACCACGGTTCCTCGGGGAGCCCGTGCTCCCCGTGGACAGCAGGTCCCCGCGGACCACCGGACGACGAACGAGGGGGACTGCCGTGCCCGATGCCGCCGACCGGCCGGCGTGCGCCGTCCTGGGCGCGCTCGGTCTGCTGATGACCCTCGGCGCGCTGCACGAGTGGCGTCCCGGGGACCGCTTCAGCACCGTCATGGCGCTGGTGATGCTCGCGTGGACGCTCTACGCCGCCACCTGGGCGGTGCAGGCGCTGCGCTACCGGCGCGTGCCCGGCCGTGCGGGGGGCCCCGCCGCCTCCGGAGAGCTCGACGACGGCGCGGCGTGGGACCCCGCCGGCGACGGCGCGAACCGGCCCGCGGCCCCGCAGGCCGCCACCCACGGCGGTGCCTCGGAGCCCAGCAGGTGGGCCGCCCGCGCGTAGGCCTGGGCCTCCACGGCGCGGTCGGCGACCACGACCACCTGCCGCCAGGGGCTGCGCGCGGCGGCGCCCGTCACGGGGTTGACCACCGCGTGCTCCGGGCCCTCGACCACGGCCACGCCCCGGCGACCGCCGGCGAGCAGCCGCGCCCAGGCGGCGGCACCGAGGCCGGTCTCCGCGCGCAGCTCCCGCTCCAGCAGCACGGCGGCGTCGTCGTCCGGGCCGGCCACCGCCAGCGCGTCGCCGGCGCGGTGCAGCACGGCCGTCCCCGGCCTGTCGTGCTCCGCCGCCGCCACGACCTGCTCCGCCGCCCAGGCCCGGGCGGCAGGACCCAGGTCGAGGACCGTGCCGCGGGCCATGCGCAGCCGCCGGGTGGCGGGGTCGTAGGACAGCTCCCCGAGACCCGGGGCGGGTGCCGCCGGCAGCCCGTCCAGGCCACGCCAGGCCGCCCCGCCGGTGGTGGGGTCCACGAGCCCGCTGGTGAGCAGCGCCGCCCGCAGCGCCGCGTCCACGACCGCGCCGAGGACGGGGCCGACCACCAGGTCGACGTCGTCGTGCTCGGCGCACCGGTTGAGCAGCGAGAGCTGCGAGTCGATGCGGTCGGGGGCCACGGCCTGCGCCACGGCGGCCAGGATCTCCCCGGCGCCGGCGGTCCCCGGACCGGTGTCCGGCCGGGCGGCGGCCTCCCCGGACGCCGCGGACGGTGACGCCGGACCCGGGGTCCCCGGCTCCGGCGCCTGCGCCTGCGCGTCCGGGGACGCGGGCCGGGCGGCCTCCCGGTTCTCCTCGGGGGCCGGCGGGTGCAGCGGGGCGCGCGGTGGGACGGGCGGGTTCATGATGGCTCCTCGTGCGGGGGGTCTCGAGGGTGAGGTCCGCCACCATGATCGGGCAGACCGGGCGTCCCGGGCCGTCACGGCCCTCTTCCCGGCGCGGCGCAGGGCCCCGGACGGCACCGCGGGCCTCCAGCGGCCGCGGCGGGAGGTCGGAGCGGAGGTCCCCGGCGCTCGCGCGTGCTCCGCGGCTCCGCCCGGCGGGCCGTCCGGCCGCCGGGGATCCGGTCCGCCCGGGCCGGGACGCGACCCGCGCCCGCCCCGGGATGCCGCAGGCCGGCGGGGGTGCCCCGCGCCCGCCGTGCGTGCCCTGTGCGCACCCGGGCCTGCCGTTTGGCACAATGACGGGCATGAGCGAGCAGCACGCACCCACCCGCACCATCAACGGCCGTTCCGACCGGGGGTCCTCCGGACCGCTGATCGCGATCGTGCTCGGCTTCCTCCTGTCGCTGGCCGCGATGGTCGGCGTCGGGATCGTGAGCCTCGACATGACGGAGCAGACCCTCGGCGACGAGGGCGCCGCCACGGTCCAGGAGCCCGCCGACGGGCACTGAGGCCCCCGGCGTGCTGCCCGGGACGGTCTGCGCCCTCGTCGTCGGCGGCGGCCCCGCGGGGCTGTCCGCCGCGACGTGGCTGGGCCGCTACCGCCGCCCCACGCTCGTGGTCGACGCCGGCGAGCAGCGCAACCTCGCCGCCGACCGGGCCCACGGCCTGCTGGGACGGGACCCGACCACCCCGCGGCAGCTGCTGGCCGACGCCCGCGCAGGGCTCGCCCAGTACCCGCACGTGCGCCTGCACCAGGGGTGCGTGACGGCCCTGCGCCGCGACGAGGACGGGGCGTTCCGGGCCGAGGTCGACGGCCGGGAGGTCGCCGCCGAGCGCGTCGTGCTCACCACCGGTGTGCGCGACCGCCTGCCCGACCTCGACGGCCTGGCCGCGCACTACGGCACGGACGTCCACCACTGCCCGGCCTGCGACGGCCCGACCGCGCAGGACCGCGCCGTCGTGGTCCTCGGGTCCGGCGCCCAGCTGCCCGGCTACGCGGCGGAGCTGCTCGACTGGGCCGCGCCGGTGCGCCTGGTCCTCGACCCGGCGGAGCCGGGGATCGACGACGGGCAGCGGGCCGCCCTGGCCGACCACGGCGTGGAGGTGCTCGAGGGGACGGCCGTGGCGCTGACCGGCGAGCCCGGGGACCTGCGCGGGGTGCGGCTGGCCGACGGGCGCACCGTGCCCGCCGCGAAGGTGTTCTTCTCCTACGCCCACCTCCCGGCCGGCGACCTGGCCCGGCAGCTGGGCTGCGCGCTCGACCACGAGGGCCTGATTACCGTCGACGGCTTCCAGCTCACCAGCGTGGACGGCGTCTACGCCGCCGGGGACGTCACACCCGGGCTGCAGCTGGTGCCGATCGCCGTCGGGGAGGGCGCCGCCGCCGGGGTCGCGTGCGCGACCTCCCTGCGGGGCCGGCCCGCCCTCGGCGGCGCCCCCGCGCCGGGGCCGCCCACCCGCCGCTTCGCCCCCGGCTGAGCCCAGGGGCCGCCACCGGGCATCAGCCGCCCGGGCAGGGGCCGCCGCCGGGCCGTCACGGTGCGCGCTCCTGCCCCGGCGCCGTTGCTGCCCCCGGTTCCCGGTGCGGATGTGACGCCGGGAGACGCCCGCCGGGGCGTCCCGCCTAGAATCGTGCCCACCCCCGAAAGGACCCCGCCGTGCCCTCGACGACCGTCCCGCCCCTGACCGACACCGAGGTGCGTGCCCTGCGCGAGGACTTCCCGCTGCTCACGGGCACCGAGGTGATGGGCGCCCCCCTGGTCTACCTCGACTCGGGCGCGACCGCGCAGAAGCCGCTGGCCGTGCTGGACGCCGAGCGGGAGTTCTACCTGCACCGCAACGCCGCCGTGCACCGCGGCGCGCACACCCTGGCGGTCGAGGCCACCGACGCCTACGAGGAGGCCCGCCGCGTCGTCGCCGGCTTCGTGGGCGCCGGCGAGCGCGAGCTCGTGTGGACCTCCAACGCCACCGAGGGGCTGAACCTGATCGCCTACGCCTTCTCGAACGCCACCGCCGGGCGCGGCGGGCAGGCCGCCGAGCGCTTCCGGCTCCGGCCCGGCGACGAGATCGTCACGACCGAGGCCGAGCACCACGCCAACCTGATCCCGTGGCAGGAGCTGGCCGCCCGCACCGGGGCGAGCCTGCGGTGGATCCCCGTCGACGGGACCGGGCAGCTGGACCACGAGGCCGCCGCACGGGTGATCGGGGAGCGGACGAAGGTGGTGGCGTTCACGCACGTCTCCAACGTCACCGGCGCGCTCACCGACGTCCCCGCCCTCGTCGAGCTCGCCCGGGAGACCGGGGCGCTGACCGTCCTGGACGCCTGCCAGTCCGTGCCCCACCTGCCAGTGGACCTGCCGGGCCTGGGCGTGGACCTCGCCGTGTTCTCCGGGCACAAGATGCTCGGGCCCACCGGCATCGGCGCCCTGTGGGGCCGGACCGAGCTGCTGGACGCGATGCCGCCGTTCCTCACCGGCGGCTCGATGATCACGAGGGTCACGATGGAGGAGGCCGAGTACCTGCCGGCCCCCGCACGGTTCGAGGCCGGCACCCAGCGGATCGCCCAGACCGTCGCGCTCGCCGAGGCCGTGCGCTACCTCCGGGCCGTGGGCATGGAGCGGGTCGCCGCCCACGAGCACGCCCTGGGGCAGCGGCTGGCGGAGGGCATCGCCGATCTGGAGGGGGTGCGGCTGATCGGCCCGCCCCCGGGCGCGGACCGCGTGGGACTGGCGGCCGTGGACGTGGCCGGGGTGCACGCCCACGACGTCGGGCAGGTCCTCGACGCCGCCGGGGTCGCCGTGCGGGTGGGCCACCACTGCGCCCAGCCGCTGCACCGGGCCCTCGGGTTGACCGCGACCACCCGGGCCAGCACCTACCTGTACACCACCGCCGAGGACGTCGACCGGTTCCTGGCCGAACTGGCCGGGGTCCGCTCCTACTTCGGCGTGGCAGGCTGATCGGGTGCGCACCGACACCGCGGGCGCCGGGCCGGACCGACCGAGAGGACGACGATGAGCGCGCTGGACGGGCTGTACCAGGAGGTCATCCTCGACCACGCCAAGCGGCGCTCCGGGGAGGGACTGGCCGACCCGGTCCCGGGGCACGGCGCGGGGGAGTCCCATCAGTACAACCCCACGTGCGGCGACGAGATCACCGTGCGCGTGGAGCTGGCCCCCGCCGGGCCCGGCGCGGAGCCGGTCGTGGAGCGGGTCACCTGGGCCGGGCAGGGGTGCTCGATCTCCATGGCGGCCGCCTCGGTGCTGGCCGAGACCGCCCCCGGGCTCACCCGCCGGGAGCTGCTCGAGCTGATCGAGCAGTTCCGGGCGCTGCTGCGCTCCCGCGGCACCGCCGAGCCGGACGAGGAGGTCCTGGGGGACGCCGCCGCCTTCGCCGGGGTCTCCCGCTTCGTGGCCCGGGTCAAGTGCGCGATGCTCGGCTGGGTCGCCGCCGAGGAGGCCCTCGCCCGCGCGGCCTGAGCCCCGCGCGGCCGGGCCGGACGCCGCTCCCGGCCGGGCAGCAGTCGTGGTCCCGCTCCGCCGGGGGCGGTCCTCCCGGCGGGGACGTCGTGGCCCGCCGTCGTGGGCTGCGCCCCGGGGCCTCAGGCGCCGGCCCCGTCCGGGGTCGCAGGGTGCGCCCCGCGCCGCCGGGTCGTCGCCCGTCCCGCCGTCGTGACCTGCCACCGCGCGCCCGGGCGCCGGTCCCCGTCCGGCGGTGCCGGGTGCACCCCGCGCCGCCAGGTGACCGTCCCGTCCCGTCGTCGTGGTCCGTCACGTCCGGCGCCGTCCTTGTCCGGTGCCGGACCCGGTGGGACACTGACCGCCCCGGCACCGAGGAGGCGGCCATGAGCGTGTTCGACGACCTCGCCCGGCGCATCGAGCGCTGGAGCGCCCTGGACCGGGCGGCCGACCCGCTGGCCACCGCCGTGGCCCGGGCCGCCCGGCCCGGCCCGGTCCGCGACCTCCTCAGCGGGGCGGTGCTCGGCCACCCCCTGCACCCGCTGCTCACCGACGTCCCCATCGGGGCGTGGACCATGGCCGGGCTGCTCGACCTCGTCGGCGGGCGGGCCGCCGCCCCGGCCGCGGACGTGCTCGTGGCCACCGGCGTCGCCGCCGCGGTGCCCACCGCGGCGACCGGCCTGCACGACTGGTCCGACACCCGCGGCGGGCCGCGCCGGGTCGGGCTCGTCCACGCCGCCGCCAACAGCGCCGCCCTGGGGTTCTACACCGCGTCGCTGCTCGCCCGCCTCCGCGGCCGGCGCACCGCCGGCAAGGCCCTGGGCCTGGCCGGACTGGGCGCGCTGACGGCCGGCGGCTACCTGGGCGGGCACCTCAGCTACGTCGAGGGCGTCGGCGTCAACCGCACCGCCTGGCGCCGCGGACCCGCCCGGTGGACCGACGTCGCCGCCGCCGGCGAGCTGCCCGAGGGCGAGCCCCGCCGGGTCGTGGCCGGGCGGGTCAGCCTCGTGCTCGTGCGGGAGGGGGAGCGCGTCCACGCCCTCGACAGCGTCTGCAGCCACATGGGCGGGCCGCTGGACGAGGGCGAGGTCGCCGGCGGCTGCGTGCGCTGCCCCTGGCACGGCAGCGTCTTCCGGCTGGCCGACGGGTCGGTGGTCCACGGGCCCGCCACCAGCCCGCAGCCCGCCTACGAGACCCGCGTCGAGCAGGACCGCGTCCAGGTGCGGGCCCGCCCGCGCTGACCACGCCGTCCGGGGAGCACCGCGCGGACCGCGCCCGGTCGGACTCGGCTGCCCCGGGTCGCGCCGGGCCCGACGGCGGCGCCGCACCGGCCGTGCCGCGGTGCCGCCCGCCGGTCCCGGGCTCCTCCGGCCCCGCGGACGGAACAACCCGGGCGCGGACCCGGTTGTGCGCACTGTGCCCCCTGCTGCCGTGACCCCGTCCCCGCCCGTGGCGCCGCGCGTGCCCCTGTCCGTCCTCGACCGCGCGCACCTGCTCGCCGGCGGCACCGAGACCGAGGCCCTGCACCGGGTCCTGGAGCGGGCCCGGCAAGCCGAGGCGCTGGGCCATCGGCGGTTCTGGGTCGCCGAGCACCACGGCGTGCCCGGCATCGCCGGCGCCGCCCCGGCCGTGCTGATGGCCGCGGTCGCCGCCCGCACCGAGCGCATCCGCGTCGGCTCCGGCGGGATCATGCTCCCCAACCACCGGCCGCTGGTCGTCGCCGAGCAGGCCGCGACCCTCCAGGCCCTGCACCCCGGGCGGATCGACCTGGGCCTGGGCCGCTCCCTCGGCTTCACCCGCGCCGTGCGCGAGGCCCTGGGCACCGGCCCCGGCGCCGCCGAGCGCTTCGAGGCGGACCTCGCCCGGCTGCTGGCGCTGCTCGCCGGCGAGGCCCCCGTGACCGCCCGGCCCCGCGACCGGGCCCGGACCCCCGTGTTCGTGCTGGCCACGGGCGCGGGCGTGGAGATCGCGGCGCGGGCGGGCCTCGCCGTCGTCCTCGGGGGCCCGGCGACGACCCGCCGCGGGGAGCGCGGGGCCGCCGCCGCCCTCGAGCGCTACCGCGCGGGCTTCCGGCCCTCGCGCTGGTGGGAGCGCCCGCACGTCGTCCTCGCCGCCGACGTCGCCGTCGCCCCCACCGCCGGCGCGGCCCGGGCGCTCGCCCTGCCCCAGGCCCGGGCCATGGCCCACTCCCGCACCCGCGGGGAGTTCCCGCCGCTCGCCCCCGTCACCGAGGCGGAGCTCGCGCGGCTGCCCGCCCGCGAGCGCGACCTCGTCGAGGAGCACCTGGCGACGGCGGTGACCGGAACCCCCGCCGAGGTCGGCCGCCGCCTGGCCCGGCTGGTCGAGGACACCGGCGCCGACGAGCTCATGGTCACGGGCGGGGCCGCCGACCTCGAGGCGCAGGAGCGCTCGGACCGGCTGCTCGCCGAGCTCGCCGGCGCCCCCGCCTGAGCCCCGCGGAACCGTCCGGGCCGCCGCCGGCGCCCGGCTAGAGTGGGCGCGATGGAACGACTGCTCGTGCTCGCCGCCCACCCCCTCGAGACCCGGTACCTCCCGCCGGGCCTCGACCTCGTGCTCACCGGGGTCGGGATGTCCGCCGCCGCCGTGCGCACCACCGAGGCCGTCCTCACCCGCTGCCCGGACCCCGCCGGCCGCGACGGGCTGACCGTGCTGAACATCGGCAGCGCCGGGGCCCTGCGGGACGGGCTGAGCGGTGTCCACGAGCCCTCCCGGATCATCAACCGCGACGTCGACGAGCAGCTGCTGCGCGCCGCCGGGATCCCGGTGGACAACGTCCTCGAGCTCGGCGGGGAGGGGCCCGTGCTGGCCACCGGCGACTCGTTCGTGGCGGGCGGCCCGGTGCGGGACGCGCTCGCCGCCCGCGCCGACCTCGTGGACATGGAGGGCTGGGCGGTCGCGGTGGCCTGCCGGCACCTGGGCGTGCGGCTGCGGATGGTCAAGCACGTCTCCGACGCCGCGGACGAGGCCGCGCTGGCGTGGGCCGAGAAGGTCGAGACCAGCGCCCGGGAGCTCGCCGCGTGGTTCGCCGCCAGCGACCTGCCGGCCGGCGGCCCGCACTAGGATGGGCACCAGCATGAGACTTCTCCGCCAGCGCGAGTCCCTGGGCGCCCAGCAGGACTACGAGAGCGCCATGACCCTCCTCGCCGACGTCCACCGCACCGGACCCGTGCTGCGCCTCTACCAGCCCGTGCCCACGGTCGCCTTCGGGCGCCGCGACGAGCTGCGCCCCGGCTTCGCCGCCGCCGCCCGAGCCGCCCGGGAGAGCGGCTTCGAGCCCCTGGTCCGCCGCGTCGGCGGACGGGCGGCCGCCTACCACGGCGGGTGCCTGGTCGTGGACCACCTCGAGCCCACGGAGGACCCCACCTCCGGGATCCAGGACCGCTACCGGCTCTTCGGCGACATGGTCGTGGCGGCGCTGGAGGAGCTCGAGGTCGAGGCCGACGTCGGGGAGATCCCCGGGGAGTACTGCGCCGGCGAGCACAGCGTCCACGGCACCCACCCGTCCGGCACCCCGGCCGCCGGCCGGCGGGTCAAGCTCGCGGGCACCGCCCAGCGGGTGGTCGCGGGCGCCTGGTACTTCTCCACGGTCGTCGTGGTCGAGCAGTCCGAGCCGATCCGCTCCGTGCTCACCGACGTCTACGCCGCGCTGGACCTGGACTGGGACCCGGCCACCGCCGGGGCCGTCGACGACCTGCGCCCCGGCACGACCGTCGCCGACGTCGAGCGGGGGATCCGCAAGGTCTACGGGATGTACGCGCACCACCTGGGCTACGGCCCGCTCACGGAACCGGACTGACCGGGGCCCTGCGGGGCCGGCGAGGAGGCAGCTATGTGCGGACGCTACGTGATCGCGCGGGCGGTGGGGGACCTCGTGGCCGCCACCGGCGCCGTGCCCGACGAGAGCCTCGGCGGGGGCGACGAGACGGCCCTGCGGGCCAACTGGAACACCGCGCCCACCACCGACGTGCCGATCGTCCTCGAGCGCCTGGCGGGGGAGGGCGACGACGCCGGACGGGTCCGGGAGCTGCACGTGGCCCGGTGGGGCCTGGTCCCGGGGTGGGCCAAGGACCCGGCGGTCGGGGCGAAGATGTTCAACGCCCGCTCCGAGACGGTCCTCGAGAAGCCCTCGTTCCGCAAGGCCGTGCGGGCCCGGCGGTGCGCCGTGCCGGCCAACGGCTACTACGAGTGGAAGAAGCTCCCCGGCCCGGGCCGCGGCGGGCGCAAGCAGCCCTACTACGTCCACCCCGCCGACCCGGAGGAGACCATCTGGTTCGCCGGGATCTACGAGTGGTGGCGGGTGCCCGAGGGCGCGGAGCCGGACTCCGGGGCCCTGCAGCCCGGCCGCGGCGGCACCGGGTCCTGGCTGCTGTCCTGCTCGGTGCTCACCACCGACGCCCCCGAGCCCTCCGCGGAGCACCCCGTGCTGACGCAGCTGCACGAGCTCCACGACCGCATGCCGATCCCCCTGGCGCCGGAGCACCTGGACGACTGGCTGCGCCCGGGGGAGGAGCAGGCCCCGCAGCTGGTGGACCTCGTCCGCGCCGAGGCCTCCCGGGTCGCCGCGCGCTGGGTGCTCGACCCCGTGGACCCCGCCGTGGGCAACGTGCGCAACAACTCCCCGGAGCTCGTGGTCCCGCAGCAGGAGCTGTTCTGAGCCGGGGGGCCGGCCGCCGGGGACCACCGGCGTCCCGCTCCGGACCCCGGCCGGCTCCCGGCCGGCGCGGGGGCCCCGGCCCGCCGCGGACCGCTGCCCCGCACGGTGCCTCCGCCCGGGCCCCGTCCGGCGGCCCTGTCGTTGCGCCCGGAGCGGCCCTGTCCGGCCGCCCCGCTGCACTGCCCGGTCCCGCCCCGTCCTGTTCCCCGCGCCCGTTCCCCGACCGGAGGAGATCCGCATGACCCCCGCCCACCGGCAGACCGTCGAGCGCCTCGTGGACTTCGTCCGCACCCACGGCGGCGGCGTCGTGGCCACCAACGCCCCCGGCGCCTGCCCCGAGTCCGCCTGGGTCAACCTCGTGGCCGACGACGACGGCCGGCTGGTCTTCGGCACCAACACGGCCAGCCGCAAGTTCGCCAACCTGGGCGCCGACCCCCGGGTCTCCCTGGTGGTGGTCTCGGGCACGGGCCAGGAGTACCAGCTCGAGGGCGAGGCCGTGGTGCTGGCGGGCGAGCCCGCGCGGGCCGCCGCCGGGCTGCTGGAGTCCCGCCACCCCGGCTCCGGCGGCCACGACCCGGTCGCGACCCGGCTCGTGGAGGTCACGGTGGGCTGGGTGCGGTTCGTCGACGTCGCGGTCGACCCCCCGGTGCGCGAGGAGACCGTGCTCAGAGCTCTGAGCTCAGAGCTCTGAGTTCTGAGCCATGAAGCCCTGAGTCCTGAGTCCTGAGTCCTGAGTCCTGAGCCCTGAGTCCTTGGCCCTGAGCCCTGAGTCCTGGGCCCTGAGCCCTGCGCCGGCCGGGCCGCGCCGCGGTGCCGCTGCCGTCGCGCTCTGTCGGCACGTGCCTCCGGGGGCGCCCGCTCCAGCTCGCGCTCCGGCACGCACCTTCCGGGACCTCCTCTGCCCGGCACGCGCCTCTCGGCACGGCCTCTCCGGCGCTCGCGCCGCCGGTGCGTGGTGTCCTGTCCCGGGCAGGGGCTCCGCCCCGCGTCAGCCGGTGCCCGGCGGGTCGTCGGCCAGGACGTCGAGCAGCTCGCCGACCTCGTGGGCGGCGGTGGCGGGGTGCCGGAAGTGCCGCCGCCGGTCGACGGTGTAGTGGCTGCGCCGGCCCACCCGGTGGCGGGTGAGGTAGCCGGCCTCCTCGAGGTCCTTGAGCACGGACAGGGTCGCGCGCACGCTGATCCCCACCTGCTCGGCGATCTCGCCGACCCGGGCGTCCGGGGAGCGGGCCGCGGCCAGCAGGACGTGGCCGTGGGTGGTGAGCAGCGTCCAGGCCGGGCGCCGGGGCGGGACCGCCCCGGCGGGGCGGCGGGACGCTCCCGCCGGGTCCCCGGCGGCGTCGTCGGAGGTGGGCACGGATCTCCTCTCGTGGCGGGGCCGGGAGGCGCCGGCCCGGGCGTGCCGGGCGGGGCCCTCAGAGCCGGTCCGGTCCCCTCGGGGGTGCCGGGCGGTGGACCGTGAGCGGCCTGTCCTCGGGTCCCGCCACGAGCACCGTCCCGGCACCGTAGCGCACCGTCGGCAGCGGCACCGCCGCCGGGGTGACCACCACGGCCGCCCCCGCCGCGTGCGCGGCGTGCGCCAGGGCGATGGCCCGGGCCTGCCGCGCCCGGCGGAACGGGCACCTGCGGTGCCACACCGCCCGCGTCGTGGCCGGGATCCCGGTGGCCTCCAGCACGGGCCGCACGCGGGCGGCGACGGCCTCGGCCTCCCGGTGCGCCGCCCGGCGGGCCTGCCGGGTGCGCACCGCGTCCTGCGCGGCGGCCGCCCGCAGCACCGGGACCAGCAGCACCAGCGGCCGGCCCTCCTCCGCGGCGATCCGCGCCGCGCGCCGGGCGACCGCGACGGCCTCGGGGCCGTCGGTGACCACCGCGGCCACCGGCCGGCAGGGGGAGGGCGCCAGGGCGGTCATCGCCGCTCCTCCTCCCGGCGGGCGCCGGAATCCAGGCCCGCGCCCCGCCCGGCGGCGCGCGCGGGGCGGCGCCGGGTGCGCAGGGGCTCGAGGGCGGCGACCTCGGCCTCGGTGGCGACCCGGAACGGCGGCTCGGCCGGGACGGGCAGGGAGCGGCGGCCCTGGCCGCGGGTGGCCCGCAGGCTGGCGACGACGGAGACGGCGATGATCGTGGCGACCACGGCCAGGGAGATGCCGGTGGGGATGTAGAAGAGGTCGATCTTGAGCAGCATCTTGACCCCGACCCAGATCAGCACCAGGGCGAGGCCGATCTTCAGGTACACGAAGCGGTGGATCAGATCGGCGAGCAGGAAGTACATGGCCCGCAGGCCCAGGATCGCGAAGGCGTTGGCGGTGAAGACCAGGAACACCTCGTCGGTCACGGCGAAGATCGCGGGGATGGAGTCCACGGCGAAGACGACGTCGGTGGCCTCGATCAGCACCAGCACCGCCAGCAGCGGGGTGGCCAGCAGCACGCCGTCCTTGCGGACCAGCAGCTTCTGCCCGTGGTAGGCCTCGGTCATGGGCACGAGGCGGCGGAAGGCGCGCAGCACCGCCGACTGGTCGGGGTTCAGGTGCTCGTTGCGCTGGCGGATCATCCGCCAGCCGGTCCAGAGCAGGAACGCGGCGAAGACGTAGAGGACCCAGGAGAAGTTCTGGATCAGCACCGCCCCGGCGGCGATGAAGATCCCGCGGAACACCAGGGCACCGAGCACTCCCAGGAACAGCACGCGGTGCTGGAACTCCCGCGGGACGGCGAACCAGCTGAAGACGATCGCCCAGACGAAGACGTTGTCCACGGCCAGGGACTTCTCGATGAGGTAGCCGGCGAAGTACTGCTGGCCGAGCTCCGCCCCCCACACCCGCCAGACGACGAGACCGAAGGCCACGCCGCAAGCCACCCACACCCCCGACCACACGGCCGCCTCGCGCACGCCGATCACGTGGGCGCGGCGGTGGGCGAACAGGTCGACGGCCAGCACGAGCACGATGAAGCCGAGCACCGCGGCCCAGATCCAGAACGGGACATCCACGACGAAACCCTCCGATCGATCCGATCGGAGGTCTCTCCCGGCCCCGCGGGGCCCGCCCCGCCGGGCCCCGCGGGGCCGGAATGACGACGGGACGACGGTGGGATACTCCCCTCCCTGACACGAACAAGTGAAGCACTCTTCACCTGTTGGGGACAAGGGGTGCCGGAGGGCGGACGGGAGGAGGCCCGGGACCCGCAGCGGGTCCCGGGCCTCCTCCTCGCCCCCGGTCCGGTGGTCGGCTCAGTAGTCGTCGTCCTCCGGGACCCAGCGGTTGAAGTCCAGGGTGAGGTAGAGCGCGAGCGCGGCGGCGTTGTCCTCGGCGATGCGCAGGCACAGCTGGTCGTAGCCGCTGTGGCAGAGGGTGTCCATGCTGGAGCGCACGAGCTGCTCGGCGAGACCCTGCCGGCGGCGGGACGCGGCGGTGAACAGCTCGAAGAGGTACGGGGCGTCCGGGAGCTCGCCGTCGCCCACGCGGCGCTCGAGGGTCAGGGCCGCGGCGACGATCGTGCCGTCCTCGTCGGCGACCACGGGGGAGGCCTCCGCCAGGAGGGGGCCGTACTCGCCGGCGAAGACGCCCTGGACGACCTGGCGGGCCTCCGCGAGGCTGGAGACCCCGCCCTGCTCGTAGGAGGAGTAGTAGAGCTGGGCCAGGGCCTCGGCGTCCTCGGGCGTGGCCGGGCGGGTGGGCACCGGGTTCGGCCTGGTGTTCGCCACGGTGCGGGCGATCAGCGTGATGGTTCCGGTCATGGGGGCCTCCGTGGGTCGACGCCGGCTGCTCCGGCGGGGGCGGACGAGGGGTCAGGGGCGTCAGGGAGGACCCGGCGGGCGCGTCCTCCGTCCTCTCAGCGTATCCATTTCACCGGGGTTGTCCACGGATTCCGGGCGTCCCGGCGCGGTCCGGGCGGCAGGCTCCGGCCAGTGAACACGTGTTCCCCGCAGGAAGCTCATCGGCTTAGCCTGTCGCACAGGTGTTCTAGCTTCCAGAGGACAGGGTGCCCGGCCGGCGGGCGCCGTCGGAGGGAGAGGAGCCGTGGTGGGAGTGCTGACGGAGAGCGTGGACGTGGACTGCGACGCCGAGGGCGTGCCGGTGGGGGTGCGCTGGCGCGGGCGGGCCTACCGCGTGGCGCAGGACCCCGTGCGCTGGTACGAGCGGCGGGCGTGGTGGGCGGAGGACCTGCGGCTGCCCCGGGAGCGGGGCGCCGGGGTCGTCGACCAGCAGATGTGGCGGGTGCAGGTCCAGCTCGGCCCGCGCACGGAGCTGCTCACCCTCGAGCTCGTCCACACCCTCGACACCGGCCGCTGGCGGCTGCTCGCGGCCACGAGCGCGACCGGGATCCGGGTCGGGCGCTGCGCGTGAGGCGGGCCCGCGCGCGGCGGGTCCCGTGCATAGGATCGGGGGTGCGGGCCGTCCGCGCGGCGCCCCGCACCGACCGCGCTCCCCGCGCGGTTCGTCCGGCAGAGAGGCAGCACCCGTGAGACTCGGCACCGTGGCCCGCAGCGGCAGCACCCAGGCCTTCCGGCAGGAGGCGGGGGAGACCGTCTACCTGCCCGTCCCGGACGTGGGGGCGCTGCTGGCCGGGGGCGACCTCTCCCTGCCCGGGGAGCCCGGCCCCGCCCCCGCCCCGGAGGAGCTGCTCACCCCGGTGCTGCGGCCCGGGAAGATCCTGTGCGCCGGGCTGAACTTCCACGACCACGCCGAGGAGGTCGGCCAGGAGATCCCCGAGCACCCCACGATCTTCGCCAAGTACGCCAACGCCCTCGTCGGCCCCGTCGACCCCATCGCGATGCCCGAGGAGTCCGAGAAGATCGACTGGGAGGCCGAGCTCGTCGCGGTGATCGGCACGACCGTCCGCCACGCGGACGCCGGACGGGCCCGGGCGGCCATCGCCGGGTACACGATCATGAACGACGTCTCCGTGCGGGACTGGCAGGGCCGGACCTCCGAGTGGTTCCAGGGCAAGAACTTCGACCGCACCACCCCGGTGGGCCCCGTCGTCGTGACCCCGGACGAGGTCGACCCCGAGGCCGGCCTGGCCGTGCGCTGCACGGTGGACGGGGTGCGCCACCAGGACTCCAGCACCGACCGGATGATCTTCTCCGCGGTGCAGCTGGTGGAGTACCTCACCCGGTTCATGACCCTGGAGCCGGGCGACCTCGTCGCCTGCGGCACCCCGGCCGGCGTGGGCCTGGCGAAGAAGCCGCGGCGGATCTGGCTGCGGGACGGCCAGGAGGTCGTCACCGAGATCGAGGGCATCGGCGAGCTGCGCAACGTGTGCACCCCCGCCGAGGACCTGCTGCCCCGCTGACCCGACCGCGACCGGAGGAGACCCCATGGCGACCGTCGGCTTCCACGCCTCCCACGAGCAGATCCCGCCCGAGCAGCTGCTGCGCGACGTCCGGCACGCCGAGCAGGCCGGCTTCGCCGCCGCCATGTGCTCGGACCACCTCGAGCCCTGGTCCCCGCGGCAGGGGCACGCGGGCTTCGCCCTGTCCTGGCTGGGGGCGGCGCTGGCCTCCACCGCGCTGCCGTTCGGGTTCGTGCACGCCCCGGGCCGGCGCTACCACCCCGTGGTCACGGCCCAGGCCACGGCCACGCTGGCGCGGATGTTCCCCGGCCGCGTCTGGGTGGCGCTGGGCACCGGGCAGCGGCTCAACGAGCGGCCCGTCTCCCCGCACTGGCCGGCCAAGGAGGAGCGGCAGCGCTTCCTCGAGGCGAGCTTCGACGTCGTCCGCCGCCTGCACGCGGGCGAGGAGGTGACCCGCGAGGAGCCCTTCCGCGCGGACCGGGCGCGGGTCTGGAGCGCCCCCGAGGTGCCCCCGCCCCTGCTGGTGCCCGCCCTGACGCCGGCCACCGCCCGCCGGTTCGCCCCGGTCGCCGACGGGCTGATCACCGTCAACCAGCCGCTCGAGGACCTGCGCCGGATGCTGGAGGCCTACCGGGAGGGCGGGGGCACCGGGCGCACCGTGCTCCAGGTGCACCTGAGCTGGGCGCCCGAGCCCGAGCAGGCCCGGGCGATCGCCCGGGACCAGTGGCGCACCAACGTCTTCGACCCCGTGACCATGGCCGAGCTCGCCTCCCCCCAGGACTACGAGCGCAAGGCCGTCCAGCAGGACGTCGGCGACGAGCAGGTGGCCGGGGCGGTCAACGTCTCCGCGGACCTGGGCCGGCACGCGCAGTGGCTGCACGAGTACGCCGAGCTGGGCTTCGACGAGCTGCAGCTGCACCACGTGGGCCGGGAGCAGGCGCCGTTCCTCGACGCCTTCGGCCAGGAGGTGCTCCCGCAGCTGGCCGGCTGAGCGGGACGCCGGTCAGTGGGGCAGGTTGCGCTCCAGCCACAGGGTCAGCCACAGCTTCAGGCGCACCTCGTCCCACTCCGGGACGTCGACGACCAGGGCGGCGGGCCCGTAGCGGTGCACCGAGACGACGCCGTCGCGCTCGCACAGCTCGTCGACCAGCCGCTCCACCAGCGCCGGGTGCCGCTCGGGCAGGTCGGCGCGCAGCCCCACGTCGAAGCAGCCGACCTCGGCCACGACCGTCACCAGCGGCTCCCCGGAGGACCCGCCCTCCACCGTGCCGCCGCGCAGCGCGACGGCCGTCCGGCGGACGTGGGCCAGCATCGCGTCCCCGTCCATCGGGTCGCGGCCGTGGGCGGACTGGTAGGCGCTGTAGAGCGGCAGCCCCGGCAGGAAGACCTGGTGGCCGCCGGCGGCGAGCACCGGGTAGTTGAGCGACGGGTGGTCGACGAGACGGTGCTCGCCCACCTGCCAGCGCGCCTGCGGCACGGCGGCCGTGAGCACCTCGGCGAGGTAGGCGCAGAACCCGTCGACGAGCACCAGCGACTCCTCCGGCGGGTGCGGGTCCACCAGCTTCCCGTGGCGGGCCCAGCTCGGCCACCGGGACCGGGTCGGATCGGTGTCGAGGGTGCGCGGGTCCGTGCCGAGCGCCGTGATCCGCGCGGTGATCCGGTCCCACAGCGGGGCCGTGGACTCCGGGGTGCCGTCCAGCAGGTCGTCGGGGGCGGCCCCCTGCGCCCCGAGCCAGGACCGCAGCCGCCGCAGCGCCGGGCCGCGCTCGGCGCGGTACTCCTCCAGCGCGGCCGCCGCCTGCTGCTGCGTCATCCACTCGTACAGCAGTTCGCCCATGGGGGAACTCTAACCGGGATCGCAGCGCGCCCCTCCGGGCCCCGGGGGCGCACGGGAGCGGGCGCCCCGGAGCGACTGCGGGGCGGCGGGCTCCCGGGGTGGGCCCGGACGGCGCGGGCCCGGACGGCGCGGGCGGCGCGGACCCGTGCTGCGGGGGCCCGTGCTGCGGGGTCCGTGCTGCAGGGGCCCGTGGGGGTGGGATGCTGGGGGCATGAGCATGCCGCACCGCTACGACGTGGAGATCCTGCACCTGCTCGTCTCGCCCGGGCACGCCTACTTCGGCAGGGCCCGCGACGGCGCCGCCGACGTGCCCACCCGGGACGCCGACCGGGTCGAGCTCGTGGCGGGCAAGGGCGTCGTCGGCGACCGCTTCTTCGGGAAGGCCGCCCACATGGACGCGGCCGTGACCCTGCTCGCCGTCGAGGCCCTCGAGGCGATGGCCGCCGAGCTGGGCGCCGCCGCGCCCTTCGACCCGCTGCTGACCCGGCGCAACGTGGTGCTGCGCGGGGCGCACCTGCCCCCGCTGCTGGGCGAGGAGTTCGCCCTGGAGACCGGCGGCGCCCCCGTGCGCCTGCGGGGCGGCCGGGCGGCCCACCCCTGCGCCTGGATGGACGAGGTGCTGGCCCCCGGCGCCCACGCGGCGATGCGCGGGCGCGGCGGAATCCGCTGCCGGGTGCTCACGGACGGGGTCCTCCGCCGCGGCCCGGCGGTGTTGCACAGCCCCGTGCCGCTCGAGCCGCAGCGGGCCGGGGAGGCCGTGCTGCGCCGGGCCTCCCGGCTGCCCTAGCACCGGGCCTCCCGGCACCCTCGCCCCGGCCGCCCGGCGCTGGGGCACGTCCCTCCGCCCCGGCCGCCCGGTCGCTCAGCGCTGGGGCACGTCCCCTCCGCCCCGGCCGCCCGGATCCCTGCGCCCCCGCACCCGCCGCCCGAAACGGTGGCCGCCCCGGGCCCGGGGCCGGGACGGGCCGGCGCGACGAGGACCCGTCCCGGCTCCCCGGGCCGCGCAGAACGCACCGGGCCCCCGTCGGCGGTTTGCGATTGACTTAAGGTCGAACACATCTTCGAATGAAGGGGTGAGCTTCCCGCACCTCCACGTCGCCACCGCATTCAGTGCCCACTACGGGGTCAGCCACCCCCGGGCGCTCGCCGCGGCCGCCGCCGCCGACGGCGCGGACGCGCTCGCCTGCACCGACCGGGACGGGCTCTACGGCGCCGTCAAGCACCTGGGCGCCTGCCGCGAGCACGGTCTCGACCCGGTCCTCGGCGCCGACCTCGCCCTCCTCGACGACGACCGGCACCGGGTCCTCGGGCGCGTCGTGGTCCTCGCCGCCGGCGGCACGGGCGGCGCGGGCTACGCCGCCCTGTGCCGGCTCGTCTCCGCGGCCCACGCCGACCCCGGCGCACGGGACGGGCGCGGCCCCGGGCGCGGCGGGTCCCTCCCCGTGGGGGTGGACGCCCGCCGCCTGGCCGCCCACGCGCGCCTCCTCGCCCCGGGCACCCCCGCGCTGACCGTCCTGCTGGGACCGGACTCCGACGTCGGCCGCGCGCTCGCGGCCCGCCGCTACCGGAGCGCCCGGGCCGCCCTCGCCCGCTGGCGCTCCCTGCTGCCCGCCGAGGCGCTCGCCGTGGAGGTCGTCCCGCACCTGGCCGCCCCCGGCGTCGCCGGCAGCACCCCCCACGCGGCCCGGATGCTGCGGGCCGCCCTCGAGGCCGGGCTCACCCCCGTGCTCAGCAACGCGGTGCGCTACGCGACCCCCGCGGAGGCCGCGACCGCCGACGTCCTCGACGCCGCCCGCGCCCTGACCCCCCTCGAGGCGCTGGGGGCCGCCGGGGCGCGCGGGGGCCGGGAGAGGGCCACGGCCATGCTGCAGCCCAACGGGCAGGGCTGGCTCAAGCCCGCACACCAGATGCACGCGCTGGCCGCCGAGGTCGCCCGGGCCGCCGACCTCGGCGCGGAGGGGACCGCGGCGCTGCTCGCCGGCACCGGGCGGGTGGCCGACCGCTCCCGGCTGGACCCCGTCGCGGACTGCGGCTGGGGCCGGCCCGTGGTGCCCGAGGCCGCCGTCCTGGGCCTGGAGCGGCCCGCCGCCGCCGAGCTGCGGGCCCGCTGCGAGGCCGGGCTCGCCCGCCGCTACCCGCACCGGCGCGACGGCCCCCGGGTGCGCGACCGGCTCGAGCAGGAGCTGCGGGTGATCGACGAGCTGGGCTTCGCCGCCTACTTCCTCACCGTCGCAGAGGTCTCCGCGATGATCGGGGCGCTGGGGGTGCGCCACGCCGCCCGCGGCTCCGGGGTCTCCTCCCTCGTGAACTACCTGCTCGACGTCTCCCAGGTGGACCCGCTCGAGCACGACCTGCTCTTCGAGCGCTTCCTCTCCGGGGACCGCTCGACCCTGCCGGACGTCGACATCGACGTCGAGTCCGCCCAGCGCCACCGGGTCTACCGCGAGGTCTTCGCCCGCTTCGGCGCGGAGCGGGTGAGCCTGATGAGCATGCAGAACGCCTACCGGGCCCGCGGCGCCGTCCGGGACGCCGGCCTGGCCCTGGGCCTGGACCCGGAGGCCGTGGACGCCGTGGCCAAGCAGCTGTGGAACCTGCCCGCCGCCACGCTGCGCACGACCCTGGCCGAGCGCCCCGAGCTGCGGGAGCTGGCCGAGCAGGTGGCCCGGGAGCGGCAGCTGGACCTGCTCGTGGACCTCACCGAGCGCCTCGACCGGCTGCCCCGGCACATCTCCGTGCACCCGTGCGGGGTGATCCTCGGCGACCGCCGCCTGCTGGACCGCACCCCCGTGCAGGCCAGCGGCATGGGCCTGCCCATGAGCCAGTTCGACAAGCACGACATGGACCCCATGGGGATGCTCAAGCTCGACGTCCTCGGGGTGCGGATGCAGTCCGCCCTGGCCCACGCCGTGGAGGAGATCGCCCGGATCCACCCCGGCCGGCCCCGCCTGGACCTCGACGCGGTCCCGCGCGACGACCCGGCGACGTTCGCCCTGATCCGCACCACCCACACCCTGGGGTGCTTCCAGATCGAGTCCCCCGGCCAGCGGGAGCTCATCGGGAAGATGGCCCCGGAGCGGTTCGAGGACCTGATCGTGGACATCTCGCTCTTCCGCCCCGGACCGATGCACTCGGACATGGTGCGGCCCTTCCTCGAGCACCGCCACGGGTGGTCCCGCCCCGAACCGGTGCACCCGGCCCTCGACCCGATCCTCGCCGAGACCCAGGGGGTGACGGTCTTCCACGAGCAGGTCCTGCGCATCCTCGACGCGTTCACCGGGTGCGGCCTGGCCCGCGCCGACGAGCTGCGCCGGCGGCTGGGCTCCGAGCGCGAGGCCGGGGTCGAGGCCCTCTTCCGCGAGCGCGCCCGGGACCGGGGCGTCCCCCCGGACGTCGTGGACCGGGTGTGGGGGATCCTCGCCGCGTTCGGCTCGTTCGGCTTCTGCAAGGCCCACGGGGCGGCGTTCGCGGTGCCCACCTACCAGTCCGCGTGGCTGAAGGCCCACCACCCCGAGGCGTTCCTGGCCGGGCTGTGGGAGCACGACCCCGGGATGTACCCCAAGCGGCTGCTGGTGGGGGAGGCGCGGCGGATGGGGATCCCGGTCCTGCCCGTGGACGTCGACCGCTCGGACGAGCACTACCGCGTCGAGCGCCTCGACGACGACCCGTCCCGCCTCGGCGTGCGGATGGCCCTCACCGGGGTCCACGGCGTGGCCCGGGCCGAGCTGCGCCGCATCGCCGCCGGGCGGCCCTACGCCTCGCTGGCCGACCTGCGGGAGCGGGCCCGGCCGGGCCGGCGGACCCTCGAGCGCCTCGCCGCCGTGGGCGCCCTCGACGGTCTGCTGCACCGCTCGGGGGCCGCCGCCTCCCGGGCCGACCTCGTGCACGCCCTGCGGGCGCGGGCCGACGCCGCCCGGCCCCCGCGGGCGGGCGGGGCGGGAGAGGTCGAGGGCCAGCTGGCCCTCGACCTGGGGGACCTCGAGCTGCGCGCGCTGCCCGCGGAGCGGCCCGAGCCCTCGCTCGCGGAGAAGGTGCGCACCGAGCTGGACCTGCTCTCCGTGGACGTCTCGGCCCACCTGCTGGAGAGCTGGGCGCCGCTGCTGCGCGCGCTCGGGGTGACGCCGGCGGAGCGGCTGCTCGAGCTGCGCAGCCGCTCGGAGGTGCTCGTGGCCGGGGTGCGCGTCTCGACCATGACCCCGCCGATCCGCAGCGGCCGCCGGGTGGTCTTCGTCAGCCTCGACGACGGCACGGGGGCCGTGGACTGCGCCTTCTTCGACGACGCCCAGGAGCGCTCCGGCCGGCACCTGTTCGGCACCCGCCTGCTGCTGGTGCACGGGCGCACGCGGCGCACCGGTCCCCGCGGGATCAGCGTGAGCGCGCTGCAGGCCTGGGACCTCGCCGACCCCGGGACCCCCGCCGCGGTGCGGGCCGCGACCGGGGCGCCGGGGCCCGCCCGTCCCGGCGGTGGCCGGGGACCAGCCCTGCAGGTACGATCAGCACACTGATCAAACGAGTGGTCCCGCCCCCGGCGGGACCGGGAACGGAGCACCACGAGCATGCGCAAGATCCTGCTGACCCTCGCCCCCATCGTGATCGGGCGCCTCCTCGACCGCCGCCGGCAGGGCGGCGCCGGGTCCGCCCGGCGCCGTCCGCGCCGGCGCTGACCGGGCGCCGCCCCCCCGGCCGGTCCCGCCCGCACCGGATTTCACTCTGAGTGAAGCCATTGGTCAGTGGGCTGATCGGCAGTATGGTTACTACCAACAGCGGACGAGCTGCACCGCCACCCCCGGCGGTTCGCCCGCGACGGACCCCACCCGGGGCCGTTGGAACGCAGACCAACCGGAGAAGGAGTTCTCATGGCTACGTACGACGTGAACGCACTGCTGTCGGCCACCGCCTACGGCTCGGACGGCGACAAGATCGGCAAGGTCGAGCAGGTCTTCCTGGACGACAACACCGAGGAGGTCACCTTCGTCACCGTCAACACCGGCCTGTTCGGCACCAAGGAGAGCTTCGTGCCCGTCGACGGCGCGCAGCAGGACGGCGACCGCCTCGTCCTCCCGTACACCAAGGACGTCGTCAAGGACGCCCCCGGCGTCGACGCGGACCAGCACCTCTCTCCGGCCGAGGAGGAGGAGCTCTACCGCTACTACAAGATGAACTACGACGGCACCGCCGCCCGCACCGATCGCGACCGCACCGCCGCGGGCACGGCCGCCGCCGGCACGGCGGGCACCGCCGGCTACGCCGGGACCGAGCGCGACGACCGCTACGCCACGGACACCGACCGCAACGCCGTGCCGGCCACCGGCACCACCGCGGGCACGGCGGGCACCGCCGGCTACGCCGAGACCGAGCGCACCGAGGAGCTCGACCGCGACCGCACGGCCGGCACCGCGGACCTCGACCGCGACCGCACCGGTGTCGACGACGGCTCCGTGGTCCGCCACGAGGAGCAGCTGCACGTCGGCAAGGAGCGCCGGGAGACCGGCCGCGCCCGCCTGCGCAAGTACGTCGTGACCGACCACGAGACCGTGGACGTGCCGGTGGAGCGCGAGGAGGTCCGCGTCGAGCGGACCCCGCTGAGCGGCACCGAGGCGACCGCCGGCACCATCGGCGAGGAGGACGTCGAGGTGACCCTCCACGAGGAGCGCCCCGTCGTCGCCAAGGAGACCGTGGGCGTCGAGAAGGTCGGGCTCGAGAAGGAGACCGTCCGCGACACCGAGCGCGTCGAGGCCGACGTGCGCAAGGAGCAGGTCGACGTCGAGAACGACGCCGACCGCGGCCTCACCGACCGCGACCGCCGCGACCGCATCTGATCGGAGACCTCCGATCCCGCCGGGCCCGTCCCGGCGGCCCCGGAGCCCCCGTTCCCCGTCCCGGGGGGCGGGGGCTCCGCCGTGCCCGCCGCGGGCGTCCCGCACCGGTCCCGGGGCCGCCGCGGTGCGGGCGGGTACCATCGGAGGCGGTGCGTGCCGCCTGCCGTGCGGCGCCGCCTCCGCACGCCCCTCCGTACGGGCGCGCGCCCACCCCACGACCCAAGGAGTTGCCTCCCGATGACCACCGCGCCGGAGCCCACGACCTCGCCCGCGTCCCTGACCATCACCGTCGACGGCGAGCGGCGCACGGTCGGGGCGGGGACCACGGCCGCGGACCTGTACCGGGAGGACCGCGCCGTCGTCGTCGCCCGCGTCGGCGGCGTCCTGCGGGACCTGACCCACGAGCTGGCCGACGGCGACGTCGTCGAGCGGGTGCTGATCTCCGACCCCGAGGGCCTCGAGGTGCTGCGCCACTCCGCCGCCCACGTGATGGCCCAGGCCGTGCAGCAGCTGCACGAGGAGGCGAAGCTGGGGATCGGCCCGTACATCATCGACGGCTTCTACTTCGACTTCGACGTCGCGCAGCCCTTCACCCCCGAGGACCTCAAGGCGATCGAGAAGCGGATGCAGAAGATCGTCAACTCGACCCAGTCCTTCCGCCGCAGAGCGGTCGACGAGGCCGAGGCCCGCGCCGAGATGGCCGACGAGCCCTACAAGCTCGAGCTCATCGGCCTCGCCCAGGGCCCCGGCTCCGGCGGGGACGTCGACGCCGCCGCCGAGGGCGCCTCCGTGGAGGTGGCCGCCGGCGAGCTGACGATCTACGACAACGTGGACCGCAGGACCGGGGAGACGGTCTGGAAGGACCTGTGCCGCGGACCGCACCTGCCCGACACCAAGCTGATCGGCAACGGCTTCGCCCTCACCCGCTCCGCGGCCGCCTACTGGCGCGGGTCGGAGAAGAACCAGCAGCTCCAGCGCATCTACGGCACCGCCTGGCCGACCAAGGAGGAGCTGACCGCGTACAAGGAGCGCCTGGCCGAGGCGGAGCGGCGCGACCACCGCCGCCTGGGCGCCGAGCTGGACCTGTTCTCCTTCCCGGACGAGCTCGGCTCGGGCCTGCCCGTGTTCCACCCCAAGGGCGGGATCATCAAGCGGGAGATGGAGGACTACGTCCGCGACCGCCACGTGGACGAGGGCTTCCAGTACGTGGGCACCCCGCACATCTCCAAGGACGGGCTCTTCCACACCTCCGGGCACCTGCCCTACTACGCGGAGACCATGTTCCCGCCGCTGCACGTCGACGAGGAGCGCGACGAGGACGGCACCGTCACCAAGCCGGGCCAGGACTACCGGCTCAAGGCGATGAACTGCCCCATGCACAACCTCATCTACCGCTCCCGGGGCCGGTCCTACCGCGACCTGCCGCTGCGGCTGTTCGAGTTCGGCCACGTCTACCGCTACGAGAAGTCCGGGGTGGTCCACGGCCTCACCCGCGTGCGCGGCTTCGCCCAGGACGACTCCCACTCCTACGTCACCCGCGAGGACGCCCCCGCGGAGATCCGCCACCTGCTCGAGTTCATCCTCGGGCTGCTGCGGGACTTCGGCCTGACCGACTTCTACCTCGAGCTCTCCACCCGCGACCCGGAGTCGGAGAAGTTCATCGGCTCCGACGAGCAGTGGGAGGAGGCCACCCGCGTCCTGGAGGAGGTCTGCACCGAGACCGGCCTGGACCTCGTGCCGGACCCCGGGGGAGCCGCCTACTACGGGCCGAAGGTCTCCGTGCAGGCCAAGGACGCGATCGGGCGCACCTGGCAGATGTCCACGATCCAGTACGACTTCAACCAGCCCGAGCGCTTCGACCTCGAGTACCAGGCGGCCGACGGCACCCGCCAGCGCCCGGTGATGATCCACTCCGCCAAGTTCGGCTCGATCGAGCGGTTCCTGGGGGTGCTCGTGGAGCACTACGCGGGTGCGTTCCCCGCCTGGCTGGCCCCCGTGCAGGTGCGGGCGATCCCGGTCGCCGAGGCCTTCGACGACTACCTCCGGGAGGTCGTGGCGAGTCTGCGCGCCCGCGGGATCCGCGCCGAGCTCGACGCCGGCTCCGACCGGTTCCCGAAGAAGATCCGCACCGCGGCCAAGGACAAGGTCCCGTTCGTGCTCATCGCCGGCGGCGAGGACGCCGAGGCCGGCGCGGTCTCCTTCCGCTTCCGCGACGGCTCCCAGGACAACGGGGTGCTCGTGGGGGAGGCCGTCGAGCGGATCGTGGCCCACGTGCGCGGGCGCGTCAACGAGGACCCCACCGCCCCCGCGCGCCGCGAGGACGCGGCGGCGGCCGCGGGAGCCGGGCAGTGACCGGACCCGCGGACCGCTCCTGCGGCGCGCCCCCGCCCGGCTGGATCCGCCAGGACGAGTTCGAGATCCCCGGGGTCCCCGACAGCTTCCAGCGGCTGTGGACCCCCCACCGGCTCGCCTACGTCCGCGGCGAGGACCCCTCCGTGCAGGCCTCCCCGGGCTGCCCGTTCTGCGGCGGCCCCGAGCGCGCCGACGAGGAGTCGCTGATCGTCCACCGCGGCGAGCGGTGCTTCGTGATCCTCAACCTCTTCCCGTACAACCCCGGGCACCTGCTCGTGTGCCCGTACCGGCACGTCGGGGACCTGACCGACCTCGACGACGACGAGGCGGAGGAGCTCACGCAGCTCACCCGCACCGCCGTCGGCACGATCCGGCAGGTGGCCTCCCCGCACGCGTTCAACATCGGGCTCAACCTGGGCCCGGCGGCCGGCGGGTCCCTCTCGGAGCACCTGCACCAGCACGTGGTGCCGCGCTGGAACGGGGACGCCAACTTCATGCCCGTCCTCGCCGGGACCAAGGCGATCATGCAGACCCTCGGCGACACCCGCCGGGACATCGCCGAGGCCTGGCCCCGGACCTGAGCGGCGCCGTCGTCCTCCCGCGCCCGGTCCCGTCCCCGGGCCGGTCGCGGACCGGGTGCGCGGGCCGCAGGCGGGGCGGGGGCCGGGGCAGCAGGAGCGCGGGCCCGCCCCCGTCCGCCGCCGCGGGGCGGAGCCTCCCGCGGCCCTGCGTGCCCGGGTGCGACGCCCACGTCCTAGGATGGAGCGCATGTCCCGACCCCACGTGCGCCTGCTCGGCCAAGGCATCCGGTACCTGACCACCCTGCGCGGGGGAGGCTCCGCCTTCCCCGGGCTCGTGATGGAGAAGCTGCACCCCGGGTTCGTCGCCGAGGAGCTCGCGAAGCTGCCCCACGGGGTCGTGGTCGTCAGCGGCACCAACGGCAAGACCACCACCACCAAGATGGCCGTGCAGCTGCTGCGCGCCCAGGGCCTGAAGGTCTTCACCAACCGCACCGGCTCCAACTTCGTGCGCGGGGTGGCCGCGGCCCTGCTGGGGGAGATGAGCCTCACCGGCCGGCTCGACGCCGACATCGCCGTCCTCGAGCTCGACGAGGCCCACGCCGTGCACTTCGTCAAGCAGGTCGAGCCCCGGTACGCCCTGCTGCTCAACGTCATGCGCGACCAGCTCGACCGCTTCGGCGAGATCGACACCACCCGCCGGATGCTCGCCCGGATCGCCGCCGCCACCACCGGAACGGTCGTGCTCAACCGCGAGGACCCCCGCATCGCCTCCCTCGCCGAGCACGTCCCGGAGGGCACCGGGATCCGCTGGTTCGGCCTCTCCGCCGCCCTGCGCCCCCTGTTCCCCTCCGACGACGACATGCGCTCCGCCGGCGGGCCCGAGGCCGGCGCCGACCACGAGGACGAGCTCGCCCCCCGCCCGGCCGCCGCCGTGGAGCTGAGCTCCTTCGAGGCCAACCGGGTGCGGCTGCTCGTCGAGGGCCGGCCCGTCGAGACCACGGTCGACCTCTACGGCGTCTACAACATCTACAACGCCGCCGCCGCCCTCGCCCTCGCGCTCGCGGTCGCCGGCCCCGACGCCGACCGGCCCGCGCTGCTGGCCGAGCTCTCCCGCGTGACCCCCGCCTTCGGCCGCGGCGAGACCATCGAGGTCGGCGGGCGCCCGCTGCAGCTGCTGCTCGTGAAGAACCCCGCCGGGTTCCGGCTCTCCCTGGCCTCGGCCCGCCCCGGGGACTACGCCACGATGATCACCATCAACGACGAGTACGCCGACGGCCGCGACGTCTCCTGGCTGTGGGACGTCGACTTCCACTCCCTGCGCGAGGGCGGGGTCGACGTCGTCGCCGGCACGCGCGCCTGGGACATGGCCCTGCGCCTGGACCACGACGAGGTGCCCGTGCGCGAGGTCGTGCCCGGCCTCGGCGACGCCCTGCGCCGCTTCGTGGCCGGGGCCGGGGACCGCCCCATGCGCGTGTTCTGCACCTACACCTCCATGCTCGAGCTGCGCCGGGAGCTCTCCCGCGTGGCCGAGGTCGCCGAGATCTGAGCGGAGCTCCCCATGACCGAGCGCAGCATCCACCTCGTCCAGCTCTACCCGAAGGACATGAACATCTACGGGGACTGGGGCAACACCCTCGCCCTCAAGCGCCGGCTCGAGCGCTACGGCTACGCCGTGCGGCTGAGCGACCACGACCCCGGGGACCCCTTCCCGGCCGACGCCGACCTGCTCGTGGGCGGCGGCGGACAGGACTCCGGGCAGTTCCGCGTCCAGGAGGACCTCCAGCGCATCGCCCCCGAGCTGCGCGCCATGGCCGCCGACGGCGTGCCCCTGCTCGCGATCTGCGGGCTCTACCAGCTCCTCGGCCACGAGTTCCGCACGGCCTCCGGGGAGGTGCTGCCCGGCATCGGCCTGCTCGACGCCACCACCGCGGCCGGGCCCACCCGGCTGATCGGCAACATCGTCCTGGAGTCCCCGGAGTTCGGCACCGTCGTCGGCTACGAGAACCACTCGGGGCTCACCCGCCTCGGCCCCGGCCAGGACCCGCTGGGACGGGTGGTCAAGGGCGCCGGCAACAACGGCGAGGACGGCACCGAGGGCGCCCGCGTCCACCATGTGGTCGCCTCCTACCTGCACGGGTCCCTGCTGCCGAAGAACCCGGCCGTGGCCGACCACCTCATCCGCGCCGCCGTCGAGCGCCGGCACGGGAGCTTCGACGCCGAGCCCCTCGACGACACCCTCGCCGAGCGCGCCCGCGAGGCCGCGATCGCCCGTCCCCGCTGAGCCACCGGCCGGGGCGGGCGCACCCGGTAGAATGGTCCACGACTCTCCCGGGCCGCCCCCGGCGCGTCCCCGGGGCGCAGCCGCCGCGGGGGCGCGCCCCCACCGCAGGACTTCCCGAGGAGGAACGCATGTCCGGACACTCCAAGTGGGCGACCACCAAGCACAAGAAGGCCGTGATCGACGCCCGTCGCGCCAAGGCCTTCGCCAAGTACATCAAGGGCATCGAGGTCGCCGCCCGCATGGGCGGGCCCGACACCGCCGGCAACCCGGCGCTCGAGCTGGCCGTGACCAAGGCCAAGAAGAACTCCGTGCCCAACGACAACATCGACCGGGCGATCAAGCGCGGCGCCGGCCTGACCGGCGAGACGATCAACTACGACGAGATCCTCTACGAGGCCCGCGGCCCCCAGGGCACCGCCCTCTACATCGAGTGCCTCACCGACAACAAGAACCGCGCGGCCTCCGAGGTGCGCGTGGCCGTCACCCGCAACGGCGGCACCATGGCCGACTCCGGGTCCGTGGCCTTCCTCTTCGAGCGCAAGGGCGTCGTCGAGGTCGCGAAGAAGGACGGGCTCACCGAGGACGACGTCCTCGTGGCCGTCCTCGACGCCGGCGCCGAGGAGGTGATCGAGGGCGAGGAGGAGTTCGAGGTCGTCTCCGAGGCCACCGACCTGCCCGCGATCCGCACTGCCCTCGACGAGGCCGGGCTCGAGTACAACAACGACGACCCCCAGTTCCGCCCGTCCATGAAGGTCGAGCTCGACGAGGACGGCGCCCGCAAGTTCCTGCGCCTGGCCGACGCCGTCGAGGAGCTCGACGACGTGCAGAACGTCTACTCCAACGCCGAGATCCCGGCCGAGGTCCTCGCCCGGCTCGAGGACGAGGACTGAGCACGCAGGGCCAGCGCATCCTCGGGGTCGACCCCGGGCTGACCCGGTGCGGGTTCGGCCTCGTGCAGGTGCGCGGGGACCGCACCGCCACGCTCGTGGAGGTCGGCGTCGCCGGGACCCAGGCCGCCGAGCCCCTCGACCGGCGCATCCTGCGGATCTGGGAGGCCACCGACGAGTGGATCCTGCGGCACCGCCCCGACGCCCTGGCCCTCGAGCGGGTCTTCGCCCAGGCCAGCGTGCACACCGTGATCGGCACCGCCCACGCCTCCGGGGCCGTGATCGCCGCGGCCGCCCGCCACGGGGTGCCCGTCGCCTGGCACACCCCCTCGGAGGTCAAGGCCGCCGTGACGGGCGACGGCCGGGCCGACAAGGCCTCGGTCGCGCGCATGGTCGTGCGGATCCTGCGCCTGGCCGAGGCCCCGCGCCCGGCCGACGCCGCCGACGCCCTGGCCATCGCCATCTGCCACGGCTGGCGCGGGGGCGGCACCGGCCTCGACGCCACCGCCGGCACCGAGACCCACCAGGGCGCCCGGCCCGTGGCCGCCCGCCGCTCCGCCATGACCCCCGCCCAGCGGGCGTGGGCGGAGGCGGAGGCCCGGGCCCGGCGCGGCCGGGCCGGCTGAGCCCCCCGGCCGGGCCGGTGCGGGGCGTCGGCCCGCCCTGCTACAGTGGCCGTCGACCCGCATTCGTAGATCCGTTCGAATCGTCCGCGCCCGGCCGGGCGCGCCGGCGGGGGACCACGGGAAGGAGCCGCGCGGTGATCGCGTCCATCACGGGAGAGGTCGAGCACGTCGGCCTCACCACCGCCGTCGTCTCCGTGGGCGGCTTCGGCGTCCAGGTCCACGCCACCGCCGAGACGCTCGCGGGCCTGCGGGTCGGGCGCCAGGTGCGCCTGGACACCGCCTGGGTCGCCCGCAAGGACGAGTCCCCGCTGCTCTTCGGCTTCCGGGCCCCCGCCGAGCGGGAGGTCTTCGAGACCATGCTCGGCGTCAGCGGCGTCGGCCCCCGCACCGCCCTGGCCGTGCTCGCGGTGCTCGGCCCCGACGACGTCCACCGGGCCATCGCCGAGGGCGACGCCACGGCCTTCACCCGGGTCCCCGGCATCGGGCCCAAGGGGGCCCGGCGGATCGTGCTCGAGCTCGCCGACAAGCTCGTGGTCCCCGAGCGCCCCGCCGAGCCCGCCCCCGCCCCGGTGGAGCCGTGGCGCGCGCAGGTGCTCGAGGCGCTCGTGGGGCTGGGCTGGAGCGAGAAGGACGCCGCCCGCGGGGTCGCCGACGCCCTCGACGGCCGCGAGGAGCTCGCCGCCTCCGGCGACGTCCCCCTCATCCTGCGCACCGTGCTCGGCTGGCTCGGCGCCGCCAAGGCCGGCACCCGCACCGCCGACCGGGGGGTGTGAGCGTGGCACGGGAGGACGGCGCCGCCGTGAACGCCCGGGACCGGCTGGTCTCCGCGACCGACGAGCCCGACGAGAAGCAGCTGGAGTCGGCGCTGCGCCCGGCGAACCTCGACGAGTTCGTCGGCCAGAAGCGCGTGCGCCAGCAGCTCTCCCTCGTCCTGGAGGCCTCCCGCCTGCGCGGGCGCTCCGCCGACCACGTGCTGCTGTCCGGGCCCCCGGGCCTGGGCAAGACCACCCTCGCGATGATCATCGCCGAGGAGATGGGCGCGCCCCTGCGGATCTCCTCCGGCCCGGCCATCCAGCACGCCGGGGACCTCGCCGCGATCCTGTCCTCCCTGACCGAGGGCGAGGTGCTGTTCCTCGACGAGATCCACCGGATGTCCCGGCCCGCCGAGGAGATGCTCTACATGGCGATGGAGGACTTCCGCGTCGACATCGTCGTGGGCAAGGGCGCCGGGGCGACCTCCATCCCGCTGGACCTGCCCCCGTTCACCCTCGTGGGGGCCACGACCCGGGCGGGGCTGCTGCCGGGCCCGCTGCGTGACCGCTTCGGCTTCACCGGTCACCTCGAGTTCTACTCCGTCGAGGAGCTCGAGCTCGTGCTGCGCCGCTCCGCCGGGCTGATGGACCTCGCCATGACCGCCGAGGGCTTCGCCGAGGTGGCCTCCCGCTCCCGCGGCACCCCCCGCATCGCCAACCGGCTGCTGCGCCGGGTCCGCGACTGGGCGCTCGTGCACGGCGTCGAGCGGATCGACGCCCGCGCCGCCTCGACCGCCCTGGACATGTACGAGGTCGACGCCCGCGGCCTCGACCGGCTGGACCGCTCCGTGCTGACCGCGCTCGTGACGAAGTTCAACGGCGGGCCCGTCGGGCTCTCCACCCTCGCGATCGCGGTGGGGGAGGAGACCGAGACCGTCGAGACCGTCGCCGAGCCCTACCTCGTGCGCGAGGGGCTGCTCGGGCGCACCCCGCGCGGGCGGATCGCCATGGCCGCCGCGTGGGAGCACCTCGGGCTGCCCGCCCCGGAGCACGCCGCCTACCGGGACCCCGCGCTGCGCGCCGCCCTCGGCGGCCCCGACGAGGACGACGCCACCCTGTTCGAGGACTGAGCTCCCGGGCCCCGCCCAGGGGGATCCCCTACCATGGGACGGAAAACCCGCTCCCGATCGAACGGACGTCCGTGACCTCGCACCTGATCGCCCAGTCCCTCGCCGCCCAGGCGGCCCAGCCCCAGGGCGGCGGTGGCTCCTGGCTGCTGCCCCTCATGCTCGTGGCCTTCGTGCTGCTGCTGTGGCTGCCGATGCGCCGGCAGAAGAAGGCCATGGCGCAGATGAAGCAGAAGCAGGCGACCATGGGCCCCGGCACCGAGGTCATGACGAGCTTCGGGCTCTACGGCACCGTCGTCGAGATCGACCGGGACGCCAACAAGGCCGTCCTCGAGGTCGCCCCCGGCACGGCCGTGACCGTCCACCTCCAGGCCCTCACCACCGTCGTCGAGGAGGAGGCCCCCGCCGGGGGCGAGGTCCCCGCCGAGGGCACGGCCCCGGAGACCGCCGGCGGGCTGCCCGCCGGCCCGCTCGGGACCCCCGCGGCCGAGGACCGTGCCGGCTCCTCCGCCGCGGGCCCCGACGGCGAGACCCCGCGCGAGCCCGGGCAGCGCACCGACTGACCCCCGCGGGACCACGGGCCGGCCACTGGCCGGCCCGTTCCCATGAGCAGGCCCGCCCCCACGGCCGACGCGCGAGAAGGAACACCATGGCACAGACCCCTCCCCGACCCTCCGGCGACCCCGACCCCGCCCGCCCGTCCCCGCCCCCCGGCCCGAGGACCCGGACCCTCTCCGGGCCCCGCGCCGCCGTGGGCGGGGCGCGCCGGGCCCTGCTGGGGCTGCTCGTGCTGCTGGCCCTGCTGGGCGGGCTGCTCGCCTGGGGCGCCGGCACGGACCGCACCGGCTGGGGGCCCAAGCTCGCCCTCGACCTCGAGGGCGGCACGCAGATGATCCTGTCCCCGACCCTGCAGGGCGAGGAGACCGGCCAGGAGATCAGCCCCGAGCAGCTCGACCAGGCGGTGGAGATCATCCGCCAGCGCGTCGACGGCAGCGGCGTGGCCGAGGCCGAGATCGCCACCCAGTCCGGGGACAACATCGTGGTCTCCATGCCCGGCACGCCCTCGGCCGAGACGCGCGAGCTGATCCAGGCCTCGGCCGAGATGGCCTTCCGCCCCGTGCTCACCACCGCCCCCGCCGAGGCCGTGCCCGCGGACCAGCGCACCCCCGAGGACGAGCTGCCCGAGCCCGAGGGCGAGCCCGCGGACTCCTCCGACCCGAACTGGATCACCCCCGAGCTCTACCAGCGCTTCGAGGCCACCGACTGCACCGCACCGCTGCCGCCGGAGGAGCGCGAGCAGCAGCCGGCCGACGCGCCGGTCGTGGCCTGCGAGCCCGGGACCGGCACCAAGTACCTGCTGGGCCCGGTCGAGATCCAGGGCACCGGCATCGCCGACGCCTCCTACGGCACCGCCTCCAACGCCCAGGGCGTGTCCCTGAACCAGTTCGCCGTGAACCTCCAGTTCGGCCCCGAGGCCACCGACCGGTTCCGGGCGCTGTCCGAGCGCCTCTACGGCATCGGCCAGTCCAGCCCCGGGGACCCGCGCAGCCAGTTCGCGATCCTGCTCGACGGCCAGGTGGTCTCCGCCCCGTCCATGAACGCCGTGATCGCCGACGGCCAGGCCCAGATCACCGGCAGCTTCACGGAGGAGCAGGCCCGCTTCCTCGCCGAGCAGCTCAAGTACGGCGCCCTGCCGGTGAGCTTCGAGATCCAGTCCGAGCAGCAGATCTCCGCGACCCTCGGCTCCGACCAGCTGCGGATGGGCATCCTCGCCGGGATCATCGGGCTCGTGCTCGTGTGCGTCTACTCGCTGTTCCAGTACCGGCTCCTGGGCCTGGTCACGATCAGCTCCCTCGTGGTCGCGGGCGTGCTCACCTGGCTGGCGATCACCTTGCTGGGCTGGTCGGCCAACTACCGGCTCTCCCTCGCCGGGGTGGCCGGGCTGATCGTGGCCATCGGCCAGACCGCGGACTCGTTCATCGTCTACTTCGAGCGCATCCGCGACGAGATCCGCTCCGGACGCTCGATCCCCGCCGCCGTCGACCACGGCTGGCAGCGGGCCCGCCAGACCGTGCTGGCCTCCAAGGCCGTGAACCTGCTGGCGGCGCTCGTGCTCTACTTCGTGGCCGTCGGCAACGTCCGCGGCTTCGCCTTCACCCTGGGCCTGACCGCGATCGCCGACCTGCTCGTCGTCTTCCTCTTCACCCACCCGGTCATGGTCCTGCTGGCCCGCACCGGCTACTTCGGCCGCGGCGGGAAGCACTCGGGGCTGAGCCCGGAGGCCCTGGACGCCGTGCCCCTCTACCGCGGCGCCGGCCGGCTGCGCGAGCCGGGGACCGGCCACGACGGGCTGACCATCGCCGAGCGCCGCCGCCGCGCCGCCCAGCAGGCCGCCGCGCCGGCCGACGGGCAGGACGCGGACGAGGGCGCCCCGCCGGCCGAGGACCGCCGGCCCGGCGGCAGCACCCCGGTCGGCGCGCCGTCGTCGTCCGCCCCCCGCACCCCCGAGGAGAACCCCTGATGTCCCGCTTCGCCGACTTCGGCAACGCCCTGCACAGCGGGCGGAAGTCCTACCCCTTCGTCGCGCGGGCCCGCCTGTGGCTGATCGTCACCGGCGTGCTCGTGCTGCTGTCCCTGCTCGTGCCCGTCGTCAAGGGCGGGTTCAACCTCGGCATCGAGTTCACCGGCGGCTCCGAGTTCACCGTCTCCGCCGTCGGGGACGCCGACGTCGCCACCGGCCAGCGGGCCGTGGCCGAGTCCTCCGACGCCGAGGAGGTCCGGGTCACCGCCATCGCCCCGGGCACCGTGCGCGTGCAGACCGAGCAGCTCGACGACGACGAGACCCTCGCCGTGAAGGACGCCCTCGTCGAGGCCTACGGCGTGACCGGCGACGAGGTCACCTCCACGTTCGTCGGACCCACCTGGGGCGCGGGCGTGACGAGCCAGGCCCTGCGCGGGCTCGTCGTCTTCGTCGCCCTGGCCACGGTGCTCATGGCCCTGTACTTCCGCACCTGGAAGATGTCCGTCTCGGCGATCGCCGGGATGCTCGCCAGCGTCGCGATCACCGCCGGGGTGTACTCGCTCGTGGGCTTCGAGGTCACCCCCTCGGCCGTGATCGGCTTCCTCACCGTGCTCAGCTACTCCCTCTACGACTCGGTCGTCGTCTTCGACAAGGTCCGGGAGAACACCGAGGGCATGCTCGACGGCACGGCTCCGCCCGACCGGGCCGCGACCCGCTTCTCCGACCAGGTCAACCTCGCGATCAACCAGACGCTGGTGCGCTCGATCAACACCTCCGTGGTCGGGATCCTGCCCGTGGGCTCGATCCTGTTCATCGGCTGGCTCGTCCTGGGCGCCGGCACGCTCAAGGACCTGTCCCTGTCCCTGTTCGTCGGCATCATCGTCGGCACCGTGGCCACCCTGTTCGTGGCCGGGCCGCTCTACGCGCTGCTGCGCGCCCGGGAGCCCGCGGTGCGCGCGCAGGAGGCCGGGGCGGTGGCCCCGCCCGAGACCGCCAACGCCTCCCTCGCGGGGCTCGACGAGGAGGCCCCCGCGCCCGGGCGTGCCGCCGAGGGGAGCGCGGCGGTCTAGACTGGGTCCACCGTGGGCGGGGGCACCGCAGCACCCGCCGCGCACCAGCACACGTCAGCACCACGTCAGCTCGGCACGGGGGCGGCGGCCGCACGGCCGCCGCCCCCGTGCATCACCGGGAAGGAGCCACGGGGATGGCCAGCACCGACGACGGCGCCCCCGCAGGCCAGGGGACCGCGCCTCCACCACCGCCCCGGCGGTCGGACACGGCCGGGACGCACTACGTGCTGCCCGCCTCCCGGCCCCTCCTGGGCCGCTCCGTGTTCCCGGGCCGCAGCGACCGCACCCGCTCCTCCCTGTCCTACCTCGCGGGCCGGCCCATGGACCACTCGCCGATCCTCGAGCCGCTGCTGCACACCGTGCGCGCGACCCACCCCGAGGAGGACCTCGAGGTCCTCGAGCGGGCCTTCAAGGTCGCCGAGAAGTGCCACGAGGGCCAGAAGCGCAAGAGCGGGGACCCCTACATCACCCACCCGGTCGCGGTCACCACGATCCTCGCCGAGCTGGGCATGACCGGGGCGACCCTCGTGGCCGCGCTGCTGCACGACACCGTCGAGGACACCGACTACACCCTCGAGCAGCTGCGGGCGGAGTTCGGCGAGGAGGTGGCCGCGCTCGTCGACGGCGTGACCAAGCTGGACAAGGTCAAGTACGGGGACGCCGCCCAGGCCGAGACCGTGCGCAAGATGATCGTGGCCATGGCCAAGGACATCCGGGTGCTCGTGATCAAGCTGGCCGACCGGCTGCACAACGCCCGCACCTGGCGCTTCGTGCCCCCGGCGTCCTCGGCGAAGAAGGCGCGGGAGACCCTGGAGATCTTCGCGCCCCTGGCCCACCGGCTGGGCATGAACACCATCAAGTGGGAGCTCGAGGACCTCGCCTTCGCGGCGCTCTACCCCAAGGTCTACGAGGAGATCGTGCGCATGGTGGGGGAGCGCCAGCCCCAGCGCGAGCGCTCCCTGGCCGCCATCCGGGAGCGGATCGCCGAGGACCTCTCCGAGGCCGGCATCGAGGCGACCATCACCGGCCGGCCCAAGCACTACTACTCGATCTACCAGAAGATGATCGTGCGCGGGAAGGACTTCGACGAGATCCACGACCTGCAGGCCGTGCGGGTCCTGGTGAACACGGTGCGCGAGTGCTACGCGGCGCTGGGCGCCCTGCACGCGCGGTGGCGGCCCCTGCCGGGGCGGTTCAAGGACTACATCGCCATGCCGAAGTTCAACATGTACCAGTCCCTGCACACCACGGTGATCGACCCCGACGGGCGGCCCGTGGAGATCCAGATCCGCACCCACGAGATGCACCGGCGCGCCGAGTACGGCGTGGCCGCCCACTGGAAGTACAAGGACCAGGTCAACCAGGCGAACTCCGCGACCCCCCGCGCCCGGGAGGGCGACCTCGACTGGCTGCGCTCCCTGGTCTCGTGGCAGGAGGAGACCCAGGACTCCTCCGAGTTCCTCGACTCCCTGCGCTACCAGATCAACACCTCCGAGGTCTACGTCTTCACCCCCAAGGGCGAGGTCATGGCCCTGCCCGCGGGCTCGACCCCGGTGGACTTCGCCTACGCCGTGCACACCGAGGTCGGGCACAAGACGATCGGCGCGCGCGTCAACGGCAAGCTCGTGCCGCTGTCCTCGGAGCTCCAGCACGGGGACTGGGTCGAGGTGCTGACCTCCAAGTCCGAGCACGCCGGGCCCTCCCAGGACTGGCTGAAGTTCGTCCGCTCCCCGCGGGCCCGCAACAAGATCCGCCAGTGGTTCTCCAAGGAGCGGCGCGAGGAGGCGATCGAGAAGGGCAAGGACGCGCTCACCCGCGCCCTGCGCAAGCACCACCTGCCGCTGCAGCGGACCCTGACCTCCGAGTCGCTGCTAGCGGTCGCCCAGGACTTCCACCGCACCGACATCAGCGCCCTGTACGAGGCCATCGGCTCCGACCAGGTCAGCGCCCAGGACGTCGTGGAGAAGATCGTGGGCAACCTCGGCGGGGCCGACGGCGCCGAGGAGGACTTCGCCGAGACCACGGTCGCCACCCACCCGGTGCGCCCGCGCGTGTCGGACTCCGGGGTGGTCGTCAAGGGCGCCTCCGACGTCTACGTCAAGCTCGCCCGGTGCTGCACCCCCGTCCCGCCCGACGAGATCATGGGCTTCGTCACCCGCGGGGCCGGGATCTCGGTGCACCGGCGGGACTGCGCCAACATGCTCGCGCTGACCTCCCGGGAGCGCGTCGTGGACGTCGAGTGGGCCCCCACCCAGTCCAGCGTCTTCCTCGTGGAGATCCAGGTCGAGGCCCTCGACCGCAAGTCCCTGCTCTCCGACGTCACGCGGGTGCTGTCGGAGAACCACGTCAACATCCTCTCCGCCTCCGTGCACACCTCGAAGTCGCGGCTGGCGATCTCCCGGTTCGCCTTCGAGATGGGCGACCCCCGCTACCTCGACCACGTGCTCAACCAGGTGCGGCGCATCGACGGGGTCTACGACGTCTACCGCACCTCGGGGCACCGCCCGATCTCGGAGCCGGCGGGCCGCTGACCGGCCGGTCCCCGGTGCGCGGCGGGGCCTGCGGCTCACGGGAGCGGGCGGCCGACGGCCCGGGCCGCCCGGCGCACCCGCAGCAGGGCCGCCCGCCGCCCCGGGAGCCGGCCGAAGCTGCGCAGGGCCGCGGCCACGAGCGCCGGCGGGCAGTGCAGGTGCGGGGCGTGCAGCAGCCGTTCCAGGGCCGCCGTGCCCTCCGGCCCGGGCACGTGCAGGGCCAGGTCCACGGCGGTGCGCAGCGGGGTGGTCACCTGCACCGGGCCCGCGGTGTGGACGTCGTAGCCGCCGAGCGTCACCTGGTGCAGGGCCAGGCCCTCGGGCACGGGGCTCATCGTGGTCCGCCGCAGCTTGTCCAGCAGCACGGGCAGCACGGGCGGCGGGGCGGCGCAGTCGTAGAACCAGGCCGCCGAGAGCCGCCCGAGCACCCCGCGGCGCAGCAGGTGCGGGGGCAGCTGCGCCTCGAGGGCGGCGAGCTTCACGGCCCGGGTCACCGGCCGCCCGCGCAGCGCGTGGGCCTCCAGCACCACGGGCACGAGCACGCCGTCGGCCACCAGCGCCCGCAGCTCGACCCGGTCGAAGGGACGGCCCGGCAGGAACAGGTCCCCGGGCCGGGGGAGCGGGGCGGGGCCCGGCGCGCCGCGGCCGGTGGGCTCCGGCCGGGGCGCGTCCCGGCCGGGCCCGTCCCCGCCCGGGAGGGCCGGGCGGGGACGGGCGGTCCGGTCCGGTCCGGTCCGGTGCGGGCCGGGTGGCGGGTGCGGGCCGGGCGGCGGGTGCGGGAGCGCGGACATGCGCCCAGCCTGCCGCCGGGCCCCGGGCACGGGGAAGGCCCCGTCCCCGGGCTGTGGACAGCGCGGGGACGGGGCCCTCCGGGACCGGTCCTGCCGGCGGGGCTCAGTGCAGGTCGGCGGCGGAGCGGCGCAGGGTCTCGAGCCACTGCCGGCTGGTCGCCAGCTCCTCCTCCAGCTTCGCGGCGCGCCGGGCGTCCCCGGCCTCGCGCACCCGGGCCAGGGACGCCTCCTGGTCCTCGATCTTGGCCTCGAGCTGGCTGAGCATCGAGTTCGAGCGGGCCTTCGTCTCCGGGTTGGTCCGCTGCCACTTCTCATCCTCGACCCGGCGCACGGCGTCCTCGACCTCGCGCAGCTCGGCCTCGACGCGGCGCAGGTGGGCGCGGGGGACCTTGCCCGCCTGCTCCCACCGGTCGAGGATCTCGCCGAGGGCCCGCTTCGCGGCCTTGAGGTCGGTGACGGGCATGAGGGCCCTCGCCTCGGCGAGCAGCTGCTCCTTGACCGCGAGGTTGGCCTCGAACTCCGCGTCGAGCTGCGCGTTGGCGGCCTTGCGCGCGTCGAAGAACCGGTCCTGGGCGGCCCGGAACCGCGCCCACAGGGCGTCGTCGTCCTTCTTGGAGGCCCGCTTCGCCTGCTTCCACCGGTCCATCAGGCGCCGGTACTCGGCGGCGGTGGGACCCCAGTCGGTGGAGCCCGAGAGCGCCTCGGCCTCGGCGATGAGGGCCTCCTTGGCCTTCTTCGCCTCGGCGTTGTCGGCGTCCAGCTGCGAGAAGAACGCCCGGCGGTGCTTGTCGAAGGTCGTGCGGGCGGTGCGGAACCGCTTCCACAGGGCGTCCTCGGCGGACTTGCCCAGGCGCACGCCCGACTTCTGGTGGGCCTTCCACTGGTCGAACAGCTCCGCCATCCGGCCCGAGGCCTGCTTCCACTGGATCCGCTGCGGGTCCTGGGCGGCGATCCTCTCCGCCTCGGCCACGATCGCCTCGCGCGCGGCGACGTTCTGGGCGCGCTCGGCCTCGTGGGCGGCGCGCTCGGCGGCCTCCAGCTCGCGGATGGCCGGGCGCAGCGCCTCCAGCCGGGCCTCGAGCGCGCGCAGGTCCCCGACCATGGCCCGCTGGGCGACCTGCTCGGCGAGGTGGTCGACGGTGCGCGTCATGTCCGCGGAGGGTGCCTTCGCGGCCACGCGCTGCTCGAGCAGCGCGACCTGGGCCTCGACGTCCTCGTACTTGCGGGCGAAGTAGCCCAGGGCCTCGTCCTCGGTCGCGTCCGGGTACTGCCCGCAGAGGATCTCCTCGCCGTCCACGAGCACGTGCACGTGGCCGTCCTCGGTGACCCGCCCGAAGGGGCGGGCCCGCTCCAGGGTCTCGGGGGAGGCCAGCGCCGGGGCGGGGGCCGACGACGCAGCGGCGGCCGGTCCGGGCGCCGCTCCCGCTGCCGCCGCGGGCCCTGCCGCCGCCGGACGGGCCGCGGGGGCCGGCTTCGGGCCGGGCGCGGGCCGGACCGCCGAGGGGCCGGGCGCGGGGCGCGGTCCCGGGGCGGGGGTGGGGCGGGGCGTGGGCTGGTCGTCGGACTCGAGACGTTCGGTCACCGCTGGAACTCTTTCGCTCGCGCCGGTCGGCGGGGCCCGGAGCGGGTCCGGCACCGTCGCCCGGCTTCGGACAGTCGTCGTGGCCCATAGTACCGACGAGGCCCCGGCGCCCCCCGCCCCGCCGCCGGGGCGCTCCGGCCCGCTTTGGGGGCGGCGGGCAGGCCTCTCTAGGATGAGCACGGACCCGCGCCCCGGCGCAGCCCGCCGCGCCGTCCGCCCAGCCCCCGCACCCCGTCGCACCCCAGGAGCAGCTGCCCATGGCCCGCAAGACCTCCCTGTCCGGCTTTCCCGAATGGCTTCCGGAGGAGCGTCTGGTCGAGCTGCACGTGCTCGACGTGCTGCGCGAGACCTTCGAGCTGCACGGCTTCTCCTCGATCGAGACCCGCGCCGTGGAGACCGTGGGCCAGCTGCTGCGCAAGGGGGAGATCGACAAGGAGGTCTACGTCGTCTCCCGCCTCCAGGAGGACGAGGGCGCCCCCGAGAAGGACGACGCCCGCCTGGCCCTGCACTTCGACCTGACCGTGCCCTTCGCCCGCTACGTGGTGGAGAACGGCGGGCACCTGGCCTTCCCCTTCCGCCGCTACCAGATCCAGAAGGTCTGGCGCGGGGAGCGCCCGCAGGAGGGCCGGGCCCGGGAGTTCACCCAGGCCGACGTCGACATCGTCGGCGACGGCACGCTGCCGTTCCGCTACGACGTCGAGCTGGCGCTGGTGATGATCGACGCCCTCTCCCGCCTGCCCGTCCCGCCGTTCGTGCTGCGGGTCAACAACCGCAAGCTCGCCGAGGGCTTCTACCAGGGCATCGGCCTGCACGACACCGCCGGGGTGCTGCGCAGCATCGACAAGCTCGAGAAGATCGGGCCCGAGCGCGTCGCGGCGGCGCTGCAGGAGGAGCTCGGCGCGAGCCCCGAGCAGGCGCGGGCCGCCCTCCAGCTGGCCTCGATCCGCACCGAGGACACCTCGTTCGTCGAGCAGGTGCGCGCCCTCGGGGTGAACACCCGGCTGCTCGAGGAGGGCCTGGCCGAGCTCGCCGAGGTCGTGGGCGAGGCGGCCCGCCGCGCCCCCGGCACGGTGGTCGCCGACCTGTCGATCGCCCGGGGTCTCGACTACTACACCGGCACCGTCTACGAGACGGTGCTCGTGGGCCACGAGCAGCTCGGCTCGATCTGCTCCGGCGGCCGCTACGAGTCCCTCGCCTCGACCGGGAAGAAGACCTACCCCGGGGTGGGCCTGTCGATCGGCGTGACCCGTCTCGTCTCCCGGATCCTGTCCCAGGGCATGGCGGCCCCCTCCCGGAAGGTGCCCACGGCCGTGCTGGTCTCCCTCGCCGACGAGGACTCGTGGTCCGAGGCCCAGGACGTCGCCGCGCAGCTGCGCGGGCGCGGCATCGCCTGCGAGGTCTCGGCGAACGCCGCCAAGTTCGGCAAGCAGATCCGCTACGCCGAGCGCCGCGGCATCCCCTTCGTGTGGTTCACGGCCCGCGGCGAGGACGGGGTGCCGGTGCACGAGGTCAAGGACATCCGCTCGGGCGAGCAGGTCGGCGCCGACCCCGCCTCCTGGACCCCGCCGGCCGAGGACCTGCGCCCGGTCGTGCGCGCGGTGACCGCCGGGGCCTGACCCGGGGAGCGGGACGGCCCGGCGCCGGGCCGTCGGGACGGGGCGGCCGCCGCCGGGGCGTTGCCGGCCGTGCGCAGGCGTCGCCGAGTCCCCACCGTGCCGCCGCTCGTTCCGCCGAGTCCCCTCACGGTCGTCGTTTCCCCATGCGCGCACATGGGGAAACGACGACTGTGAGGGGGCTCGGCGCTGTGGGTGCGGGTGCAGCGGTGGTGGTCAGCGGTCGTCGGCGCGCGCGCGGGTGCGGCGGCGGGCCAGCACGAGCCCGCGGGCGGCCAGGCCCACGGCGAAGACGGCGAGCATCGTGAGCACCGACGCCCACGGCAGCGTGAACGCCAGCAGCAGGCAGCCCGCCAGGCCGACCGCGTTGACCGCCCGCGGCGCCCAGCCGGGGCGCTCCGCCAGGGTGAGCGCGGAGAGGTTGGCCAGGGCATAGTAGACGAGCACACCGAAGCTGGAGAAGCCGATCACCGTGCGCACGTCCCCGACGAGCACGAGGACGACGACGACGGCGGCCACCGCCAGCTCGGCCGCCCAGGGCACCCGGTGCCGCTGCGAGACCGCGGCGAGGCCGGCGGGCAGGTCCCGCTGCCGGGCCATGGCCAGGGCCGTGCGGGAGATCCCCGCCACCAGCGCCAGCAGCGCCCCCAGGGTGGCGAGGGCCGCGGCGGCGGTGACCACGGCGGCCCCGGCCGCCTCCGCCCCTTCCGGCCAGCCGGCGGCGCGCACCGCGGCGAGCAGCGGGGCCGGGGAGTCGGCGAGCCGCTCGGCGCCGAGGAAGCGCAGCAGCCCCAGGGCGAGCAGGCCGTAGAGCAGCAGGGTCGCCGCGAGCGCGCCGAGCACCGCGCGGGGGATCGTCCGCGCCGGGTCGCGGACCTCCTCCCCGAGGGTGGCCACGCGGGCGTAGCCGGCGAAGGCGAAGAAGAGCAGGCCCGCCGCCGGCAGCACGCCCCACGGGGGAGCCGCCGCCCCCGCGCCCGGGCGGACGGCGGCGGGGGGCTGACCGGTCAGCAGCAGCACCGCGAGGGCCAGCAGCACGGCGAGCACGGGCAGCACGAGCAGGCGCGTGAGCCGGGCGGTGCGGCTCACCCCGCCCAGGTTCACGGCGGTCAGCCCGGCGATCGCGGCGACGGCGAGCAGCCGCGCCCCGGCGTCGTCGGCCCCGGTGAGCTCGGCCGCGTAGAGGCCGAAGGTCAGGGCCATGGCCGCCGCCGAGGCGGTCTTGCCGGTCACGAATCCCCAGCCGGCCACGAACGCCGGCCACGCGCCGAGCCGGTGCCCGGCGTAGAGGTAGGTCCCGCCGGAGGCGGGGTAGCGGGCGGCGAGCTGGGCGGTGGAGGTCGCGTTGCACCACGCCACGAGCGCGGCCAGCAGCAGGGCGCCCGGCAGCCACGGCCCGGCCGCCGCGGCGGCGGGGGCGAAGACGACGAACACCCCGGCGCCGACCATCGAGCCCACGCCGATCAGGGCGGCGTCGACGGTGCCGAGGCGGCGGGCGAGCGCGGGGGGCGGGGGAGCGGCGGGCATGCGGGGTCCTTCCGGGGCGTGCCGGCCCGGAAGGGCCGGGCTGTAGACTCGTTCCCGAACGAGACTAGGGGCACCGGGCAAACCCCGGGGAAACGCGCGGTTCTCTCCGCCGCCCCGTCGGATCCTGCACAACGAAGGGTTTTCCAGTGCTGCGCACACACAACCTCGGCGACCTGCGCGCCGAGCACATCGGCGAGACCGTCACGCTGGCCGGCTGGGTCGGCCGCCGCCGCGACCACGGCGGCGTCGCGTTCCTCGACCTGCGCGACGCCTCCGGGGTCGCGCAGATCGTGGTGCGCGACGAGGCGGACTTCCACCACCTGCGCAACGAGTACGTCCTGCAGGTCACCGGCTCCGTGGAGCGCCGGCCCGAGGGCAACGAGAACCCGGCGCTGGCCACCGGCGAGGTCGAGGTCATCGCGGAGACCGTGACGGTGCTCAACACCGCCGCACCGCTGCCGTTCCAGATCGACGAGCACGTCGAGGTCGGCGAGGACGCCCGCCTGCGCCACCGCTACCTCGACCTGCGCCGGCCCGGCCCCGCCCGGGCCCTGCGTCTGCGCTCGGAGGCCAACCGCGTGGCGCGGGAGCTGCTGCACGCCGAGGACTTCCTCGAGGTCGAGACCCCGACCCTGACCCGCTCCACCCCGGAGGGCGCCCGCGACTTCCTCGTCCCGGCCCGCCTGGCCCCGGGCTCGTGGTACGCGCTGCCCCAGTCCCCGCAGCTGTTCAAGCAGCTGCTGCAGGTCGGCGGCGTGGAGCGCTACTTCCAGATCGCCCGCTGCTACCGGGACGAGGACTTCCGCGCCGACCGCCAGCCCGAGTTCACCCAGCTCGACATCGAGGCCTCCTTCGTGGAGCAGGACGACGTCATCGCCCTGGGCGAGCGCATCGTCGCCGCCCTGTGGCGGCTGATCGGCGTGGAGATCCCCACCCCGATCCGGCGGATCACCTACGCCGAGGCCATGGCCAAGTACGGCTCCGACAAGCCGGACCTGCGCTTCGGGCTCGAGCTGACCGAGCTCACCGACTACTTCCGGGACACGACCTTCCGGGTGTTCAAGGCCCCCTACGTGGGCGCCGTCGTGATGCCCGGCGGGGCCTCCCAGCCGCGGCGCACCCTCGACGCCTGGCAGGAGTGGGCCAAGCAGCGCGGCGCCAAGGGCCTGGCCTACGTGCTCGTGGGCGAGGACGGGACCCTCACCGGACCGGTGGCCAAGAACATCACCGAGGCCGAGCGCGAGGGCCTGGCCGCGGCCACCGGCGCGAACCCCGGGGACTGCATCTTCTTCGCCGCCGGCGAGCGGAAGTCCTCCCGGGCCCTGCTCGGCGCCGCCCGCGTGGAGATCGGCCACCGCACCGGGCTGATCGACGAGGACGCCTGGGCGTTCGTGTGGGTCGTCGACGCCCCGCTGTTCGAGCCGGCGGCCGAGGCCGTCGAGTCCGGGGACGTCGCCGTGGGCGCCGGCGCCTGGACCGCCGTCCACCACGCCTTCACCGCCCCGAAGCCCGAGTTCCTCGACACCTTCGACCGGGACCCCGGCTCCGCCCTGGCCTACGCCTACGACATCGTGTGCAACGGCCACGAGATCGGCGGCGGCTCCCTCCGCATCCACCGCCAGGACGTCCAGCGGCGCGTGTTCGAGGTCATGGGCATCGGCGAGGCCGAGGCCGACGAGAAGTTCGGGTTCCTGCTCGAGGGCTTCCAGTACGGCGCGCCCCCGCACGGCGGCATCGCCTTCGGCTGGGACCGCGTCGTCGCCCTGCTCGCCGGGGCCGACTCGATCCGCGAGGTCATCGCCTTCCCCAAGACCGGCAACGGCTACGACCCGCTCACCGCCGCCCCGGCACCCATCACGGCCCAGCAGCGCAAGGAGGCCGGCGTGGACGCGAAGCCCGCCGCGCGCGGGGAGAAGGCTCCCGCGGACCGGGACGCAACCGAGGGCAACACGGCCCCGGCCCCGGCCGCCGCGCAGTAGGCTCTCGGTCACCGCACGGGCCGGGACCCGCCCCGAACGGGCGGGTCCCGGCCCGTTCCCGTGCCCACCGCGAGGAGCCCGCCGTGACCCGTGACCCCGCCGCCGCCCGTGCCGCCTTCCTCGAGGCCGGGGTGTTCCTGGCCCGCCTCGCCGACGAGGTCGAGGAGCTCGACGAGGCCGCCGAGGACTCCCTGTGGGAGCGCCCCGCCCTGGGCTCGTGGGACCTGCGCGCCCTGTTCGGCCACGCCGGCCGGGCGCTGAGCACGCTCACCGCCTACCTGGACCGCCCGGCCGCCGCCGAGGAGTGCACGGGCACCGGGCACTACTACGCGCTCGCGGCCTCGGCCGACCCGCAGCAGGTCGCCGCCCGCGGCACGGCGGCCGGCCGGGAGCTCGGGCCCGAGCCGGCCGCGGCCGTGCGGGCGGCCCTCGAGGCCGCCCGCGAGGCCCTGGCGCGCGTGCCCCTCGAGCAGGACCCGCTGATCCGCACGCCCTTCGGCGGGGCCCGGCTGCGCACCTACATGCCCACGCGCACCTTCGAGCTGGCCGTGCACGGGCTCGACGTCGCCGCCGCCTGCGGGCTCGACCGCACCCCGCCCGACCACGTGCTCGCCGACACCGCCCTGACCCTCGCCGAGATCGCCGCCGAGCGCGGCCGGGTCCCGGAGCTGCTGCAGGCCCTCACCGGCCGCCGCTGCCTGCCCCCCGGCTGGTCGCTGCTCGGCTGAGCGGACCGGTGCGGCGCGCGGCCGCGGCGGGCGTGTGGTGGACTGGGGGGCATGCGCATCGTCCTGCAGCGAGTGACCCGTGCCGCCGTCAGCGTCGGGGGCGAGGTCGTGGGCGCCCTCGCGGAGCCGGGCCTGGTGGCCCTCGTGGGCGTGACCCACGGCGACGACGCCGCCGTCGCCGCGAAGCTGGCCGAGCGCACCTGGAACCTGCGGCTGCTCGAGGGGGAGCGCTCGTGCGCCGAGACCGGCGCCCCCGTGCTCGCCGTCAGCCAGTTCACCCTCTACGGCGACGCCCGGAAGGGGCGGCGCCCCTCGTGGTCGGCGGCGGCGCCGGGACCCGTCTCGGAGCCGCTGTTCGAGGCCTACACGGCCGCGCTGCGGGAGCTCGGCGCCCGGGTGGAGACCGGCCGCTTCGGCGCGCACATGCAGGTCGAGCTCGTCAACGACGGGCCCGTCACCGTGCTGCTGGACAGCGCCGAGCTGGCCCGCCCGCGCCGGTCCTCCCCGCCCCCCGGGGGCGGTGCGGGACGGACGGGCCCGGCGTAGCCTGGAGAGAGCACCCGGCGCGGTGCCCGAGGCCGACCGGCGGAGGAGAGCCCCATGATCGTGTCCCTGCTCGTGCGGTGGCTCGTGCTGACGGTGGCCGTGGAGCTGACCGCCTGGCTGCTGCCCGGCGTCGAGCTGCGCGGCGGTGCCCTCGCGCACCTGCTGGTCGCCCTGCTCATCGGCCTCGCCAACGCCCTCGCCCCGCTGCTCACCGACCGCCTGCCCCGGCCCCGCTCCACGGTCCTGCTGGGCCTGCTCACCCTGACGGTCAACGCCGTGCTGATCTGGGCGGTCTCGGCCCTGACCCCCTGGCTGGGCGTGAGCGGGCTCGTGGCGGCCGCGGCCGCGGCGGTGGCCGTCTCGCTGCTGGCCACGGTGCTGGGGGTGCTCGCCGACCGCGCGCTGGCGGCCCGGCGGCGCCGCGGCACCGCCTCCTCCCGCTGAGCGCCCGGCCCGCGGCGGGTGGAGCCCGGGCGGGGGCTAGCCTGGACGGGTGAGCGGCTCCCTCTTCGACGACCTCGACGACCCCGGCGGCGACCCCGCCGCGGACCGGCCCGCGCCCGGGCGGTCCCGGCGCGCGCGCGCGCCGCTGGCGGTGCGCATGCGCCCGCGCACCCTCGACGAGGTCGTGGGCCAGCAGCACCTGCTCCGGCCCGGCTCGCCGCTGCGCGTGCTGGCGGGGGAGGACCGGGGCCCGGCCGGGCCGTCGTCGATCATCCTGTGGGGGCCCCCGGGCACGGGCAAGACCACGCTCGCCCACGTGATCGCCCGCGGGGTCTCCCGGACGTTCGTGGAGCTCTCGGCGATCACCGCCGGGGTCAAGGACGTGCGGAAGGTGATGGACGAGGCCCTCACCGACCGCGACCTGCACGGGCGCACCACCGTGCTGTTCCTCGACGAGATCCACCGCTTCACCAAGGCCCAGCAGGACGCCCTGCTGCCCGGCGTGGAGAACCGGTGGGTCGTGCTCGTCGCGGCCACCACCGAGAACCCGTCCTTCTCCGTGGTCTCCCCGCTGCTCTCGCGCTCCCTGCTGCTGAGCCTGCAGCCGCTGGAGCGGGCCGACATCGCCGGGCTGCTCGACCGCGCCGTCGCCGACCCCCGCGGCCTGGCCGGGGCCGTGCGGCTGTCCCCGGAGGCCCGCGAGCACCTGCTGGACCTGTGCGGCGGGGACGCCCGCAAGGCCCTGACCTCGCTCGAGGCCGCCGCGGGGGTCGCCCTGTCCGAGCACGGCACCGAGCACGGCACCGCGCAGGAGCCCGCGCAGGCCCCCGCGCCGGACGAGGGGCCCGGTGCGCCGCCGCTGATCACCCGCGAGCACGCCGAGGAGGCCCTCGACCGGGCCGCGGTGCGCTACGACCGCAACGGCGACCAGCACTACGACGTGGTCAGCGCGTTCATCAAGTCCATCCGCGGCTCCGACGTCGACGCCGCGATGCACTACCTCGCGCGGATGATCGAGGCGGGGGAGGACCCCCGGTTCATCGCCCGGCGGCTGATCATCTCCGCCGCCGAGGACATCGGCACCGCCGACCCCACCGCCCTGCAGGCCGCCGTCGCCGCCGCCCAGGCGGTCCAGCTCATCGGCATGCCCGAGGGCCGGATCCCGCTGGCCCAGGCGGTCGCCCACCTCGCCACCGCCCCGAAGTCCAACGCCGCCTACACCGCGATCGACGCCGCGATCGCCGACGTCCGCGCCGGCCGGGCCGGGCCGGTGCCCCCGCACCTGCGCGACGCCCACTACCCGGGGGCCGGCCAGCTCGGCCACGGCCGCGGCTACGTCTACACCCACGACGAGCCCACCGGGGTGGCGACCCAGCAGTACCCGCCCGACGAGCTCGTCGGCACCGACTACTACCGGCCCGCCGACCGCGGCCGCGAGCGCCAGATCGCCGAGCGGCTGCAGATCCTGCGCGGCATCGTCCGCGGGCGGGACTGAGCCCCGGGCCCCCTGCGGGCTCAGCGGCCGAAGAGCCGGCGCACCACCGCCTCCGCGGTCCGCTCGTCGATCACCAGGTCCGTCACCACCCCGGCCCGCAGCGCCCCCAGCACCCCGGGCACCTTGTGGTCCCCGGCGACCACGCACAGCCGCCGCGGGATCCGCCGCAGCTCCAGGGGCGTGGGACCCGTGGCCCGGCGGTTGAGGCCGATGTCCGCGTAGGTGCCGTCCTCGCGCAGGAACACCGTGCACACGTCCCCGACCACCCGGTGGGCCACCAGCTCCCGGACCGCGTCCTCGGCCAGGTACCCGCCGCTGTAGACCTGCGAGATCATCGGCCCCCGGAACGCGCCCACGCTGAAGACCGCCAGGTCCGCCCCGTTGCGCACCTCCAGCACCCGCCGCACCGTCGACTCCCGCCACATCAGCGTGCGCGTGCGCTCGTCGTCGAAGAACGCCGGGGCGGGGAAGGGCAGCAGCGAGGCCCCGAACGCCGTGGCCATCTGCGACAGCAGCGCCGGGGACTGCACCGTCTCCGGGGAGCGGGCGCTGACCGCCCCGTTCATCTGCACCACCAGCGCGTTGCGCGTCGCCTTCGGGTGCAGCTGCGCGGCGACCGCCGAGGCCGTCGTGCCCCAGGCCACCGCCAGCGTCATCCCGTCCCCGAACCAGTCCGCCAGCAGCGCCGCCGCCGCCCGCGCGACCGAGTCCAGCCGCTGGGGCTCCGTGGCCGCCCGCGGCGTGCCCGCCACGTGCACCACGACCCCGAACGCCTCCCGCAGCCGCCGCGCCAGGTCCTGTCCCGCGTCCGGGGGGGCCGAGAGGCTGATCCGCACGATCCCGCGGTCCCGGGCCGCCTGCAGCATCCGCGAGACCGTCGGGCGCGAGACCCCGAACCGGTCCGCGACCGCCTCCATCGTCATCCCCTGCACGTAGTACAGCTCCGCGGCGTGGTGCAGATCGGCAGCATCGTGCACGGTCCCCCTCCTTTCCTGCACGTTCGTTCATCCTGATTGAGCATAGGTGCGCCGACGGTCAGAGTGTGAGCAACCGCACAGTCCGGGCCCGCCCGGCCGAGACCCAGGAGCACCCTCCCATGGCCCACCCCACCCTCTCCGCCACCGACCGCGCCCGCGCGCTCGACGCGATGAGCGGAGGACCCGAGCTCGACGTCCTCGTCGTCGGCGGCGGCATCACCGGCGCCGGCATCGCCCTCGACGCCGCCACCCGCGGCCTGCGCACCGGCATCGTCGAGGCCCAGGACTGGGCCGGCGGCACCTCCCAGTGGTCCTCCAAGCTCGTCCACGGCGGCCTGCGCTACCTCCAGCAGCTCGACTTCAAGCTCGTCGCCGAGGCCCTGCGCGAGCGCGAGCTGCTCCTGGACTTCCTCGCCCCGCACCTGGTCAAGCCCGTCCCCTTCCTCTACCCCCTGACCCACCGCTGGTGGGAGCGGCCCTACGTCGCCGCCGGCATCGGCCTCTACGACGCCCTGGCCCACCTGGGCGCCAAGGTCGCCACCCTGCCCTACCAGCGCCACCTCACCGCCGCCGGCGTCGCCCGCGTCTTCCCCGACGTCAAGCCCGGCTCCATGGTCGGCGCCGTCCAGTACTGGGACGCCCGCGTCGACGACGCCCGCCTCGTGCTCACCATCGTGCGCACCGCCGTGCGCCACGGCGCGCTCGCGGCCAACCGGGCCCGGGCCGTGGACTTCCCGCGCGACGCCGGGGGGCGGGTCACCGGCGCGGTCGTGCGCGACCTCGAGACCGGCCGGGAGCGCACCGTGCGCGCCCGCACCGTGATCGCGGCGACCGGGGTGTGGACCGAGCGGATCCAGGACCGCGCCCAGGCCGAGGGCGGGCTGAAGGTGCTCGCGTCCAAGGGCATCCACATCGTGGTGCCGCGCGAGCGGATCCGCAGCGACACCGGGCTGATCCTGCAGACCGAGAAGTCCGTGCTGTTCATCATCCCGTGGGAGCGGTACTGGCTGATCGGCACCACCGACACCCCCTACGAGCAGGAGCTCGAGAACCCGGTGGCCACCTCCGCGGACATCGACTACGTGCTCGAGCACGCCAACGTGGTCCTCGACGAGCCCCTGGGGCGCGGGGACGTCATCGGCGTCTACGCCGGGCTGCGCCCGCTGCTGCAGCCGGGGACCAAGGGCGGGGGCGAGCCGGCCCAGTCCACGAAGATCTCCCGGGAGCACACCGTCACCGAGGTCGTCCCGGGGCTGATCACCATCGCCGGCGGCAAGCTGACCACCTACCGGGTGATGGCCGAGGACGCCGTCGACCTCGCCCTCGGGGCCGGTCGGGCGAAGGAGCTGCCCTCGGTCACCGACCGCACCGCCCTGCTCGGCGCCGACGGCTACCTCGCCCTGCGCCGTCGCGCCGGCACCCTCGGGAGCGCCCACGGCTGGGACGAGGAGCAGGTGCTGCACCTGCTGCGCCGCTACGGCTCGGCCGTCGAGGAGATCCTCGAGCTCGTCGAGCAGCGCCCCGACCTCGGCCGCCCGCTCGGCGGCGCCGCACCCTACCTGCGCGCCGAGATCGTCCACGCCTGCACCCACGAGGGCGCCCTGCACCTCGAGGACGTCTTCGACACCCGCACCCGCCTCACCTGGGAGCGGCCGCGGCACGGCCTCGACGCCCTCGACGAGATCGCCGAGCTCGCCGCCGGGGCCCTGGGCTGGGACGCGGACCGGCGCGCCGCCGAGGTCGAGGCCTACCGGCTGCGCTGCGCCGCGGAGGACGCGGCCGCCGCCGCCCCCGACGACGCCGCGGCCGCCGCCGCCCGGGCCGCCGCCCCGGACGTGCTCGAGCTCGTCCGCCGGGACGCCGGCTGATGCTTCCCCGGCGGGACGGGACCCACCGCCCCGTCACCGACCGAGGGGACACCGCGCCCCGTCCGCACCGACCGAGGAGTCCGCAGTGCTGCTGACCTTGTCCACCGCCCTGGCACCGACCGTGGTGCCACCCGCCGACATCCCGCTCTCCACCGTCTTCTGGTCCGAGGTCGCCGGCACCGCGATGCTGCTGCTGCTCGGCTGCGGCGTCGTCGCCAACGCCGTGCTGCCGCGCACCAAGGGGCTCGGCGGCGGGTTCCTGATGATCAACTTCGGCTGGGGCCTGGCCGTGTTCGCCGGCGTGTACGTCGCCTACCAGTCCGGGGCCCACATCAACCCGGCGGTGACCGTGGGCCTGTGGGCCAGCGGCGCCCAGGAGTACGCCCCCGGCGTGGCCATCACCCCCGTGAGCACCCTCGTCTACTTCGCCGGCGAGCTGCTCGGCGGCGTCCTCGGCGCCGTCCTGGCGTTCCTGGCCTACAAGAAGCACTTCGACGAGGACATCGAGGAGGAGGTCCTCGGGGAGACCAAGCTCGCCGTGTTCTCCACCGGGCCCGCGGTGCGCTCCTACGGCTGGAACCTGGTCACCGAGATCATCGGCACGTTCGTGCTCGTCGCCGTGATCCTGCTCTTCGGCAACACCCCCTCCGAGCTCGGGCCGCTGGCCGTGGCGCTGCTCGTGGTCGGCATCGGTGCCAGCCTCGGCGGGCCCACCGGCTACGCCATCAACCCCGCCCGCGACCTCGGCCCCCGCATCGCCCACGCCCTGCTGCCCATCCGCGGCAAGGGCGCCAGCGACTGGGGCTACGCCTGGGTGCCGGTGCTGGGCCCGATCCTCGGCGCCCTGCTCGCCGGCGGCTTCTACCAGCTCTACGCCAACCCGCCGGCCTGACCCGGCGCCGACCGCACACCACCGCGACACGAGGAGACCCCATGAGCACCGACCCGCAGTACGTGATGGCCATCGACCAGGGCACTACCAGCTCCCGCGCCATCATCTTCGACAAGCAGGGCCGCATCGTCAGCGTCGGGCAGCTGGAGCACCAGCAGATCTTCCCCCGCGCCGGCTGGGTCGAGCACGACCCGCTCGAGATCTGGCGCAACGTGCGCAAGGTCGTGGCCGACGCCGAGGCCTCGGCGGAGATCAACGCCCGCGACATCGCCGCCGTGGGCATCACCAACCAGCGCGAGACCACCGTCGTGTGGGACCGCACCACCGGCGAGCCGGTGTACAACGCCATCGTGTGGCAGGACACCCGCACCCAGAAGATCGTCGAGGAGCTCGCCGGGGACGCCGGCCCCGACCGGTACAAGGACCGGGTGGGCCTGCCGCTGGCCAGCTACTTCTCGGGCCCGAAGGTCAAGTGGATCCTCGACAACGTCGACGGCGCCCGGGAGCGCGCCGAGCGGGGGGACCTGCTGATGGGCACCACGGACTCCTGGCTGGTGTGGAACATGACCGGGGGCACCGACGGCGGTGTCCACGTCACCGACGTCACCAACGCCTCCCGCACGATGCTGATGAACCTCGAGAGCCTCGACTGGAACGAGGAGATCTGCGCCGACATGGGCATCCCCGTCTCCATGCTCCCCGAGATCCGCTCCTCCTCGGAGGTCTACGGCAGGGGCCGCACCCGCGGGTTCCTGCCGGAGGTCCCGATCGCCGGGATCCTCGGCGACCAGCAGGCGGCGATGTTCGGCCAGGCCTGCTTCGAGAAGGGCATGGGCAAGAACACCTACGGCACCGGCAGCTTCGTGCTCATGAACGTGGGCACCGAGGTGGTCCACTCGCAGAACGGGCTGCTGAGCACGGTGTGCTACAAGCTCGGCGAGCAGCCGGCCGTCTACGCCCTGGAGGGCTCCATCGCGGTGACCGGATCCCTCGTGCAGTGGCTGCGCGACAACCTCGGCATCATCTCCTCCGCGCCCGAGGTGGAGCCGCTCGCCGCGTCCGTGGCGGACAACGGCGGGGCCTACTTCGTGCCGGCCTTCTCCGGGCTGTTCGCCCCGCACTGGCGCTCCGACGCCCGCGGTGCCCTCGTGGGCCTGACCCGCTACGTCACCAAGGCGCACATCGCCCGGGCCGCCCTCGAGGCCACCGCCTACCAGTCCCGCGAGGTGGTCGAGGCGATGAACGCCGACGCCGGGGTGGACATCACCGAGCTGAAGGTCGACGGCGGGATGACCGCCAACGAGCTGCTGATGCAGTTCCAGGCCGACCAGCTCGGGGTGCCCGTCATCCGCCCCGAGGTCACGGAGACCACCGCCCTCGGCGCCGCCTACGCCGCCGGCATCGCGGTGGGCTTCTGGTACGACACCGCCGAGGTCGCCCGCAACTGGGCCGAGGACAAGCGGTGGGAGCCGGCCGGCGACGAGCAGGAGCGGGGACGGCTGTTCCGCAACTGGCAGAAGGCCGTCACCAAGTCCTTCGGCTGGGTCGACGAGGACGTCGACTGAGCACCCCGCCCGCCCCGCGACCGCGCCGGCGTCCCCGCCACGGGCCGCCGGCGTGGTCGTGCGCGCCGCCGGCACCCCGGGGCCGACGGCGCGGCGCGGGCACGCTATACTGGGTCGTCGGCCGGCAAGGCCCGTGCCCCCGCACGCCCCCGGCACCGTCCCAACCAGCGGTGCCCGGCGCGCGGCCACGGCGCTTGTAGGACCGGAGGATTGCGGCTGATCCTCACCTCTCCGGCGGGACCGATCCCGTCCACGGAGGCCGGACCGACCAGAACACGCCCGACCCGCGACCCGGTCGGGCACCGCAGCAGTGAAAGGTAGACGTGGCCAACAACACGCGTGCGCGCCGCCAGGTGCGCAAGTCCCGCGCCCTCGGCATCGCGCTGACCCCCAAGGCCGAGAAGTACTTCGAGCGCCGTCCCTACGGCCCCGGCGAGCACGGCCGTGCCCGCCGCAAGGCCGACTCGGACTACGCCGTGCGCCTGCGCGAGAAGCAGCGCCTGCGCGCGCAGTACAACATCCGCGAGAAGCAGATGCACATCGCCTACGTCGAGGCCAAGCGCCTGGAGGGCCAGACCGGTGAGAACCTGGTCACCCTGCTGGAGTCCCGCCTCGACGCCCTGGTCCTGCGCTCCGGCTTCGCCCGGACCATGGCCCAGGCCCGCCAGATGGTCGTGCACCGCCACATCCTGGTGGACGGCCAGCGGGTGGACCGCCCCTCGTTCCGCGTGAAGGAGGGCCAGCTGATCCACGTGCACCCCAAGTCGGAGAAGATGGTGCCCTTCCAGGTCGCCGCCGCCGGCGCCCACCAGGCCGTGCTGCCGGACACCCCGGCCTACCTGGACGTGCAGATCGAGAAGCTGCAGGCGAAGCTGGTGCGCAAGCCCCAGCGCGCCGAGGTCCCCGTGACCTGCGAGGAGCAGCTCGTGGTGGAGTACTACGCCCGCATGGCCTGAGGCCGTCCGGGCCCCCGCTCCCGGTCCGCCGGGAACGGGGCCCCACCGGGGCAGGAGCCCGCGGCGCCCGCGCCGCGGGCTCCTGCCTTCGGTAGAGTGGATCCCCGGGTCCGCCCCCCTCCCGGGGTCCGCGGCGGACCGCACCGCCCCCGACCAGCAAGGAGCGCCCCGCCCCATGACCGGTGGAGAAATCGCAGGACTGCTCGCGGCCGGGGTCTTCGCCGTCCTCGTCGCCCTGCTCGCCGTGCCGATCCTCAAGCTCGGGAAGGTCTTCGACGAGCTGCGCCTGACCATCCGCGCCCTCAACAACGAGACCGTCCCGCTGATCGACGAGGTCACCCGGACCGTGTCGACCACCAACTCCCAGCTGGAGAAGGTCGACGGCATCACGACCAACGTCTCCGACGCCTCCGCGAACGTCTCCGCGCTGTCCTCCCTGGTCGCCTCGACCGTGGGCCAGCCGCTGATCAAGGTCGCGGCCTTCTCCCACGGCGTCCGCCGCGCCTTCGCCGGCGAGGCCGAGCACCGCGCCGACCCCTACGGCCCCGCCGCCGGCCCCGCGGCCGGCCCGACCGGGGAGGGGACCCCGTGAGCCTGTGGGGCAAGCTCGCCCTCGTCGCCGCCGGCGGCCTGCTCGGCGCCGCCGCCACCCGCCTCGCCCGCACCCCCGGCCAGGACCTCGCCGTGCGCCCCGGCGCCGCGGCGCCCCGCCCGGCGCGGGCCGGCGACTGGCGCTCCCGCCTCTACCGCTTCGCCGCCGAGGTCCGCACCGGCATGGCCGAGCGCGAGGCCGAGCTGCGCGCCTCCCTCGGCGCGCCGGCGCCCGGCGCCCGCCCGTCGTCGCTGCCCGGCGCCCGCCCCGGAGCGCTCGGGGCCCCCGGCGCGCTCGGCGCCCCCGACCGCGGCGCCCCCACCGACCCCTCGACCGACCGCCAAGGAAAGCACCGGTAATGCTCTCTCACGAAATCACGAAGCGCTGGCTCGACTACTTCGAGGGCCAGGGCCACACCGTGGTGCCCTCCGCCTCGCTGATCTCCACCCAGCCCGGCTCGATGTTCACCATCGCCGGCATGGTGCCCTTCATCCCGTACTTCCTCGGCCAGGAGACCCCGCCCTACCGCCGGGCCACCTCGATCCAGAAGTGCATCCGCACCCTCGACATCGACGAGGTCGGCAAGACCGCCCGCCACGGCACGTTCTTCCAGATGGCCGGCAACTTCTCCTTCGGCGACTACTTCAAGGAGAAGGCCATCCCCATGGCCTGGGAGCTGCTGACCACCCCCCAGGACCGGGGCGGCTTCGGCCTCGACCCCGACCGGCTGTGGGTGACCGTCTACGAGGGCGACGAGGAGTCCTACGCCCTGTGGCGCGACACCGTCGGGGTGCCCGCCGAGCGGATCCAGCGCATGGGCCGCGACGAGAACTACTGGGACACCGGCCAGCCCGGCCCCGCCGGTCCCGACTCCGAGATCTTCTACGACCGCGGCCCCCGCTACGGCAAGGAGGGCGGGCCGGCCGTCGACGACGACCGGTACATCGAGATCTGGAACCTCGTGTTCATGCAGTACCAGCGCGGCGAGGGCACCGGCAAGGACTACGAGATCCTCGGGGACCTGCCGGAGCAGAACATCGACACCGGCCTCGGCGTCGAGCGCCTGGCGATGCTGCTGCAGGGCGTCGAGAACTTCTACGAGACCGACCAGGTCCGCCCCGTGCTCGACCGGGCCGCCGAGCTGTCCGGGCGCACCTACCGCGGCACCGAGCGCGCCGGCGAGGAGGGCTACGAGGACGACGTGCGCATGCGCGTGGTCGCCGACCACGTCCGCTCCTCCCTGATGCTCATCGCCGACGGGGTGAGCCCCTCCAACGAGGGCCGCGGCTACATCCTGCGCCGGCTGCTGCGCCGGGCCGTGCGCGCGATGCGCCTGCTGGGCGTCACCGAGCCGTGCCTGCCCGTGCTGCTGCCCGCCTCCCGCGACGCCATGAAGGGCGTCTACCCCTACGTCGCCGAGGACTTCGAGCGGATCTCCCGGATCGCCTACGCCGAGGAGCGGGCGTTCCTGAAGACCGTCGAGTCCGGCACCACCCGGCTCGAGGAGGCCGTCACCGCCGCACGCCGCACCGGGGGCGCCGTCTCCGGGGCGGAGGCGTTCGCCCTGCACGACACCTACGGCTTCCCCATCGACCTGACCCTCGAGATGGCCGCCGAGGCCGGCGTGGCCGTCGACGAGCAGGCCTTCCGCGGGCTCATGGACGAGCAGCGCCGCCGCGCCCAGGAGGACGCCCGCGCCAAGAAGGGCGCCCACGCCGACCTCTCCGTGTTCCGCCGCCTGCTCGAGGAGCGCGGCTCCGTGTTCACCGGCTACGACGAGCTGCGCACCGGCACCGTCCTGCGGGCGCTGCTGCGCGACGGCACGAGCGTCCCGGCGGCCTCCGCCGGGGAGCGCGTCGAGGTCGTCCTCGACGAGACCCCCTTCTACGCCGAGGCCGGCGGCCAGGCCGCCGACACCGGCACGATCCGCGGCGACGGGTTCGTGCTCGAGGTCACCGACGTGCAGCAGCCCGTCAAGGGCCTGTCCGTCCACCACGCCGTGGTCCGCGAGGGCGAGGCCGTGGCCGGCACCGAGGTCCTCGCCCAGGTCGACACCGGCCGCCGCCGCGCCGGGGAGATGGCCCACTCCGGCACGCACATCGTCCACGCCGCCCTGCACGAGGTCCTCGGCCCCGAGGCCGTCCAGCGCGGGTCCTTCAACAAGGAGGGCTACCTGCGCTTCGACTTCGCCTGGGGCGCCGGGCTGAGCGAGGAGCAGCGGCGCGAGATCGAGGAGGCCTCGAACGCGGCGATCCACGCCAACCACGCGGTCCTCACCCAGGAGATGCCGCTGGCCGAGGCCAAGGCCATGGGCGCCACGAGCCTGTTCGGGGAGAAGTACGGCGACCGCGTGCGCGTCGTGGAGATGAACGGCGCCTGGTCCCGGGAGCTGTGCGGCGGCACCCACGTGGGCGGCACCGCCCAGATCGGGTCCCTGACCCTGCTCACCGAGCAGTCCGTGGGCTCGGGCAACCGGCGCGTCGAGGCCCTCGTGGGCCTGGACTCCTTCCGCCACCTCGCCGCCGAGCGCACCCTCGTCAACCAGCTCACCGACATGCTCAAGGTCCAGTCCTCCGCCGAGCTGCCGGAGCGCCTGGCCGGCACCCTCGAGAAGCTCAAGGCCGCCGAGAAGGAGCTGGCCGTCCTGCGCCGGGAGAGGCTCCAGGCCCGGGCCGGGTCCCTGCTCGACGGCGTCCGGCAGGTCGGGCCCGTCAAGGCCCTCGCCCACGACCTGGGCGAGGTCTCCGGGCCCGACGACCTGCGCGCCCTCGCCCTGGACCTGCGCGGCCGGATGACCGCCGAGCCGTTCGTCGTCGCCGTCACCGGCACGGCCAAGGGCCGCCCGCTCGTGCTGGTGGCCACGACCGAGACCGCCCGCGCGGCCGGCGTGAGGGCCGGGCAGCTCGTGCGCACCGCCGCGAAGGTCCTCGGCGGCGGCGGCGGCGGCAAGGACGACGTCGCCCAGGGCGGCGGCCAGGACCCGGCGCAGACCGGGCCCGCCCTCGAGGCCGTCCTCGCCGAGGTCTCCCGCGCGACGGGCGGCGCCCCCGCGTGAACGGCGCCCCGGTGCGCGGACGGCGGATGGGCGTCGACGTCGGCGCCGTCCGCGTCGGGGTCGCCCTGTCCGACCCCGACGGGATCCTCGCGACCCCGCTGACGACCCTGCAGCGGGACCTGCGGAAGGGCTTCGACGTGAAGCTGCTCGCCGGGCTCGTCCAGGAGCACGGTGCGGTGGCCGTCTACGTCGGGCTGCCCCGCAGCCTCGACGGCGGCGAGAACGCCTCCACCGCGATGGCCCGCGACTGGGCGGCCGCGCTCGTGCGGCGGCTGCGGGCCAAGGGCCGCCCCGTGCCCGTGCGCCTGGTCGACGAGCGGCTGACCACCGTCGACGCCCACCGGGCGCTGCTGGAGGCCGGGGTCTCCCGGCGCGAGCACATGGACAAGGTCGACCAGGTCGCGGCCGCGACCATCCTCCAGAGCGCCCTCGACCGGACCCGGGCCACCGGCACGGAGCCCGGCACGCCCGCGGCCGGGTCCGCCTCCGGGACCGGGCCCGGGGGTGTCCCCCATAATGGGGAGGGCCCCGCCGCCCCCGCCCCGGGACCGCACGGGCACCGGCCGCCCGGCGCCGCCGCGGCGCCCTCCCCGGACCCGGGGGCCCCGTTGACGACCACCGATCCGGACGGAGAGCATTCGTGAGCGACGACCCGTACGACCAGGCGTCCCCCCGCCGCCCCGAGGCGCCCCGGGAGGCCGCCGACGGCGGGTCCGCCCGGCTGGGCAGCCTGCTGGACGCCCCCGCCGGGCACGACGCGGCGCCCTCCGGGCTGCGCGGGGCCTTCGAGCACGAGGAGCTCACCCCCGAGCAGGTCCGCCGCCGGCAGCGGCGCGGCCGGGTGTCGCTGACCACCGCGATCGCCCTGTTCTCGCTGGCGGCCCTGATCACCGTCTCCGTGCTCGCCTCGACCTTCGGCTGGTTCGAGGTCCGCGACTACCGCGGCGACGGCAAGGACCCCGTGACCTTCTCCGTCCCCGAGGGCGCCACCACCGGGCAGATCGCCGCCTCCCTCGAGCAGCAGGGCATCGTCGCCGACGCCCAGACCTTCGTGGAGACCTACTCCGAGGACCACGCCCAGGAGTTCATCCAGCCCGGGGAGTACGAGCTGCGCACCGAGATGAGCTCCGAGGCCGTCGTCACCGCCCTGATGGAGGAGGGCGAGGCCGTCCACTACGCCGCCGTGGCCCAGACCCTGCGCATGAGCGACGTCTTCCCCATCCTCAGCGAGTCCACCGGCATCCCCGTCGAGGAGTTCGAGGCCTACGCCGAGGACACCGAGACCTTCGGGATCCCCGACCGCTTCCCCACCCTCGAGGGCTGGCTGCACCCGGGGGAGTACCGCTTCCCGCTGGACGTCACCGCCGAGGAGGCCCTGCGGACGATGGTCGACCGCACCCGCGGGACCCTCGACGCCAACGGCATCACCGAGGAGGAGCGGATCTTCGAGGTGCTCACCATCGGCTCGATCATCGAGTTCGAGGTCCAGCCGGAGCACTACGACATCGTCGCCGGGGCCATCGAGAACCGCCTGGAGAACCCCGAGGGCGAGACCTCCGGGTTCATCCAGTCCGACGCCTCCGTCACCTACGGCCTGGGCCGGAAGGGCTACGACTTCTCCGAGGAGGAGCGCCGGGACGCGGACAACGAGTACAACACCTTCGCCAACCCGGGCCTGCCCGTGGGCCCCATCGGCTCCCCGGGCGACGCCGCCATCAAGGCCGCCGCCGACCCCGTCGAGACGGACTACTACTTCTGGGTCACCGTCGACCTCGACACGGGGGAGACGAAGTTCGCCGACACCTACGCGGAGCACCTGCGCAACGTCGAGGAGTACAACCAGTGGTGCAGCGAGAACGAGGGCCGGTGCGCCTGAGCCCCGGCCGCGCGGCCGTGGTCGGCCGGCCGGTCGGCCACTCCCGCTCGCCGGACCTGCACCGGGCCGCCTACGCGGTGCTCGGCGAGGAGATCGCCTACGACCGGCAGGAGCTGGCCGAGGAGGAGCTGCCCGGCTGGGTCGCCGCCCGCCGCGGCGACCCCGCCTGGCGCGGGCTGTCGGTGACGATGCCCCTGAAGGCGGCCGCGGCCGCGTGCGCCGACGAGCTGACGGAGCTGGCCGCCGCCGTCGGGGTGGTCAACACCCTCGTCCTGCGCCCCGACGGGACGGTCCTGGGGCACAACACGGACGTCGCCGGGATCGTCGGGGCCGTGCGCGCCGCCGGGCACGTCCCGGCCGTGCCCGCCGTCGCCGTCCTCGGCGGCGGCGGCACCGCCACGGCCGCCGTGGCCGCCGCCAGGGAGCTCGGGGCCCGGTCCGCCGACGTCTTCGTCCGCTCCTCCGCCCGCGCCGGGGGCACCGCCGCGGCCGGGAGCGCCCTCGGGCTGCCCGTGCGGCTGCGCCCGTGGGAGGAGGCGACGGGAGCCCTCGCCGGCTACGACGTCGTCGTGTGCACCCTGCCCCCGCACGGGGCCGACGAGCTGGCCGCCGCCCTCGGGCGGGCCGCGCCCGCGACGACCGGGGTGCTGCTCGACGCGGCCTACGACCCGTGGCCCTCGGCGATCGCCCGGGCCTGGTCGGCGGCCGGGGGAGCGGTGGCGCCCGGACTCGATATGCTGATCTTCCAGGCGGTCGACCAGGTCCGCCTGTTCACCGGCCGCAGCCTCGGCGAGCCCCTGCCCCGCGAGCAGGACGTGATCGCTGCGATGTGCACGGCGGTGGGACGGCCCATCCGCGTCCCCCCGGCCGTGCCCCGGAACCGCACCTGACGGCAGGAGGGGCCCGCCGGGCCGCCCGCCGAAGACCCCGAACGGAAAGAGTTGTTATGTTGCGTTGGCTCACGGCCGGCGAGTCCCACGGCGAGGCGCTCGTCGGCATCATCGAGGGCGTCCCGGCGGGGGTGGGCCTCACGAGCCAGGACGTGCGCGACGCGCTGGCCCGCCGCCGCCTCGGCTACGGCCGCGGGGCCCGGATGAAGTTCGAGCAGGACGAGGTGCGCCTGCTCGGCGGCGTGCGCCACGGCGTGACGCAGGGCGGGCCGGTCGCGATCGAGATCGCCAACACCGAGTGGCCGAAGTGGCGCGAGGTGATGTCCGCCGACCCGGTCGAGCCCGCCGTGCTCGAGGGCCGCGCCCGCAACGCCCCCCTGACCCGGCCCCGCCCCGGCCACGCCGACCTGACCGGGATGCAGAAGTACGGCTTCGCCGAGTCCCGCCCGGTGCTCGAGCGCGCCAGCGCCCGCGAGACCGCCACGCGCGTGGCCCTGGGCACCGTGGCCGCGAAGCTGCTCGAGGCCCTGGGCGTGCACCTGGTCTCGCACACCACGGCCGTGGGCGGCGTCGCCGTGCCCGAGGACGCCCGCCTGCCGCTGCCCGGCGACGTCGCCGCGCTCGACGCCGACCCGCTGCGCTGCGCCGACCCGGCGACCTCCGAGGCGATGGTCGCCGCCGTCGACGAGGCCCACAAGGCGGGGGAGACCCTCGGCGGCGTCGTCGAGGTCCTCGCCTACGGCCTGCCCCCGGGGCTGGGCTCCTACGTGCACTGGGACCGCCGGCTGGACTCCCGCCTGGCCGCCGCCCTCATGGGGATCCAGGCGATCAAGGGCGTCGAGGTCGGCGACGGGTTCCGCACCGCCGCCCGCCCCGGCTCCGCCGCCCACGACGAGATCGTGCGCGGGACCGACGGGGCCGTCCACCGCGTGAGCAACCGCGCCGGGGGCATCGAGGGCGGGATGTCGATCGGCGGCGTCCTGCGCGTGCGCGCGGCCATGAAGCCCATCGCCACCGTCCCGAAGGCGCTGCGCACCGTCGACGTCGCCACCGGCGAGCCCGCCCGCGCCCACCACCAGCGCTCCGACGTGTGCGCCGTGCCCGCGGCCGGCGTCGTGGCCGAGGCCATGGTCGCGCTCGTGCTCGCCGAGGCGGTCACCGAGAAGTTCGGCGGGGACTCCCTGGCCGAGATCGTGCGCAACAAGGACGCCTACCTCGCGGCCGTGCCCGCCCTGCTGGCCTCCTCCGGGGAGCTGGCCGAGGACGCCGGCGAGGAGGTGCCCGCGGCGGGCGACCACATGGGCGACCCCCTCGTGGCCCCCGCGGAGCAGCCGGGGGAGCGGCCGTGAACGCGCAGTTCCCCGCCCCCGCCGGCACGGGCGCCGTCCCGCAGCGGCCCGTGGTGCTCATCGGCCCCATGGCCGCCGGGAAGTCCTTCCTCGCCCTGCACATGGCCAAGTTCTACGGCTACGACTTCGTCGACGCCGACCAGCTGATCGTCTCGCGCCACGGCGTGATCGCCGAGATCTTCGCCCGGCACGGCGAGAAGTACTTCCGCGACCTCGAGGCCGACACCATCGCCGAGGTGCTGCGCGACCCCGACCACGCCGATGCGATCTTCTCCGTGGGCGGCGGCGCGCCCATGACCCCGTCCGTGCGCGAGGCGCTGCGCCACGAGCTCGTGGCCTACCTCGAGGTCGACGCCGCCACCGTGCTGCCGCGCATCCGCGGCAGCCGCAGCCGCCCCATGCTGCGCCCGGACCCCGAGCAGCGCTGGCAGGAGCTCTACGAGGCCCGCCGCGGCTGCTACGAGGAGCTCGCCGACATCGTCCTCGACGGCACCGGCGACCGCCCCGTCGCCGAGATCGCCGCCGAGCTGCACGAGCGGATCACCCGTCTGCGCACCACCCCCGACACGACCCAGGAGGTCCCCTCATGAGCGAGCCCACCGGCACGGTCACGACCATCCCCGTCACGGGCGAGCGCCCCGGCGAGGACTACGAGGTGCTGGTCGGCCACGGCCTGCTCGGGCAGCTGCCCCGGCTGCTGGGCGAGCGCGTCCAGCGGGTGCTCGTGGTCCACCCGCGGGCCCTGCGCAGCACGGGCGACGTGGTGATGGAGGAGCTGCGCGGGCGCGGCTACCAGGCCTTCACCGCGGAGATCCCCGACGCCGAGGAGGGCAAGCACGTCCAGGTCGCCGCGTTCTGCTGGCAGGTGCTGGGGCAGAACGACTTCACCCGCTCCGACGCCGTGGTCTCCGTGGGCGGGGGCGCGGTCTCCGACGTCGCGGGCTTCGTGGCCGCCACCTGGCTGCGGGGCGTGCGCGTGGTGCACGTGCCCACGACCCTGCTCGGGATGGTCGACGCCGCCGTGGGCGGGAAGACCGGGATCAACACCGCCGAGGGCAAGAACCTCGTGGGGGCCTTCCACCCGCCCGCCGGCGTGCTGTGCGACCTCGACACCCTGCGGACCCTGCCCGAGCACGAGCTGCTCACCGGCATGGCCGAGGTCGTCAAGTGCGGCTTCATCGCCGACGAGCGGATCCTCGAGCTGATCGAGGGGGATCCGCAGGCCGTGCGCGACTCGCAGTCCGGGCTCGTGCGCGAGCTCGTGGAGCGCGGCGTGCGGGTGAAGGCCGGGATCGTCTCCGCCGACCTGCGCGAGTCCGGCCGCCGCGAGATGCTCAACTACGGCCACACCCTCGGGCACGCCATCGAGCACAACGAGCGCTACCAGTGGCGCCACGGCGCGGCCGTGTCCGTCGGGATGGTCTTCGCCGCCGAGCTCGCCCGCACCGCCGGCACCCTCGCCGACGACGTCGTCGAGCGCCACCGCACCGTCCTGGGCTCCCTGGGGCTGCCCACGACCTACCGGTGGGACCAGTGGCCTCGGCTGCTCGAGGTGATGAAGCGGGACAAGAAGACCCGCGGGAACCTCCTGCGCTTCGTGGTCCTCGACGCCGTGGCCCGCCCGCGGATCCTGGAGGTCCCCGACCCGGCGATCCTCTTCGCGACCTACCAGGAGATCGCCGAGGGCGCGCCCCGCTAGAATGGTCCGCGGTCCGGGAGGGCGGGGCCCGCACGACCCGGCCGCGCCCGCCGCCCCGCGCGGCGACGACGACCTCGCGCCCCGACGACCCCCCGCAACCGACAGAGAGAGAACCTGTGGCTACCACCAACGACATCAAGAACGGCACCGTGCTCAAGCTCGAGGGCCAGCTGTGGAACATCATCGAGTTCCAGCACGTCAAGCCGGGCAAGGGCGGCGCCTTCGTGCGCACCAAGATGCGCAACATCACCTCCGGCAAGGTGGTCGACAAGACCTTCAACGCCGGAGCCAAGGTCGAGACCGCCACCGTGGACCGCAGCGAGTACCAGTACCTGTACCAGGACGGCGCCGACTACGTCTTCATGGACAACAAGACCTACGACCAGATCACCGTCCCCGGCGAGGTCGTCGGCGACGCCGCCCACTTCATGCTCGAGAACCAGAACGTGACGGTCGCCCTGCACGAGGGCTCGCCGCTGTACGTCGAGCTGCCGCCGTCCGTGGTGCTGGAGATCACCTACACCGAGCCCGGCCTGCAGGGCGACCGCTCCACGGGCGGCACCAAGCCGGCCACCGTGGAGACCGGCTACCAGATCCAGGTCCCGCTCTTCCTCGAGCAGGGCACGAAGGTCAAGGTCGACACCCGCACGGGCGACTACCTCGGCCGCGTCAACGAGTGAGCGCCCGGGGGAAGGCGCGCCGGCGCGCCGTCGAGATCCTGTTCGAGGCCGAGCAGCGCGGCCAGGACGCGCGCGAGGTCATGGAGCGCCGCCGCCTGCACAGCGACGCGCTGGTCTCGCCCTACGCCGAGCAGCTGGTGCACGGGGTGCTGATGCGCCGGGGCGAGATCGACGAGTACCTCGAGACGTACTCGCAGGGCTGGACCCTCGAGCGGATGCCCGCCGTGGACCGCAACGTGCTGCGCGTGGGCGCGTGGGAGCTGCTCTACAACGAGGAGGTCCCGGACGCGGTGGCCGTGGCCGAGGCCGTGTCCCTGGCCCGGGAGCTGTGCGGGGACGAGTCCCCGCGCTTCGTCAACGGCCTGCTGGGCCGGCTGCAGCAGATGAAGCCCACCCTGCTCGGCTGAGCCGCGCACCGCACCGGGGCCCCGGGGACCGCACGGTCCCCGGGGCCCCGGCCGTCCCGCCCGCCCGGGACGGCCGGGGCCGGGCCGGGGGAGGAGACCCAGGTCACGGCCCGCCGGGCGCGGCGGGGCCGCTGTGCTACCTTGAGCCGAGCAAGCAACCTTTAAGTCCGTCCTGTGAGGCGGGGAAGGAGGCGGCACCCTTGACCGGCGACACCTCCGTGCCGGGCACCCCCGCGGGGCCCGTGAGCACGCGCGTCATCCTCTCGGCGGCCGACATCGACCGTGCGCTCACGCGCATCGCCCACGAGATCCTCGAGGCGAACAAGGGCAGCGAGGACCTCGTCCTGCTCGGCATCCCGCGCCGCGGCTACCCGCTGGCCCGCCGGATCGCCGAGCGCATCGCCGCCACCGACCCGGGCTTCGACCCGGCCACCGGCCTCGGCCAGCTCGACGTCACCATGTTCCGCGACGACCTGCGCCGCAACCCCGCCCGCACCCCGCAGCCCACGCGCATCCCCGTGGCCGGCCTCGACGGGCGCACCGTCGTGCTCGTCGACGACGTCCTGTACTCGGGCCGGACCGTGCGCGCGGCCCTCGACGCCCTCGTCGACCTCGGCCGCCCCCGCGTCGTGCGCCTGGCCGTGCTCGTGGACCGCGGGCACCGGGAGCTGCCGATCCGCGCCGACCACGTGGGCAAGAACCTGCCCACCTCCTCCCAGGAGAAGGTGCGGGTGCGCCTGAGGGAGACCGACCCCGAGCCCCGCCCGGCCGAGCACGCCGACTGCGTGGTCATCGAGGCCCCCGCCCAGGCGGCCGGCGCATGAGGCACCTGCTCTCCACCAAGGACCTCTCCTACGACGCCGCGCTCACCGTGCTGGACACGGCCGACCAGATGGCCGCCGTGGGCCAGCGCGCCGTCAAGAAGCTGCCGGCCCTGCGCGGGCGCACGGTCGTGAACCTCTTCCTCGAGGACTCCACCCGCACCCGCATCTCCTTCGAGACGGCCGCCAAGCGGCTCTCGGCGGACGTGCTGAACTTCTCGGCCAAGGGCTCCTCGGTCTCCAAGGGCGAGTCCCTCAAGGACACCGCGCAGACGCTGGCCGCGATGAGCGCCGACGCCGTGGTGATCCGCCACTCCGCCTCCGGCTCCCCGCAGCAGCTGGCCGAGTCCGGCTGGATCGACGCCGCCGTGGTCAACGCCGGGGACGGCACCCACGAGCACCCGACCCAGGCGCTGCTCGACGCCATGACCCTGCGCCAGCACCGGGCCCGCACCGAGGGGCGGGAGAGCACCCGCGGCCTGGACCTCGAGGGCCTGCACGTGGCCGTCGTCGGCGACGTCCTCCACTCCCGGGTCGCCCGCTCGAACCTGTGGCTGCTCACCACCCTCGGCGCCCGCGTGACCTTCGTGGCCCCGCCCACCCTCCTGCCCGTGGGCGTGGGGCAGTGGCCGTGCGAGGTCGTCTACTCCCTGGACCAGGCGCTGGACCCGGCCCCCGACGCCGTGATGATGCTGCGGGTGCAGCGGGAGCGGATGCACGCCGCGTTCTTCCCCACCCCGCAGGAGTACGCCCGCGAGTGGGGCCTGACCCCGGAGCGCCTCGCGGCCCTCGACGCCGCCGGGGCGCCCACGGCGATCATGCACCCGGGCCCGATGAACCGGGGCCTGGAGATCTCCTCGGCCGCCGCGGACTCCCCGCGCTCCACCGTCCTGGACCAGGTCCGCAACGGCGTCTCCGTGCGCATGTCGGTGCTCTACCTGCTGCTCTCCGGCGACGACCTCGACACCCCCACCGACCCCGTACACGCCCAGGAGCGCTGAATCCCGTGACCTCGTACCTCATCCAGGGCGCCGCCCTGCTCGGCGAGCAGACCGCCGACCTCCTCCTGGCCGGGGGCCGCATCGAGCGCATCGGCCCCGACCTCTCCGCCGAGGCCGGCGACGCCGTCGTCGTCGACGCGGCCGGGCTGGTCGCCCTGCCCGGGCTCGTGGACATCCACACCCACCTGCGCGAGCCCGGCCGCGAGGACGCCGAGACCGTGGAGACCGGCACCCGCGCCGCGGCCCTGGGCGGCTACACCGCCGTGTTCGCCATGGCCAACTCCGACCCCGTCGCCGACACCGCCGGCGTCGTGGAACAGGTCCACGAGCTCGGCCGGGCCGCCGGGTGGGTCGACGTCCGCCCCGTGGGGGCCGTGACCGTGGGCCTGCGGGGCGAGCGGCTGGCCGAGATCCTCGCCATGGCCCACTCCCGGGCCGGCGTGCGGGTCTTCTCCGACGACGGCATGTGCGTGCACGACCCGGTGCTGATGCGCCGGGCGCTGGAGTACGTCAAGGGCTTCGACGGCGTCGTCGCCCAGCACGCCCAGGAGCCGCGGCTGACCGAGGGCGCCCAGATGAACGAGGGCGCGGTCTCCGCCGAGCTCGGGCTCACCGGCTGGCCGGCCGTGGCCGAGGAGGCGATCATCGCCCGCGACGTCCTGCTCGCCCAGCACGTCGGCTCCCGGGTGCACATCTGCCACCTCTCCACCAGGGGCTCGGTGGACATCGTGCGCTGGGCCAAGCAGCGCGGCATCGACGTGACCGCCGAGGCCACCCCCCACCACCTGCTGCTCACCGACGAGCGCGTGCGCACCTTCGACCCGGTCTACAAGGTCAACCCGCCGCTGCGCACCGACGAGGACGTCCGGGCCCTGCGCGAGGCCGTCGCCGACGGCACCATCGACGTCATCGGCACCGACCACGCCCCGCACCCCGCCGAGGACAAGGAGTGCGAGTGGTCCTGCGCGGCCAACGGCATGACCGGACTGGAGACCGCCCTGTCGGTCGTCCAGCACACCCTCGTGGACACCGGCCTGCTCGACTGGCGCGGGGTCGCCCGCATCACCTCCGAGACCCCGGCCCGGATCGGCCGCCTCGCCGGCCAGGGCCGTCCGCTGGCCGAGGGCGAGCCCGCCCACCTCGTGCTGTGGGACCCCGCCGCCCGCACGACCGTGGACCCCGCCCGCCACGCCTCCAAGGGCCGCAACAGCCCCTACCGCGGCACGGAGCTGCCCGGCGCCGTCCGGGCGACCTTCTACCGCGGCCACCCCACCGTCCTCGACGGCCGGCTCAACACCCCCGTTCCCGCCGCCTGACCCCCCGTCCGCCCCTCACCACCGCCCGGAGGCTGCCCGCATGGGTCCCGAAACGACCGCCGTGCTGCTGACGCTGCTCGTCGTCACCGCCCTGTTCGTCCTGATCCGCCGGGGATGGGCCGGGCGGCTGCGCCGCCAGGCCGGCCTGCCCGCCCCGCCCGCCCCGCCGGCCGGGCTCGCGGAGCGGACCCCGCGGCTGGCCGTGGCGGGCATGTACGTGAGCACCACCCTGCAGGGCGCTCCGCTCGAGCGGGTCGCCGCCCACGGGCTGGGCCTGCGCGCCCGCGCCGCCGTGGCCGTCCACGACGACGGCGTGCTCTACGCCCGCGACGGCGAGGCGCCGCTGTTCGTGCCCGCCGCCGCCGTGCTCGGGACCGGCACGGCCTCCGGGATGGCCGGGAAGTTCGTCGAGCGCGACGGGCTCGTCGTGCTCACCTGGTCCCTCGGCGGCACCCCCGTGGACACCGGCTTCCGCACCCGCCGCGCCGCCGACCGCCGACGGCTGCTGGCCGCCCTCGAGGCCCTCGCCCCCGGCCTGCCGGCCTGAGCGCCCCCGCACCTGCCCGACCCGAACCACGAACGAACGTGAGGACACCGTGAGCTCCACCACCACAGAACCCGCCGTGCTCGTGCTGGAGGACGGCCGCGTCTTCCGCGGCCGGGCCTACGGCGCGCTCGGCACCGCCCTGGGCGAGGCCGTGTTCTCCACCGGCATGACCGGCTACCAGGAGACCATCACCGACCCCTCCTACGCGGGCCAGCTGGTCGTGCAGACCGCCCCGCACATCGGCAACACCGGCGTCAACGCCGCCGACGCCGAGTCCCGCCGCATCTGGGTCGCCGGCTACGTGGTGCGCGACCCCGCCCGCCGCCCCTCGAACTGGCGCGCCGAGGGCGCCCTCGACGAGCAGCTGGCCGCGCAGGGCGTCGTCGGCATCCAGGACGTCGACACCCGGGCGATCACCCGCCACCTGCGCGACCGCGGGGCCATGCGCGGCGGGATCTTCTCCGGGGACGCCGCCCGCCGCCCGGACGCCGAGCTGGTCGCGGCCGTGACCGCCGCCGAGCGGATGGAGGGCCGGGCCCTGGCCGAGACCGTCACGGTCCCCGAGCCCTACGTCGTCGAGCCCGCCGAGCACGGGTGGGAGGGGGAGGTCCGCCACGAGCTCGTGGCCGTGGACCTGGGCCTGAAGTCCATGACCCCGCACCGCTTCGCCGAGCGGGGGGTGCGCGTGCACGTGGTGCCCGCCACCGCCGGCTGGGAGCAGATCGCCGCCCGCCGCCCCTCCGGGGTGTTCTTCTCCAACGGCCCCGGCGACCCGGCCACGGCCGAGCGCCAGATCGAGACGCTGCGCGCCGTGCTGCGCTCGGGCACCCCGTTCTTCGGGATCTGCTTCGGCAACCAGCTGCTGGGCCGGGCCCTGGGCTTCGGCACCTACAAGCTCGTCTTCGGCCACCGGGGCATCAACCAGCCCGTGCTCGACCGCCGGACCGGTCGCGTGGAGATCACCGCGCACAACCACGGCTTCGCCGTCGACGCCCCCCTCGAGGGCCCCGTGACGGCGCCGCTGGAGGAGTTCGGCCGCGTCGAGGTCAGCCACGTGTGCCTCAACGACGACGTCGTCGAGGGCCTCAACTGCCTGGACCTGCCCGCGTTCTCCGTGCAGTACCACCCCGAGGCCGCCGCGGGCCCGCACGACGCCTCCTACCTCTTCGACCGCTTCGTCGAGCTCATGGACAGCCACCGGGACGGCCGCGCCGACCCCACCATCGACAACGCCGACCCCCGCGGCGCGCAGGACGCGCAGGGCGCCGGGGCCGCACAGGAAGGGCAGCACTGACATGCCGCGCAGGACAGACATCGCAAGCGTTCTCGTCATCGGCTCCGGGCCGATCGTCATCGGCCAGGCCGCCGAGTTCGACTACTCCGGCACGCAGGCCCTGCGGGTGCTCAAGGAGGAGGGGATCCGCGTGGTCCTCGTCAACTCCAACCCGGCCACGATCATGACCGACCCCGAGTTCGCCGACGCCACCTACGTCGAGCCCATCACCCCCGAGGTGGTCGAGAAGATCATCGCCAAGGAGCGCCCCGACGCGGTGCTGCCGACCCTGGGCGGGCAGACGGCGCTGAACACGGCGATCGCCCTCGACGCCAACGGGGTGCTCGAGAAGTACGGGGTGGAGCTGATCGGCGCCAACGTCGAGGCGATCAACCTCGGTGAGGACCGGGAGAAGTTCAAGGGCGTCGTGGAGCGCTGCGGCGCGGAGTCGGCCCGGTCGGTGATCGTCCACTCGATGGACGAGGCCCTGGCCGCGGCCGAGGAGCTGGGCTACCCGATGGTCGTGCGCCCGTCCTTCACCATGGGCGGGCTCGGCTCGGGCATGGCCTACGACGAGGCCGACCTGCACCGCATCGCCGGCGCCGGCATCCAGTACAGCCCCACCTCCGAGGTGCTCCTGGAGGAGTCCATCCTCGGCTGGAAGGAGTACGAGCTGGAGATGATGCGCGACCGCAACGACAACGTCGTGGTCGTGTGCTCCATCGAGAACTTCGACCCCGTGGGCGTGCACACCGGCGACTCCATCACGGTGGCCCCGGCCATGACGCTCACCGACCGCGAGTACCAGAAGCTGCGCGACATCGCGATCGCCGTGATCCGCGAGGTCGGCGTCGACACCGGCGGGTGCAACATCCAGTTCGCGATCGAGCCGGACACCGGCCGCGTCGTCGTCATCGAGATGAACCCGCGGGTCTCCCGCTCCTCGGCGCTGGCCTCCAAGGCCACCGGCTTCCCGATCGCCAAGATCGCCACGAAGCTGTCGCTGGGCTACACCCTCGACGAGATCCCCAACGACATCACCCGCAAGACCCCGGCCTCCTTCGAGCCGACGCTGGACTACGTCGTCGTGAAGGTCCCGCGCTTCGCGTTCGAGAAGTTCCCGGCGGCGGACCCCACGCTGACGACCACCATGAAGTCCGTGGGCGAGGCCATGGCCATCGGGCGCAACTTCACCGAGGCCCTGCAGAAGGCCATGCGCTCCCTCGAGCAGAAGGGCTCCTCCTTCTCGTTCGTGCCCCCCGCCCTCGACGACGCCGGCCTGGACCGGCTGGTGGAGGCCGCCCGCACGCCCACGACCGAGCGGATCCAGCAGGTCCAGCAGGCGCTGCTGGCCGGCGCGTCCGTGGAGCGGCTCTACGGGGCCACCGGCATCGACCCCTGGTTCCTCGACCAGCTCGTGCTGCTCAACGAGGTCGCCGGGGCCGTGGCCGCCGACACCGACCTCTCGGCCCGCACCCTGCGCCTGGCCAAGCGCCACGGCTTCTCCGACGAGCAGATCGGGGCCCTCGTCCACCTCGACCCGGCGGTGGTCCGCGGCGTGCGCCACGCCCTGGGCATCCGCCCGGTGTTCAAGACCGTGGACACCTGCGCCGCCGAGTTCGAGGCCTTCACCCCCTACCACTACTCCTCCTACGACGAGGAGTCGGAGATCCGGCCCCACGACCAGCCCTCGATCATGATCCTCGGCTCCGGGCCGAACCGGATCGGGCAGGGCATCGAGTTCGACTACTCCTGCGTGCACGCCTCCCTCGTGCTGCGGGAGGCCGGCTACGAGACCGTCATGGTCAACTGCAACCCCGAGACCGTCTCCACCGACTACGACATCTCCACCCGGCTGTACTTCGAGCCCCTCACCTTCGAGGACGTGATGGAGGTCGTTGAGGCCGAGCGCCGCTCCGGCGGGCTGCTCGGGGTCTTCGTGCAGCTGGGCGGGCAGACCCCGCTCAAGCTCGCCGCCCAGCTCAAGGCCGCCGGCGTGCCCGTGCTCGGCACCACCCCCGAGGCGATCGACCTCGCCGAGGACCGCGGCGAGTTCGCCCGGGTGCTCGGGGAGGCCGGGCTGCGCCAGCCCAAGAACGGCACCGCCTCCACGTTCGCCGAGGCCAAGCGCATCGCCGACCAGATCGGCTACCCGGTGCTCGTGCGCCCCTCCTACGTGCTGGGCGGGCGCGGGATGGAGATCGTCTACGACGAGGCGGCCCTGGCCCGCTACCTCGAGAACGCCACCGAGGTCTCCCCGTCGCGCCCGGCGCTGATCGACAAGTTCCTCGAGGACGCGATCGAGATCGACGTCGACGCCCTCTACGACGGCCACGAGCTCTACGTGGGCGGGATCATGGAGCACCTGGAGGAGGCCGGGATCCACTCCGGGGACTCCGCGTGCACGCTGCCGTCGATCTCCCTGGGTCCCGACGTCGTCGAGCGCGTGCGCGAGGCGACCCTGGCCATCGCCCGCGGGGTCGGGGTGCGCGGGCTGATCAACATCCAGTTCGCCGTCGCCTCCGACCTGCTCCACGTCATCGAGGCCAACCCGCGCGCCTCCCGTACCGTGCCCTTCGTCTCCAAGGCCACGGGGGTGCAGCTGGCCAAGGCCGCGGCGCTGATCGGCACCGGCACCACGATCGCCCGGCTGCGCGAGGAGGGGCGCCTGCCCCTGCGCGCCGACGGCTCGACCCTGCCGGCCTCCGCACCGGTGGCCGTGAAGGAGGCCGTGCTGCCCTTCGCCCGCTTCCGCACCGCCGAGGGCGCCGTGGTGGACTCCCTGCTCGGGCCCGAGATGCGCTCCACCGGCGAGGTCATGGGCCTGGACAAGTACTTCGACACCGCCTTCGCGAAGGCCCAGGCCGCCGCGAACGTGTCCCTGCCCACCGGCGGGCGGATCTTCGTCTCGGTCGCCAACAAGGACAAGCGCGCCTCGATCGTCTACGTGCGCATGTTCCGCGACCTCGGCTTCGAGGTCCTCGCCACGGCCGGGACCGCGGCCGTGCTGCGGCGCAACGGCATCGACTCGACCGTGGTGCGCAAGATCCGCGAGGCCGCCCCGGGGGAGCGCACCATCGTGGACATGATCACCGACGGGGAGATCGACCTGATCTTCAACACCCCCGCCGGCGGCGCCGCCCGCCACGACGGCTACGAGATCCGCGCCGCGGCCACCAGCGTGGGGGTGCCCATGATGACCACGGTCTCCGTGCTCGGCGCGGCCCTGCAGGCGGTCACCGCCCTGCGCGCCTACGCGTGGGACGTCACCTCCCTGCAGGAGCACGAGCAGCGCCTGGCGGAGCTCACCGCCCGCCCGGCCGAGGTCGTCGGTGCCTGAGCCCGCCCCCGCCCGCGCGTCCTTCGGCGCGCGGCTCGGGGCGGCCATGGACGCCCACGGCCCGCTGTGCGTGGGCGTGGACCCGCACCCTGGCCTGCTCGAGGCGTGGGGCCTGCCGCGCGACGCCGAGGGGCTGCGCCGCTTCGGCGCCGCGGTGCTCGAGGCGGCCGCCGGCCACGCCGCGGCCCTCAAGCCGCAGGTGGCCCTCTACGAGGCCCACGGCTCCGCCGGGATCGCCGCCCTCGAGGAGCTGCTGGCGCAGGCCCGCTCCGCCGGGCTGCTGACCGTGGCCGACGCCAAGCGCGGGGACATCGGCTCCACCATGGAGGCCTACGCGGCCGCCTGGCTGGGGGAGGGCTCCCCCCTCGCGGCCGACGCCGTGACGCTGAGCCCCTACCTGGGCTTCGGCTCGCTGCGCCCGGCCCTCGAGCTGGCCGCGCGCACCGGGCGCGGGACGTTCGTGCTGGCCCTGACCTCCAACCCGGAGGGCCGGGCCGTCCAGCACGCGGGCGCCCCCGGCTCGGTCGCCCGGGGGGTGGTCGAGGCGGCCGCCGCCGAGAACGCCGCCCGCCTGTCGGAGGACGCCGCCGGCCCGTCCGGGGGCCCGGCCGGTCGCGCGGGGCTGGGCCCGTGCGGGCTGGTCGTCGGGGCCACCGTCGGTCCCGCGCTCGAGGAGCTGGGCCTGGACCTGCGCGCCGTGCGCGGGCCCCTGCTGGCGCCCGGCTACGGGGCGCAGGGCGCCCGCGCCCAGGACCTGCCGGCCGTCTTCGGCGGCGCCCGCGGGCAGGTGCTGGCGACCTCCAGCCGGGCCATCCTGCGCGAGGGCCCGTCCGTGCCGGCGCTGCGCGAGGCCGTGCGGCGCTCGGCCGGGGAGCTCGCGGAGACCCTCGGCTGAGCCCGCCGGCGGACGGCACCGCAGGTCACGACGCGGTTCGGATGGTTCCAAATGCATCGTTCCTCATGTAGTTTCGATTGCAAACGGGCGGTCCGTCCTCCGACGGGACGGGGCTGCCGTCCGTGCCGACGAGGAGGAACCACATGGCACTGCGTCCGTTGACCGACGAGGAGCGGGCCGCCGCGCGCGAGAAGGCCACGAGGGCGCGCACCGTGCGCGCGGAGGTCAAGAAGGGCCTGCGCGAGCGCACGCTCACGGTGGCGCAGATCCTGGAGCGGGCGGACCGGGACGAGGCCGTGAGCCGGCTGAAGGTCTCGGACCTGCTGGAGTCCGTGCCCGGGATCGGGCAGGTCCGCTCGGCGGCGATCATGGACGAGATCGGCATCGCGCGCACCCGGCGCCTGCGGGGGCTGGGCGTTCACCAGCGCCGGGCGCTCGTGGAGCACTTCGACCGCTGAGCGCCCCCGCCCGCCCCTCCTCGGGGCCCGGCGGGGGTGGCGGCGGGCCCGTGCCGGACGGGGCGGCCCCGGCGTGGGCTAGATTTGGGGGGAACCCCACGTCCAGGAGGAGAATCCGTGAGCCCTGCCGCGCCCCGCCCCGCGCGCCCGTCCGTCACCGTGCTCGCCGGCCCCACGGCGGTCGGCAAGGGCACCGTGTCGACCTACGTGCGCGACCACTACCCGCAGGTGTGGCTGTCGGTCTCCGCGACCACCCGCGCCCCCCGCCCCGGGGAGGTCGAGGGCGTGCACTACTACTTCGTCACCGACGAGCAGTTCGACGAGATGGTGCGCGAGGGGCGGATGCTGGAGTGGGCGGTGGTGCACAACTCCCACCGCTACGGCACGCTGCGGCCCACCGTGGAGCGCGCGCTGGACGCCGGGCGCAGCGTCCTGCTGGAGATCGACCTGCAGGGGGCCCGGCAGATCCGCGAGACCATGCCGGAGGCCACCTTCGTCTTCCTGGCCCCGCCCAGCTGGGACGAGATGGTCGCCCGGCTCGTGGGCCGGGGCACCGAGACCCCCGAGGAACAGCGGCGCCGGCTGGAAACCGCTAAACTGGAGCTCGCGGCCGAGCCCGAGTTCGACCACACCGTCGTCAACGACCGGGTCGAGCGCGCCGCCGCCGAACTGGTGCAGCTCATGGGGGGCCACCCCGAGCACGCATCCTGAACCCCGTCCACCCGTCTGGAGCGAACGCTTGTCATCCCACACCGAAGGCATCATCAACCCGCCGATCGACGCCCTGCTGAAGAAGTCCGACTCCAAGTACGGACTCGTGATCTTCGGCGCCCGCCGGGCCCGGCAGATCAATGCCTACTACTCCCAGCTGCACGAGGGGCTCTTCGAGTACGTCGGCCCGCTGGTGGACACCCAGCTCAACGAGAAGCCGCTGTCCATCGCCTTCCGCGAGATCGACGAGGGCCTGATCGACGCCCGCCCGGTCGAGCACGCCGGCTTCGCCGAGAACGGCCAGCTCGTGAGCGAGCAGGACGTCGCCGCCGACGTCTTCGGCGCGGACTTCTTCGCCCGCACCGAGGACGAGGACTTCTCCGCAGGAGCCGCGTTCTCCGACGGCGCGAGCGTGGACTTCTCCGCGGGCGCCCCCGAGCCGCTGGGCGACCTGCCCGGCGACGGCACGGAGAACCCCGCCGACGGCGCCGGTGACGCCGCCGACGCCGCCCCGCAGGAGCCGGGCCGGGAGCCCGGGGACCTCCAGGACCAGTGAGCCCCCGGTCCCGGGCGGGGCGCACGGCGTGAAGGTCGTCCTCGGCGTCGGCGGGGGCATCGCCGCCTACAAGGCCGCGCTGCTGCTGCGGCTGTTCACGGAGGCCGGCCACGAGGTCGTGCCGGTGCCCACCGCCGCCGCGCTGCGCTTCGTCGGCGCCCCGACGTGGGAGGCGCTGTCCGGGGTGCCGGTGAGCACCGACGTCTTCGACCGCGTGGACGAGGTCAACCACGTCCACCAGGGCCAGACCGCGGACCTCGTCGTCGTCGCCCCCGCCACCGCCGACCTGCTCGCGCGCGCCGCCCACGGCCACGCCGACGACCTGCTGACCACCACGCTGCTGGCCACCCGCGCGCCGGTGCTGTTCGCCCCGGCGATGCACACCGAGATGTGGCTCAACCCGGCCGTCCAGGCCAACGTGGCGGCCCTGCGCGCCCACGGGCACACCGTGCTCGAGCCCGCCGTGGGCCGGCTCACCGGCCCCGACTCGGGCCCGGGCCGGCTGCCCGAGCCCGAGGTGATCCACGACGCCGCCCTGCGCCTGGCCGCCCGGGCCGGCGGTGGGGAGGGCCCCCTGGCCGGGCTGCGGGTGCTCGTCAGCGCCGGGGGCACCCGCGAGCCGCTGGACCCGGTGCGCTTCCTGGGCAACCGCTCCTCCGGGCGCCAGGGCGTGGCGGTCGCCGCCGCCGCCCGCGACGCCGGGGCGGAGGTCGTGCTGGCCGCCGCCCACCTCGAGGTCGCCCCGCCCGCCGGGGTCGAGCTCGTCCACGCCGGCAGCGCCGAGCAGCTGCGGCGCGCCTGCGTGCGCGCCGCCGCCCGCGCCGACGTCGTGGTCATGGCCGCGGCCGTGGCCGACTACCGCCCGGCCCGGGTCGCCGAGACCAAGATGAAGAAGACCGAGGACGGCTCCGCCCCGGTGCTGGAGCTCGTGCGCAACCCCGACATCCTGCGGGAGCTCGTGGACCTGCGCAACACCGCCCGGCGCCGCCAGCTCGTCGTCGGCTTCGCCGCCGAGACCGGGGAGGCGGGGACCACACCCGTGGAGTTCGGCCGGCAGAAGCTCGCCCGCAAGGGCTGCGACCTGCTCGCCGTCAACCAGGTCGGGGAGGACCTCGTCTTCGGGCAGGACACCACCGCCCTGACCGTGCTCTCCGCCCGCGGCGGCGACGAGCAGGTCCTCGAGGGCACGAAGGACGAGGTCGCCCGCGGCCTCGTGGACCGCATCGCGCGGGAGCTCGCCGCCGTCCCCGCCGGCTGAGCGGGCCCCGCGCCCGCCCCGCGCGGGCGCTGTGCCGTCCGGGGCGGCGGGTAGTGTGGACTCCCGTGAGCGAGACGACCCAGCACCTGAGACTGTTCACCTCCGAGTCCGTCACGGAGGGCCACCCCGACAAGATCTGCGACCAGATCAGCGACTCCATCCTGGACGAGCTGCTGCGCCAGGACCCCGAGTCCTCGGTGGCCGTCGAGACGATGGTGACCACCGGGCTGGTGCACGTCGCCGGGGAGGTCAAGACCCGCGGCTACGTGGAGATCCCCTCCGTGGTGCGCAAGACGCTGCTCGACATCGGCTACAACTCCTCGGTGCACGGCTTCGACGGCGAGTTCTGCGGGGTGTCCATCAGCGTGGGCGAGCAGTCCCCGGAGATCTACGAGGGCGTCTTCAGGTCCCTCGAGGTGCGCGAGGGACGCGCCGCCGACCCCCGCGACGCCCAGGGCGCAGGGGACCAGGGCATCATGTTCGGCTACGCCTCCAACGAGACGCAGGCGTACATGCCCGCGCCCATCTGGATCGCCCACCGCCTCTCCGAGCAGCTCACCCGCGTGCGCAAGACCGCGGTGCTGCCCGGGCTGCGCCCCGACGGCAAGACCCAGGTCACCCTCGGCTACGACGGCGACCGGCCCGTGAGCGTGGACACCGTGGTCGTCTCCGCCCAGCACGCCGAGGGCTACGACCTGGGCCAGCTCGCCTCGGACCTGCGCGCCTCCGTGATCGACCCCGTCCTGGCCGAGACCGGGCTGGACCTGTCGGCCACCGAGATCATCACCAACCCCGCCGGCAACTTCGTGCGCGGGGGCCCCGTGGGCGACGCCGGGCTGACCGGGCGCAAGATCATCGTCGACACCTACGGCGGGATGGCCCGCCACGGCGGCGGCGCCTTCTCCGGCAAGGACCCCTCCAAGGTCGACCGCTCCGCCGCCTACGCGATGCGCTGGGTGGCCAAGAACGTCGTGGCCGCCGGCCTGGCCGACCGCGCCGAGATCCAGGTCGCCTACGCCATCGGGCGCGCCGCGCCCGTGGGCCTCTACGTCGAGACCTTCGGCACCGCCCACGTGGACCCGGTGCGCATCGAGCGGGCCGTGCGCGAGGTCTTCGACCTGCGGCCGCTGGCGATCATCGAGGACCTCGACCTCAAGCGCCCGATCTACGCCCGCACGGCCGCCCACGGCCACTTCGGCCGCGCCGAGGCGGGGTTCACCTGGGAGCGCACCGACCGCGTGGAGGAGCTGCGGTCGGCCGCCGGGGCCTGAGCGTGCCCGGCGAGGAGCACCCGGCCGCCGCGGAGGCCCCGCGGCAGCTGTCCCTCCTCGCGGGCTTCCCGCCGGCCCGGCCCGGGGCCGAGGGCGTGGGCGCCCCGCGCACCGCCGAGCGCGACCCCGTGGCCCGGGTGCTGCTGGACACCCACGTCCCGCACCTGGACCGGGCCTTCGACTACGCCGTGCCCGCCGAGATGGCCGCGACCGCGGTGCCCGGTGCCCGGGTGAAGGTCGGCTTCGGCGGCCAGGAGCTCACCGGCTTCGTGCTCGAGCGCACCGCGGCGACCCAGGTGCGCGGGCGGCTGCAGCCGCTGCGCCGGGTCCTGTCCCCGCTGCCCGTCCTGGCCCCGGCCGTGGCCCGCCTCGCCGAGGACGTCGCGGCCCGCAGCGCCGGCAGCGCGGCCGACGTCGTGCGCCTGGCCGTGCCGCCCCGCGTGGCGCGCGTGGAGAAGGAGGTCGAGCAGCGCCTGGCCGAGGCCCCCGAGCGCTCCACCGGGCTGTCCCCGCAGGCCCCCGGCCCCTCCCACGACGCCGCGTGGGCCGACTACGAGGGCGGGCCCGCCTTCCTGGCCCAGCTCGCCGCCGGCGGCTCCCCGCGCGCGGTGGCCGAGGTGCTGCCCGCCCACCCCGCCCACGACTGGACGGACGTGCTCGCCGCCGCGATCGGGGCGGCCTGGCGCGCCGGGCGCGGGGCGGTGGCGGTGGTCCCGGACCAGAAGGCCCTGGCCCGCCTCGAGCACACCGTGGCCGACGAGATCGGCGCCGAGCACCTCGTGCGGCTGCAGGCCGAGGACGGGCCCACCCCCCGCTACCGGGCGTTCCTGGCCGCGGCCACCGGGCAGGTGCGCGTGGTGCTGGGCACCCGCTCGGCCGCCTACGCGCCCGTGGACGAGCTGGGACTGGTGTGCTGCTGGGACGACGGCGACGAGAACCTCGTCGAGCAGCGGGCCCCCTACCAGCACGTGCGCGACGTGCTGCTGCTGCGCGCCGGGGCCACGGGCTGCGCCGCGCTGCTGGCCGGCCACGCCGTCAGCCCCGAGGCGCAGCGGCTCGTGACCACCGGCTGGGCCCGGCGGGTGGCCCCGCGACGGGACGTGCTGCGCGCCTTCATGCCCCGGGTCGTGGCCACCGCCGACTCCTGGCACAGCGCCCGCGACCCGCTCGCGGCCCGGGCCCGGCTGCCCGAGGCCGCCTTCCGCGCCGCCCGGGCCGCCCTCGAGCACGGCCCGGTGCTCGTGCAGGTCGCCCGCGCCGGCTACGCCCCGCACCTGGCCTGCGAGCGCTGCCGGGAGCCCGCCCGGTGCACCGCCTGCGAGGGCCCGCTCGGGGTGCCCTCCGCCCGCGGGGTCCCGCGCTGCGGGTGGTGCGGGCGCTCGGCCCACCGGTGGGCGTGCACGGCCTGCGGCGGGACCCGGATGCGGCTGGTCGCGGCCGGGGCGCTGCGCACCGCGGAGGAGCTGGGCCGGGCCTTCCCCCGGGTCCCCGTGATCGCCTCCTCGGGCGAGACCGTGCGCGCGGCGGTGGGCTCGGCCCCGGCCCTCGTGGTCGCCACCCCGGGGGCGGAGCCGGTGGCCGAGGGCGGCTACGCGGCCGCGCTGCTGCTGGACGGGGACCGGATGCTGATGCGCCCGGCGCTGCGCGCCGCGGAGCAGGTGCTGCGCCGGTGGTACAACGCGGCGGCCCTGGTGCGCCGGGCCCGCGACGGCGGCGTCGTCGTCGTCACCGCCGGGCACGAGGGCGTGGTCGGGGCGCTCGTGCGCTGGGACCCGTCCGGGCACGCCGAGCGGGAGCTGGCCGAGCGCCACGCCCTGGGCCTGCCCCCGGCGGTGCGCTCGGCGGCGGTGACCGGCCCGGCGGCCGCGGTCGCGGCGTTCCTGGCCGACCTCGAGCTGCCGGGCACCGTGCGCGTGGTGGGCCCCACACCGCTGGAGGACGCCCCGCCGGGGGAGGACGCCCCGCACCGGGCGCTGCTGTTCTTCGGCTACGGGCCCGCCGCGGAGGTCACCCGCCGGCTGCGGGCGGCGCGCGCGAAGGCCTCCGCGCTGCGCAAGCACCCCCCGGTGCAGGTGCGCTGCGACGTCACCGACCTGCTCTGAGGCGCCCCGCCGGGGCGGGTGTTGGCGCGCGGGCCCCGGTGTGGTTGGTTGGTGTCCACGGGGCGCGGGCGCGCCCGGGGATCGGAGGTGGTCGTGGGCGAGGAGGTCGGCTCCCGCAGCTACACGCGCGAGCAGCGCCGGCGCTACCGGGAGAAGGTCCGGGAGGACCTGGACGTGTTCGAGCGGATGCTGGGCGGGACCGCGTTCGAGTTCGACCGGCCCCTGACGGGCCTGGAGATCGAGCTGAACCTGGTGGACGAGGACCTCGAACCGGCGTTCCGCAACGCCGAGGTCCTGGCGGAGATCGCCGACCCGGAGTACCAGACGGAGCTCGCGCAGTACAACATCGAGCTCAACGTGGCCCCGCGGCCCCTGCCCGGGCGGGCGGCCCTGGAGCTGGAGGAGGACCTGCGGGCCTCGCTCAACGCCGCCGACGCGAAGGCCTGGCGCACGGGGGCCCGGATCGTGGCCATCGGGATCCTGCCGACCCTGCGCCCGGAGCACTACCGGCGGCCGTGGATCAGCGACAACAACCGCTACACCGCGCTCAACGACTCGATCTTCGTGGCCCGCGGCGAGGACATCCGCCTGGAGATCGAGGGGCCCACGGGGGAGCGGGTCTCGACGTGGAGCGACTCCATCGCCCCGGAGTCGGCGTGCACCTCCGTGCAGCTGCACCTGCAGGTCGCCCCGGGCGAGTTCGCCGCGCACTGGAACGCCGCGCAGGCGCTGGCCGCCCCGCAGCTGGCCCTGGGCGCCAACAGCCCGTACTTCTTCGGGCGGCGGCTGCACGCCGAGACCCGCATCGCGCTGTTCACCCAGGCCACGGACACCCGGCCCGTGGAGCTGCGCAACCAGGGGGTGCGCCCGCGGGTGTTCTTCGGGGAGCGGTGGATCACCTCGATCTTCGACCTGTTCGAGGAGAACGTGCGCTACTTCCCGGCGCTGCTGGCCGAGTGCTCCGACGAGGATCCCGCGGCGGCGCTGCGGGCGGGCCTGGCCCCGGAGCTGTCCGAGCTGCGGCTGCACAACGGCACCGTCTACCGGTGGAACCGCCCCGTCTACGACGTCGTGGCCGGGCGCCCGCACCTGCGGGTGGAGAACCGGGTGCTGCCGGCGGGCCCGACGATCGCCGACGTGCTGGCCAACGCCGCGTTCTACTACGGGGCCGGGCGGGTGCTCGCCCGCCAGGAGCGGCCCGTGTGGACGCGGATGAGCTTCGCGGCCTGCGCCGAGAACTTCGACCGGGCGGCCCGGGACGGCATCGACGCCCGGCTCTACTGGCCCGGATTCGGGGAGGTCGGCGCCGACGAGCTCGTGCTGCGCCACCTGCTGCCCCTGGCCCACGAGGGGCTGCGGGACTGGGGGGTCGCCCCGGAGGTGGTCGAGCGCTACCTGGGGATCGTCGAGGGCCGGTGCGTGTCCGGGGTCAACGGGGCCGTGTGGCAGACCCGGGCCGTGGCGCACTTCGAGCGCCACGGCGCCGACCGGCCCACCGCCCTGCGCCGGATGCTCGCCGCCTACGCCGGGCACATGGACGGCAACGCCCCGGTGCACACCTGGCCGGTGCCCTGACGGGGCGATGGCCGGGGTGCTCAGGACGGGCCGGGTGCCGCGGGGAGGTCCCCGCCCGGTGGATCCGGTCCGCCCGGCCGCCTCCGCAGCAGCCGCTCGGCGCCGGGCAGCGCGAGCAGCCGCAGCGCTGCCCGCCCAGCCCGGCGAACACCGCCCGCAGCTGCGCGCGGGCGTCGGCCCGCGGGGCGGGGGTGCGGTGGACGGTGACCACGGGGACCCGTGCCCCCTCGAGGGCGCAGCGACCCAGCATCCGGTCGAGCGTGTCGGTCAGCCACAGCCGCCGGCCGAGGGCGGCGTGCAGGGCGGGATCCTCGACGGCGAAGGCCGCGGTGTGCATCCCGAGCAGCCGCAGCGGGACCGGGCCGAAGGCGGCCGTGCGCACCCGGGAGCGCAGCCCGTCGTCGCCCACGAGCAGGTCGGCCTCCAGGGCGGTGCCCCGGCCCGGACGAGCTCCTCCACGGGCCGGCTGAGCTCCTGCAGCCGGGGCAGCAGCCCCATCCGGGCGGCGGCGTGGCCGGGGCCGAAGAAGTCGAGCACCCAGCCCTCGGTGCGGGGGCCGGGGGCGGCCTCGACGACGGGGGCGTCCGCGCCCTGCCGGTGCAACGGCAGGGCGAGGGCCGGTCCGGCGGTGCCGGCGCCGCAGACCACGACGTGCACGGGTCCTCCTCCCGGGCGCACCCGCCGCGGCGGGCGCGCGGGCGGGGCGGGACCGGGCCGGGGCCGGGCCCGGCCCCGGGTCACGGGCGGGGGGCCGTGCGGCGGGCGTGGACCCCGCGGGCGACCTCCAGCAGCCGCCGGGCCGAGTCCTCCCAGGAGTAGGCCCGGGCGCGGTCCAGGCCCGCCAGCACCTGGGCGCGGGCCCGGGCGGGGTCCTGGAGGGCGCGCACGGCGGCGGCGAACCCGGCGTCGTCGTCGGACCGGGCGAAGGCGGCCGCGTCCCCGGCGACCTCGCGGAAGATGGGCAGGTCGCTGCACACCACGGGGGTGCCCGCGGCCAGGGCCTCGACCACGGGCAGGCCGTAGCCCTCGGCGCGGGAGGCGGTCAGCAGTGCGGCCGCCCGGGCGAGCAGGTCCCGGTACTCGTCCTCGCCCACCCCGTCGTGGAACACGACCCGGGCCCCGGGCGGGGTGCGCGCCTCGAGCTCGGCCCGCCGGGCGGGGGGGACGCGGGAGAGCAGGTGCAGCTCGTGATCGGGCAGCCGGGCGGCGGCGCGCAGCAGGGTCTCGACGTTCTTGTAGGGCAGGAACGAGCCCATGTAGACCAGCACGGGCTCCCGGTGGGGCAGGCGGGCCAGGGCGGTGGCGTCGTCGACCACGCTGCCGGGCTGGGCGGCGTTGGGCACCACGTGCACGGGCCGGCGGGTCAGCCGGTGGGCGGCGATCAGCTCCCGGGTGGTGTGCGAGACGGTCACGACCGCGTCGGCGCGGTCCAGCAGCAGCCGCTGGGGCCACCACGCCCGGTGGTAGGCCCGCCACAGGACCCGCACCGCCGGGGGCAGGTCGGCGGGGGGCTCGGGGTGGTCGTAGTAGATCAGGTCGTGCAGGGTCAGCACCAGCCCGTGCCGGCGCCCGGCCGAGCCCATGGTCTGCATCGGGGAGAACACGACGTCGGGCCGCACCCGGCGCAGCAGCAGGCCGGTGGCGGCCTCGGCGGCCGAGACGGGCGAGGGGCCCAGCACGTGCGGCAGCTCCGGCAGCGCGGCCAGCTGGCGCCGGTCGCTGACGAGCACGGCCGGGTCGAGCCCCGGGTCCGTCGCGGCCAGGGCCGCGACGGCGCCGATCAGGCTCGCCCCGTAGCGGCTGATCCCGTCGTGGCCCTCGGGGCGGGTGTAGCGGGCGTCGAGCAGCAGCCTCACGGGCGTCCCCCGGCCGGGCCCAGGAAGTCCCGGACCAGGGCGGCGGTGACCTCCGGGGCCTCGTAGTGGATCAGGTGCCCCACGTCGGCGAGCACCGTCAGCCGCGCCCGCGGGATCCGGGCGGCCATCCGCCGCTGGGCGGCCACGGAGCCCAGCTCGTCCTCGGCCCCGGCCACCAGCAGGACGGGCACGGCGAGGCGCTCGGCGACCTGGGCGACCGTGCCGGTCGTGGAGGCCGTGTAGGCCTCGAGGACGACGTCGCGGTCGGCGAAGGAGGAGAAGTGGGTGCGGTGCTGCTCGCGCACCCAGCGGCGCACCGCGGGGTCGGGGGAGACGGTCATCAGCGCGCTCATCGCGTCGGTGACCGCCCGCCCGGACAGCAGGGCCCGGCCGACCGGCTCGGGCAGGGCCCGGCCCAGCCGGTAGTAGGCGGCCGTCAGGCGGCTCAGCACCGCCCGGGGGCCCTCCAGGGCGGGCTCGCAGATGGGGTTGACCAGCACGAGCCGCTCCAGGTCCGCGGGGTGTTCGGCGGCCAGGTGGGCGGCGAGCACGGACCCGAAGGAGTGCCCGAGCACCGCGGCCGCCGGCCGGCCTCCGGGCAGGGCGGCCAGGAAGCGGTGCAGGAAGGCGGTGTAGGCGGGGACGTCGTGCGGGCGGCGGGGCAGGGGCTCGCTGCGGCCGAAGCCGGGCAGGTCCGGGACCACGACCCGCCGGTGCGGGCCCAGCCGGCGGGCGAGCAGCTCCAGGCCGTGGTGGTCCCCGCGGAAGCCGTGCACGAGCAGCAGCGGGGGCAGGGCGTCGTCGTCGGGGCCGTGGCACCAGTAGCGCACGCGGCGCCCGTCGAGGACGAGCTCGCGGGCCCGGGCGGTGGGCGGGGCGGAGGTCGGCACGCCCCCGATGGTAGCGGCTGCCCGCCCCGCCCGCGGGCCCCGGGCCCGGGGCCCGCGGGCGGGGCGCTGGGCTAGGATGGGACGGATTCCACCACCGTTGACACCGTCGGCGCGCGCCCGGGCCGTCCCGTCCGGCCCGGGCGCCGCCCACGCGACCGGGCGGCCCGCGACCCGGGCCGGGCCGGTCCCCCGAGCGCGAAGGCGAGGACCGTGACCGAACACCCGCACACGACCGAGACCACCGGCTACGACTTCCGGGCCATCGAGCAGCGGTGGCCAGCCTTCTGGGCCGAGCAGCGGGTCTTCGAGCCGCTCGACGACGGCTCCCGCGAGCGCCGCTACGTGCTGGACATGTTCCCCTACCCCTCCGGGGACCTGCACATGGGCCACGCGGAGGCCTTCGCGATGGGCGACGTCGTCGCCCGCTACTGGCGCCAGCGCGGCTACGACGTGCTGCACCCGATCGGGTGGGACTCCTTCGGGCTGCCGGCCGAGAACGCCGCGATCAAGCGCGACGCCCACCCCGCGGAGTGGACCTACGCGAACATCGAGACGCAGAAGGCCTCGTTCCAGCGCTACGCGATCAGCGCCGACTGGTCCCGGGAGATCCACACCTCCGACCCCGAGTACTACCGGTGGACCCAGTGGCTGTTCCTGCAGTTCTTCGACCGCGGCCTGGCCTACCGGAAGAACTCCCCGGTCAACTGGTGCCCCCAGGACCAGACGGTGCTGGCCAACGAGCAGGTCGTCGACGGGGCCTGCGAGCGGTGCGGGACGCCGGTGACGAAGAAGGCCCTGAACCAGTGGTACTTCAAGATCACCGACTACGCCGACCGGCTGCTCGAGGACATGGCCCAGCTGGAGGGGCACTGGCCCGAGCGGGTCCTGGCGATGCAGCGCAACTGGATCGGGCGCTCCGAGGGCGCCCACGTGCACTTCGCGGTCGAGGGCGCCGGGGCCGACGGCGGCGACCGGGACGTGACCGTGTTCACCACCCGCCCCGACACCCTCCACGGCGCCACGTTCTTCGTCGTGGCCGCCGACGCCGACCTCGCCGAGGAGCTGGTGGCCCCCGAGCACGCCGCGGAGCTGGCCGCCTACCGCGAGCAGGTCAAGGCGCTGTCGGACATCGAGCGCCAGGCCACCGACCGGGTCAAGACCGGGGTGTTCCTGGGCCGCCACGCCGTCAACCCCCTCACCGGGGAGAAGCTGCCGGTGTGGGCCGCCGACTACGTCCTGGCCGACTACGGCACCGGGGCGATCATGGCCGTGCCCGCCCACGACCAGCGCGACCTCGACTTCGCCCGCACCTTCGGCCTGCCCGTGCGCGCGGTCCTGGACACCGGCGAGGAGGACCCGGCCGTGACCGGGGTCGCCACCACCGGCGAGGGCACCCTGATCAACTCCGGGGCCCTGGACGGGCTGGGCAAGGCCGAGGCGATCGAGACCGCCATCGGCCTCGTGGAGGCCGCCGGCACCGGGCGGCGGCAGGTCAACTACCGGCTGCGCGACTGGCTGCTCTCCCGCCAGCGCTTCTGGGGCGCGCCCATCCCGATCGTGCACTGCCCGGACTGCGGCGAGGTGCCCGTGCCGGAGGACCAGCTGCCCGTGCGCCTGCCCGAGGACCTGCGCGGGGAGCAGCTCGCGCCCAAGGGCCGGTCCCCGCTCGCGGCGGCCGAGTCCTGGGTCGGCGTCGCCTGCCCCGCCTGCGGGGGCCCCGCCCGGCGGGACACCGACACCATGGACACCTTCGTGGACTCCTCCTGGTACTACCTGCGCTTCGCCTCCCCGAACGACGAGACCGCCGCGTTCGACCCCGAGCAGACCCGCCGGTGGCTGCCCGTGGACCAGTACGTGGGCGGGGTCGAGCACGCGATCCTGCACCTGCTCTACTCCCGGTTCTTCACCAAGGTCCTCCACGACATGGGCCTGGTGGACTTCACCGAGCCGTTCAAGGCGCTGCTGAACCAGGGCCAGGTGCTCAACGGCGGGCGGGCGATGTCGAAGTCGCTGGGCAACGGCGTGGACCTCGGTGAGCAGCTCGACGCGTACGGCGTCGACGCCGTGCGCCTGACCATGGTCTTCGCCTCCCCGCCGGAGGACGACGTGGACTGGGCCGACGTCTCCCCGTCCGGGGCGCAGAAGTTCCTGGCCCGCGCCTGGCGCCTGGCCCAGGACGTCGCCTCCGCCCCCGGCACCGACCCCGCCGGCGGGGACGGGACCGTGCGCCGGGCCGCCCACCGCGCCGTCGACGACGCCGCCCAGCTGCTGGACGCCGGGAAGTTCAACGTGGTCGTCGCCAAGACCATGGAGCTCGTCAACGTCCTGCGCAAGGCCGTCGACTCCGGGTGCGGCCCCGCCGACCCGGCCGTGCGCGAGGGCACGGAGGCCGTGGCGGTCCTGCTGTCCCTGGTCGCCCCCTACACCGCCGAGGACATGTGGCACGCCCTGGGCCACGAGGGCTCCGTCGTCGTCGCCGGCTGGCCGCAGGTCGACCCCGCCCTGCTCGTCGAGGACACCGTCACCGCCGTGGTCCAGGTCCGCGGCAAGGTCCGCGACCGGCTCGAGGTCCCGGCCGGCATCGGCGAGGACGAGCTGCGCGAGCTGGCCCTGGCCTCCGAGGCCGTGCGCCGGCAGCTGGACGGCGCCGAGATCCGCAAGGTGATCGTGCGCGCCCCCAAGCTCGTCAACATCGTCGTCTGAGCCCGGCCCCGTGAGCGCGCGCCGGATCGCGGTCGTCACCGACGACGCCGCCGCCCTGCCCCCGGCCTGGGCGGCCGCCGCCGCCGGCACCGGCGGGCTGGCCGTGGTCGGGATGCCCGTGATGATCGACGGGCAGATCTTCCCCGCCCCGGAGCGCGCCCCCGGGGCCGGCGACGACGAGGTGCCGCGCGCGCTGCTGCTGGCGCTCGCGGAGGGCCGGCCCGTGACGACCTCGCGGCCGTCCCCGGGGCAGTTCCGGCGGGTCTACCGGCGCCTGGAGGCCGCCGGCTACGAGGGCATCGTCTCCGTGCACCTGTCGGCGGAGCTGTCCGGGACCACCGGCTCCGCCCGGATCGGCCGCCGGGCCGTGGACGTGCCCGTGACGGTCGTGGACTCCCGCACCGCCGCGATGGCCCAGGGCTTCGGGGTGCAGCGGGCCTGGACCGCCGCCGGCGCCGGGGCGGGGCTGGAGGACGTCGCCGCGGCCGCCCGGGAGGGCAGCCGCGACAACACCCTGCTGCTGTGGGTGCCCTCCCTGGAGCCCCTGCGCCGGGGAGGGCGGCTGGCGCCCTCGGCGGCCGTGCTCAGTCAGGTGCTCCCGATCCGGCCGCTGCTGTCGATCGACGGGGGGCGGCTGGTGGCGGTGGAGAAGCCGCGCACCGCCGCGCGGGCCCGCGCCCGGTTCGCGGCCCTGGTCGGGGAGGCCCTGGCCACCGCCGAGCACGAGGACCCCGTGCTGGTGCTCCACCACCTGGGCGACGAGGACGGCGCCCGCGAACTGGGCGAGCAGCTCGTGGAGGCCCACCGCCCGGACGCGCGGCTGCTCGTGTGCCCGCTGCCGCCGGTGCTCGCCGCGCACGTGGGCCTGGGCGCGCGCGCCGCCGTGGTCGAGGGCCCCTCCGCCCGCCCCGTGCTGCACCCGGTGCCCCCGGGGACCGCACCGGGCGGGGACTGAGCCCTCCCGCCCGGCCGGGGGACCCCCGGCACCGCCGCTCCCCACGGGGTCCGGCCCCGCCCGCCCGTCCCCAGGGCGGGGCCCGCACCTGCCGGTGCCGTCCCGGGGACGGTGGAGTGGGCCCATGCGCACACCCTCCTCCTCGGCCCCGGGGGACCCGCCCGGGGAGCCGGCCGAGCACCCGGCCGACGACCCGCCCCAGGCCCCGCCCGGGCCCGCCCACCGCTGGGAGACCGCCGCCCGGACCCGGGTGCCCCGCTCCCTGCTGCTGCTGGCCGCCGGCGGGCTCGCCGCCCTGGCCTGGACCGTGTTCGGCCCCTCCGCACCGGAGGACGGGGACGTGCTGGCGGAGCTGCCGGCCGCACCCGTCACCGCACCCGCGACCGGCCCGGCGTCCCCGCCGCCGTCGCGGGGCAGCGCCCCCGACCCCGCTCCGGGCCCGTCCGCCCCGTCCCCCGGGCCCACGACCGGGAACGGGGCCCTGCTCGTGCACGTGACCGGGCAGGTCCACCGCCCCGGGGTGGTGCGCCTGGCCCCCGGGGCGCGCGTCGTGGACGCCGTCGAGTCCGCCGGCGGGCTCACCGCGCAGGCGAGCACCGCCGGGATCAACCTCGCCGCCCCCGTCGCCGACGGCCAGCAGGTGCTCGTGCCCGGTCCCGGTGACCCGTCCGCCCCGGCCCCCGGTGCCCCCGGCCCGGCCGCACCCGCCGGCGCGGGGAAGGACACCGCGGACGCGCCCCTGGACCTCAACACCGCCACGGCCGCCGAGCTCGAGCAGCTGCCGCGGGTCGGGCCCGTCCTGGCCGAGCGCATCATCGCCTTCCGCGACGCGCACGGCGGCTTCGGCGCCGTCGCCGACCTCGATGCCGTCGAGGGCATCGGCCCCGCCCTCATGGCCGCCCTCACCCCGCTGGTGACCGTGTGAGCCCTCCGGCCCGCCGGTGGGCCCGCCGGTGGGCCCGCGCGCTCGAGCACCAGGAGCACCGCGACGCCCGCGCCCCGGGCCGCACCTGGGACCTGCGCCTGCTGCCCGCGGCCCTCACCGCCTGGGTCACCGCCCTGCTCGCCACGACCGGGCCCGGACCGCTCCCCGCGGCCGCCGGCGCCGCCGCCTGCCTCGCCCTGCTCGCCGCCGTCTCCGCGGCCGCACCGCCCCTGGCCGCCCGCGCCCTCGCCCGGCTGCGGGGCACCCCCCGCCCCGGCACCCGGACGGGGCCCGCCTGGTCCGCGCTGGCCCTGGCCGCGCTCGCGGCCGCGGCGGTGCTGCTCGGCGCCGTCGCCGACGGCCGGGCCACCATCGGCGGGCCCCTCGGGGACGCCCTGGCGGAGGGCGGGACGCTGGCCGTGACCGCCCGGGTGCTCGAGGCCCCGCGGCCGTGGTCCGCCGCGCCGGCGGCGCCGGGCACCGCGCCGGCCGGTCCGGGCGCCGCCCCGTCCGCCGGGGAGCCGGCCGGGCGCGCCCCGTGGGACGCGGGGGAGGAGCGCAGCGGGGTCGTCGTCGAGCTCGCCCTCGAGGAGGTCGTCCACGACGCCCGCCGGGCCCGTGCCGGCACGACCGCGACCGTCTTCGCGCAGGGCCCCGCCTGGGCGGACCTGCGGCCCGGGCAGCGGCTCACGGCGGTGCTGGCCGCCCGCCCCGGGACCGCGGGCACCGCCCCGGTGCTGCGCGCCGCGGCGGCCCCGACCGTGGTGCCCGGCCCGGAGCCCGGAGCGCGCGAGCGGCTGCGCGCCCGCTTCACCGAACGCACCGACCGGCTGGGTCCCGACGCCGCCGGGCTGCTGCCGGGCATGACCTTCGGCGAGCGCGCCGGGCTCGACCCCGCCCTCGAGCAGGCGATGCGCGACACCGGCCTGACCCACCTCACCGCCGTCTCCGGGGCCAACTGCGCCCTCGTGGCCGTCCTCGCCGGCCGGGCCGCGCTGGCCCTGGGCGCCGGGCGCCGGACCTGCCTGCTGGCCGGGCTGGGCGCGGTGGGCTGCTTCGCCGTCCTCGTGGGCCCCGACCCCTCCGTCCTGCGGGCGGCCACCATGGGCGGGCTGGCCGCCCTGGCGCTGCTCACCGGCCGCCCGGCCGTGTCGCTGGCCACCCTCGGCGCGGCCGTGACCGTCCTGCTCGTGGTGCGCCCGGGACTCGCCGCCGAGTACGGGTTCGTGCTCTCCGTGCTCGCGACCGCGGGGATCGTGGTCTCCGCCCGCCCGCTGACGCGCCTGCTCGGGACACGGGTGCCGGAGCTGCTCGGCACCGCCGTGGCCGTCCCGGCCGTCGCGCAGCTGTGGTGCGCGCCCGTGCTCGTGCTCCTGCAGCCGGCCGTGCCGGTCTACGCCCTGCCGGCCAACGTCCTGAGCGCCCCGGTGGTCCCCCTGGTCACCGTCTGCGGGCTGCTCGGGCTGGCGCTGCTGGCCCTGCCGGACGGGGCGGGGGAGACCGCGGCGCTCGTGCCCCTGACCGCCGGCGGGCTCGCCGCCCGCCTCGTCGCCGGCACCGCCCGCGGCCTCGCCGCCGCCCCGGGCGCCCTCGCGCCGTGGCCCACCGGGGCGGGCGGGGCCGTGCTGATGGCCGGGCTCAGCGCGGCGGTGCTGCTCGCGGTGCACGCCCTGGACCTCCGCAGGCGCCGCCCGCGCCCGACCGCCGGGCGGCTGCGCGGGGGACCGGCCCCGCCGTCCCACCCCGAGGAGCACTGGCGGGCCCGGGACCGCACCCGCCGCCGGCGCGCCGCCGCGGCCGCGCTGCTCGTGGCCCTGGTCGCCGCGGCCGCCCTGCGCGCGGCCCACCTCGAGCGGCGCCCCCCGCCCGCGTGGGAGGCGCTGGTGTGCGACGTCGGGCAGGGCGACGCCCTGCTGCTGCGCACCGGCCCGGCCCGGGCCGTGCTCGTCGACACCGGCCCCGACCCGCGGGCGCTGGAGCGCTGCCTGCGCCGGGCGGGGATCGACCGCCTCGACCTCGTGGTCCTCAGCCACGCCCACGCCGACCACACCGGCGGGCTGCCCGCCCTGGCCCGGGGGCCCGCGGTGGCCGCCGTGTGGTACTCCACCGCGGCCGCCGCCCCACCGCGGGAGCTCGCCGCGGCCCTGCCCGGGGTGCCGGCGGCCACCCCCGCCCCCGGCACGGTCCGGGACCTGGGCCCGCTGCGCCTGACCGTCCTCGCCCCCGACCCGCCGCGGCGCCCCGGGGCCGGGACGGCGCCCGACTCCGCCCAGGAGAACAACGCCTCCCTCGTCCTGCGCGCCGAGCTCACCGGCCCCGGCGGCACCGGCTCCTCGTGGCTGCTCGCCGGGGACCTGCAGGAGGAGGGCGCCCGCGCCCTGCTGCGCCGCGGCCCGGAGGCCGTCGACGTCGACGTCCTGAAGCTCTCCCACCACGGGGCCCGCAACGGGGGCACCGCGATCATCGACGCCGCCCGCCCGCGCCTGGCCGTGGCCTCCGTGGGGGCGGACAATCCTTACGGCCACCCGCACCCCGCCGTGCTCGGCCACCTCGAGCGCCTCGGCGTGCCCGTGGTGCGCACCGACCGGCACGGGCCCGTGTGGATCCTGCGGGAGGGCCCCCGCCTGCGTGCCGTGCCCGCGGACGGGTAGGGCACCGCCCGCTCCGGGCGTCCCTACCGGTCGCCGTCCTCGCCGTCGGCGGCGGCCTCGCGCCGGTCGAGCACCACCTCGACCAGCCACGACGCCAGCAGCGCCGTCACCAGCCCCAGCACGCCCAGGCCCCCGAACATCACCACCACCCCCACCGCACGCCCCGCCCCCGTCACCGGGTAGACGTCCCCGTAGCCCACCGTGCTCATCGTGCTCGCCGCCCACCACAGGGCGTCGCCCAGGTCGACGATGCGGGCCCCCGCCGCCCCGCGCTCGGCGTCGAGCACCGCCAGCGCCCCCACCAGCTCCAGCAGCGCCGCCCCGCCCACCAGCTGCACGGCCACCCGCCCCCGCAGGTCCGCCGCCGCCCGCCGGCCCACCACCAGTCCCAGCCCCACCAGGCGCAGCACCTGGAACTGGCGCAGCAGCGGAAAGACCACCACCGCCAGGTCCAGCACGTGCCCGGCCACGAACCGCCGCCGGTCGCCCGCCCGCGCCAGCCGCACCCCGCAGTCCACCGCGAACAGGCCCCAGACCCCGGCCAGCACCGCCCGGGACACCGGCTCCACCCCCGCGCCCGGGTCCAGGATCGGCCACGCCCACGCCACCAGGAACAGCACCGCCCCCGCCGTGCGCCCCCACCCCGGCACCCGCCACCCCGGACCCCGCGCGCCCGCGGCCCCCGGCCGCCCCCTGCCGCCCATGCCCCGATGATGCCTCCCGCCCCCGCGCACGGACCAGCACATGTCCTCCCGCCGTGAGAAGCTGGAGCCCGACCCACCCAGCGCCCGCGGCCCCGCGCCGCCCCAGAAGGAGGACGCGGCCATGACCCCCGCACGCCGTCCCGCCCCGGCCACCGGACCCACGTGGCGCGACGTCGAGCCCGCCCCGCTCGTCCTGCTCACCGGGCCCGAGGACTACCTCGCCGCACGCGCCCGCGACCGCGTGCGCACCCTGCTCAGGGAGCGGCGCGGTCCCGTCGAGCAGAGCGTCGTCGACGCCTCCGCCTACGCCCCCGGCCAGCTCGCGGCGCTCGCGAGCCCGTCCCTGTTCGACGACGCGAAGCTCATCCACGTCACCGGTCTCGCCGCGATGAACGACGACATGCTCGCGGACGGGCTCGCCTACGCGGCCGCCCCCGACCCGGACGTCGTGGTCGTGTGGGAGCACTCCGGCGGCAACCGCGGCAAGAAGCTGCTGGACGCCCTCAGGGCCGCCGGCGCGCAGGTCGTGGAGTGCCGGCCGCTGAAGAACGACCGGGACAAGAGCGAGTTCGTGCTCAGCGAGTTCCGGTCCCACCGGCGCCGGATCGACCCGGACGCCGCTCGCGCCCTGGCCGCGGCCGTGGGCAGCAGCACGGCCGAGCTCGCCGCGGCCTGCGCGCAGCTGCTCTCGGACGGCCCGGCGACGATCACCTTCGACGACGTCGAGAAGTACTACGGGGGCCGGGTCGAGGCCACGGCGTTCAAGGTCGCCGACGCCGCCCTGGCCGGGCGCACCGAGGCGGCGCTGAAGCTGTGGCGCCAGGCGCTGGACACCGGGGTGGACCCGGTGCCCATGGTCGGGGCGCTGGCCGCGAAGCTGCGCACGATCGCGCAGGTCCACGGCACCAGCGGGGGGTCGGCCCGGCTCGCCCAGCGCGTGGGGTCCGCCCCGTGGCAGGTGGAGCGCGCCCAGGAGGAGGGGCGGCGCTTCGCCGAGGCGGACCTGGTGCGGATGCTCGGGGCGCTGGCGGAGGCCGACGCCCAGGTCAAGGGGGAGGGGCGCGATCCCGCCTACGCCGTCGAGCGGGCGATCACCACGATCGCGCTCTCCGGCCGGCACTGAGCCGCCTCTCCGGCCGGCGCCGAGCCGCCTCTCCGGCCGGCCGGTCCGGCACCTGCCCGCACCCGGACACGACGCAGGCCCCGTCCCGGGCGGGGACGGGGCCTGCGGGCGGCCCGCCGGTGCGGGTGCGGCGGGGGCGCTCAGTCGCTCAGAGCGCGCCGACGCGCTTGGCGAGACCGGACTTCTTGTTGGCCGCGTTGTTCTTGTGCAGCACGCCCTTGCTCACGGCCTTGTCGAGCTTGCGGGAGACGGTGCGCAGGGCGTCCTGGGCGGTCTCCTTGTCGGCGGAGGCCACGGCCTCGTCGACCCGGCGGACCAGGGTCTTCAGCTCGGACTTGTAGGCGTTGTTGCGCAGGCGGGACTTCTCGTTGGTGAGAATGCGCTTCTTCTGGGACTTGATGTTGGCCACGGATGAACTCCTCGATGGATGCGTCGATACGGTCAGTGAGGGCAAACAGCCCGGCCCGAACTGAGAACGGGAGTGGGGACACCCTTGTGGCGGCCGTGCTGCAGTGCCCGACGACCAGCGCGGACACACAGCAGGACAGTCTAGCAGACAGGACCCCGGCGCGTCCGTCCGCGGCCGCGTCCCGGCCCGTCGTGGGCCCGGGTCCGCCGTGGGCGCGGGTCCGCCGCGCGCCCGGGTCCGTCCGGGCCCAGGGGGGCCGTGGGCTCCCCTGGGCGGGCGCCCCGGCGGGGAGGGCTCAGGTGCGGCGGCGGTGCAGGGCGGCGGCCACGCGGTCGAAGCGGTCCTCGGGCAGCACGGCGCCCTCCCGGCGGACGTCGGCGGGCAGCACCTGCACGACCCGGTCGAGCTTGACCTCCGATGGCCGTCCCCGCGGGTCCCAGGCGCCGGTGCCGACGTCGACGTAGTCGGGGTCCTGCCGCAGGTGGTCGGTGCGGTCCCGGGAGGTGAGCATCAGGCACAGCAGGTGCTCCCCGGCGCGGTCGACCACGAGCACCGGGCGGTCCTTGCCCCGGGAGGGGTCCTCCTCGAACGGCACCCACGTCCACACGACCTCGCCCGGGTCGGCCTGGCCGTCGGAGAGGGGCCGGTAGACCGGCCGCACGGGGCCGGTCCAGTCCCCGGGGTAGGGACGGGAGAGCCCCTCGGGCGCGCGGCGGCCCGGCCGTCCGGGGGCCCGGCGGGGCGCGGTGCGACCGGTGGCGGGGCCCGGGGCCTGCCGGGTGCTGCGGTAGACGTCGAGGGCGCGGACCGCCAGCCGGCCCAGCGTGCGCAGGTTCAGCTTCATGTCCGCCACTGTAGCCACGGGCGCGCCCACCGCATCCCGGGTCCCGACGGCACCCCGGGTCCCGACGGCACCCCGGGTTCCGACCGCGTCCGGATCCGCACCGCGGGCCGGCCCCGACGGCGCGCGGTGCGGCGACGACGGGCCGCCCGTGCGCGGCGGCGGGGGAGCGCCGCGCACGGGCGGCCCGTCCCCGGGCCCGCGGGTGCCGGTGCGGCGGCTCAGCGGCGGCTCACCAGTTGTGGGAGGCCCCGGGCGGGGGCTCCTCCGGGACGTCGTCGCGGTGGTAGAGGTACTCGTTGCCGCGCTCGTCGCGCTCGACGACGAAGTGCTCCTGCATCTGCTCGTACCAGTGGCGCACCACGGCGGACTCGTCCGCGCCGTGCTCGGCCGACGGCCGGCGTGCCGCGGGCCCGTAGACCTTCAGCACCACGTTGTTGATCCGGTCCAGGATCCCGTACCCGGACCCGGGGGCGTCGGTGCGGCCGGTGCGGTCGCGCTCCTCCCGGTGTCCGTGGCGCGGGTCCTCCGCCGCGTCCCGCGGGGCCTCGTGCTCGGCCATGGCTCCACCCCTGTGCTCGCCGACCGTGATGCACACCACTCTACCGGCGCCGCGCCCGCCGCAGAAGGACCGCCCCGGGGGTCCGGGGCGGGGCCGGATGGCCCGCCCGGTCCAAACGTGGGAAACTGGACAGCTGAGTCCCCGGCACGGTCCCCGTTGCCGACCGTTCCCAGGAGATCCCCGGCAGGGCCGCGCCCGCCGGAGAAAGGACCGCCCGTGTCTCCGCTGGCCGTCAACGCCCCGGTTCCCGCCTCCACGGACCCCGCCGTCATCCGCAACTTCTGCATCATCGCCCACATCGACCACGGCAAGTCCACGCTCGCGGACCGGATGCTGCAGGCCACCGGGGTGGTCACCCCGCGGGAGATGAAGGCCCAGTACCTGGACCGGATGGACATCGAGCGCGAGCGCGGGATCACCATCAAGTCCCAGGCGGTGCGCATGCCGTGGAACGTGGCCGGGGCCGACTACGCGCTGAACATGATCGACACCCCCGGCCACGTCGACTTCACCTACGAGGTCTCCCGGTCGCTGGCCGCGTGCGAGGGCGCGCTGCTGCTGGTCGACGCCGCCCAGGGCATCGAGGCCCAGACCCTGGCCAACCTGTACCTGGCCATGGAGAACGACCTCACGGTCATCCCGGTGCTCAACAAGATCGACCTGCCCGCGGCCCAGCCGGAGAAGTACGCCGAGGAGCTGGGCAACCTCATCGGCGTGGACCCCGAGGACGTGCTGCGGGTCTCCGGCAAGACGGGCCAGGGCGTGGAGGCGCTGCTGGACCGCATCGTCCAGGAGGTCCCGGGCCCGGTCGGGGACCCCGGGGCCCCCTCCCGGTCGATGATCTTCGACTCGGTCTACGACACCTACCGCGGCGTGGTCACCTACGTGCGCGTCGTCGACGGCCGGCTCACCCCGCGCGAGCGGATCCGGATGATGTCCACCGGCGCCCAGCACGAGCTGCTCGAGATCGGGGTGATCTCCCCGGAGCCCAAGCCCACCGCGGGCCTGGGCGTGGGGGAGGTCGGCTACCTGATCACCGGGGTGAAGGATGTGCGCCAGTCGCGGGTGGGCGACACCGTCACCAACGCCCAGAAGCCGGCCGCCGAGTCCCTGGGCGGCTACGAGGACCCCAAGCCGATGGTGTTCTCGGGGCTGTTCCCGATCGACGGCTCCGACTACCCGGTGCTGCGCGACGCCCTGGACAAGCTCCAGCTCAACGACGCCGCGCTGGTCTACGAGCCCGAGTCCTCCGCGGCCCTGGGCTTCGGCTTCCGCTGCGGGTTCCTGGGTCTGCTCCACCTCGAGATCGTGCGCGAGCGCCTGGAGCGGGAGTTCGACCTGGACCTGATCTCCACCGCCCCGTCGGTGAGCTACAACGTGACCCTGGAGGACGGCACGGAGACGGTCGTGACCAACCCCTCCGAGTTCCCCACCGGGCGGGTCGGGGAGATCCGCGAGCCGATGGTCTCGGCGACCGTGCTGGCCCCCTCCGAGTTCATCGGGGCGATCATGGAGCTGTGCCAGTCCAAGCGCGGGCAGCTCAAGGGCATGGACTACCTCTCCGAGGACCGGGTCGAGCTGCGCTACCGGCTGCCGCTGGCCGAGATCGTCTTCGACTTCTTCGACCAGCTCAAGTCCCGCACGAAGGGCTACGCCTCCCTGGACTGGAAGGCCGAGGGGGAGGAGGCCGCCGACCTCGTGAAGGTCGACATCCTGCTCCAGGGCGAGCCCGTGGACGCGTTCAGCGCGATCACCCACCGGGACAAGGCCTACTCCTACGGGGTGATGATGACCGGCAAGCTGCGCGAGCTGATCCCGCGCCAGCAGTTCGAGGTCCCCATCCAGGCCGCCATCGGCTCCCGGGTGATCGCCCGCGAGAACATCCGGGCGATCCGCAAGGACGTGCTCTCCAAGTGCTACGGCGGCGACATCTCCCGCAAGCGCAAGCTGCTGGAGAAGCAGAAGGAGGGCAAGAAGCGGATGAAGATGGTCGGCCGGGTGGAGGTCCCCCAGGAGGCCTTCGTCGCGGCGCTGTCCTCCGACGAGGCCGGGGAGAAGAAGGACAAGAAGAAGTAGTGGCCCCCGCCCAGCCCGAGGGCCTGCCGGCCCCGCTCGACGGGCGGCTGCCGGCCTCCGCCGCGGAGGCCTCCGCGCAGCGCACGCTGAGCCTCTACGTCCACGTGCCCTTCTGCGCGGTGCGCTGCGGGTACTGCGACTTCAACACCTACACCGCCGTCGAGCTGGGCCCCGGGGTCTCCCAGGACGCCTACGCGGCAGACGCCGCGGCGGAGGTGCGCTGGGCCCGCCGCGTGCTGGCGGACTCCGGGGTCGCGGTGCGGCCCCTGCACAGCGTGTTCCTCGGCGGCGGCACCCCGACGCTGCTGCCCGCCGAGGACCTCGCCGCCGTGCTGGACCAGGCCCGGGCGAGCTTCGGGCTCGCCGAGGGCGCCGAGGTCACCACCGAGGCCAACCCCGACTCCGTGACCCCGCAGTCCCTCGCCGTGCTGGCCGCGGCCGGGGTGACCCGGGTGTCCTTCGGCATGCAGTCGGCGGTCCCGCACGTGCTCGCGGTGCTGGACCGCACCCACGACCCCGACAACGTCCCCCGGGCGGTGGCCTGGGCGCGCGAGGCCGGACTGGGCGTGAGCGTGGACCTCATCCACGGCACCCCCGGGGAGTCCCTGGCCGACTGGGAGCACTCCGTGCGCACGGCGCTGTCCTACGAGCCCGACCACGTCTCCGCCTACGCCCTCATCATCGAGGACGGCACCCGGCTGGCCGCCCGCATGCGCCGGGGCGAGGTCCCCCCGGTCGACGAGGACGACCAGGCCGACAAGTACGAGCTCGCCGACCGCCTCCTGGCCGAGGCCGGCTACGAGTGGTACGAGGTCAGCAACTGGGCCCGGCCCGCGGGCCCCGACGGCACGGCCCACCGCAGCCGCCACAACCTCGCCTACTGGCACAACCAGGACTGGTGGGGCATCGGCCCCGGCGCCCACTCCCACGTGGGCGGCACCCGCTGGTGGAACCTCAAGCACCCGGTGCCCTACACGAACCGGGTGCGGGCCGGGCACTCGCCCGCGGCCGGGCGCGAGGTCCTCGACGCCCCGACCCGCCGGCTGGAGCGGGTGATGCTCGAGGCCCGCATCCGCGACGGGCTGCCCGTGACCGCCCTCGAGGCCCCCGGCCGGGCCGCCGTCGCCGGGCTGATCGCCGACGGGCTCGTCGACCCGGCCGCGGCGCTGGGCGGGCGGGTCGTGCTCACCCTGCGCGGGCGCCTGCTCGGCGACGCCGTGGTCCGGCGCCTGCTGGGCTGAGCCCGCCGGGCGAGCGTGCTAGCGGCGGGCGGCCCGCTCCCGGGAGCGCTCCGCCAGCCGCGCCGCGATCCGGTCGTAGAGACGGGTGTTGTAGCGGTAGACGTAGGGCTCCCCGCGGTTGACCTGGATGCCGCCCGCCAGCGACCCGATCGCCAGCAGCAGCCAGGCCGCCGCGGCGGCCAGGGCGAAGAGCCACCCCACGAACGGCACCGGGGCCAGCAGCGCACCGGCCACCACCACGAGGGAGGGCAGCAGCGTGAAGTTCATCGCCTCCAGCGACTCCTGCTCCGTGAACCGGCCCCGGCCCCGGAAGGCCCGGTGGATCAGCAGCGAGGGCAGGAAACCGGCCACGCCCCCGAAGTGCGCGAGCGTCGCCCACTGGCGGTCCTCGGCGACGGTCAGCGGCTGGGCCACGGCGGAGAGCCCCTCGAAGGGAGGCCGGTCGTTCTCGCGGCTCGGTCGGGGAGAGGTCTGCACGGGCAACGGGCGTCCTTCAGCGGCAGGACCGCGGGCACGGTCGGTCGACAGGTGGTGCCCCCATGCTAGCGGCCGCCCCCGCCGCCGCGCCGTGCCCCGCACCACAGGTGTGCGAATGTGACGTGGCGCGCCGCGAACCCGCTCACGCCCCCGGGGCCGTCAGGAAGTCGATGAGCTCCTCCACCCGCCCCAGCAGCGCCGGCTCCAGGTCCGCGTAGGTCTCCACCCGCGAGAGGATGTGCTGCCACACCCGCCCCAGGTCCCCGGGCTCCCGGTGCGGCCACCCCAGCGCCGCCGCCGTGCCCGTCTTCCAGTCCGTGCCCCGCGGCACCTCCGGCCACGCCTCGAAGCCCAGCACCCGCGGCCGCACCGCCTGCCAGATGTCCACGTACGGGTGGCCCAGCACCAGCACGTTGCCCGCCGCCCCCGGCACCCGCATCGTCTCCGCCGCGATCCGCGACTCCTTCGACCCCGCCACCAGGTGGTCCACCAGCACCCCGAGCCGCCGCCCCGGACCCGGCCCGAACTCCAGCACCGCCGCCGGCAGGTCGTCCACCCCGTGCAGCGGCTCCACCACGATCCCCTCCACCGCCAGGTCGTGGCCCCACACCTTCGCCACCAGCTCCGCGTCGTGGTAGCCCTCCACCCACACCCGCGAGGCCTTCGCCGTCGAGGCCCGCAGGCCCTCCACCGCCACCGACCCCGACCGGGTGCGCGCCGGCCGCCGCGGCCCCGCCGCCCGGCGCGGCTCCACGACGACGACGGGCTCGCCCTCCAGCAGGAACCCCGGACCCAGCGGGAACGCCTTCACCCGCCCCCGGCGGTCCTCCAGCCCCATCACCCGCATCCCCCCGATGGTCTCCAGGGACACCACGGCACCGACCCACCCCGTGCCCACGTCCTCCAGCAGCAGCCCCGGCTCCACCGGCACCTCCGCCGAGACCGGCCGCCGCCGCGCGAGGGCGTCGTCGTCGAGGGAGCGCGGCCCCCATCCGTAGGTGCTCATCCGTCCATCCCTTCCCGGCCCGCGCACGGGCAACGGGGCCGCGGACCGGCCGGAAGCGTACCAGGCCACACCCCGTGCCCCCGCCCCCCGCCCGGGGGCTACACTGGGGAAACTGGCACTGTGAGCGCCCGAGTGCCAGACCCGGCCCCGCGCCGGGACCACCCACCGCCACCGACGGGCGCCGGACCGGGACCGGGGAAGGAGCGCGACGTGAACCAGCCCAGACGCCTGCAGGTCCTGCAGGCCATCGTCGAGGACTACGTCCGCTACCGCGAACCCGTCGGCTCCAAGGCCCTCGTCGAGCGCCACCGCCTCGGCGTCTCCTCCGCCACCGTCCGCAACGACATGGCCGCCCTCGAGGAGGAGGGCCTCATCGCCGCCCCCCACACCAGCTCCGGGCGCATCCCCACCGACAAGGGCTACCGCACCTTCGTCAACCGCATCGCCGCCGTCAAGCCCCTCTCCGGCCCCGAACGCCGCGCCATCCAGAGCCTCCTCGACGACGCCGCCGACATCGACGACGTCATGGAGCGCACCGTGCGCCTGCTCGCCCAGCTCACCCACCAGGTCGCCGTCGTCCAGTACCCCCACGCCTCCGGCGTCACCGTCCGCCACGTCGAGCTCGTCGACCTCGGCGCCGGCCAGGTCCTCGTCGTCCTCATCCCCACCAACGGCCGCGTCGTCCAGCGCGTCGCCCCCGTCCCCGCACCCCTCGACGAGGACACCCTCCTCGAACTGCGCGCCCGCGTCCTCGCCGCCACCACCGGCCGCACCCTCACCGAGGTCCACGACGCCCTCGAGCTCGCCGCCGCCACCGCACCCCCCGCCCTCGCCGCCGTCGCCGAGACCGTCTCCGCGCTCGCCGCCGGCTCGACCGAGCACCGCATGGCCATGGCCGGGACCGCGAACCTCGCCCGCGCCACCGGGGACTTCAACCTGAGCATCGGGCCGGTCCTGGAAGCCCTCGAGGAGCAGGTGGTCATGCTCCGGCTGCTCTCCGAGATGGAGCAGGACGCCCGCGGCGTCGCGGTGCGCATCGGCGCCCCCAGCGCCGTGGACCCGCTGGCCGAGGCCGCCGTGGTGGCCACCGGCTACGGCCCGCAGGCCCAGTCCAAGGTGGGCGTGGTGGGGCCCATGCGCATGGACTACCCGTCCACCATGGCCGCCGTGCGTGCGGTGGCCCGCTACCTCTCCCGTATCCTCGGGGGCTGACCCTCGCGGGCCCCGGCCCCCGCCGTCCCCCGCGCAGCACCCGACCAGCATCCCGACCGACCCGACAGAACGGACCACGGTGAGCGATCACTACGAAACCCTGGGCGTGTCCCGCGACGCCAGCCCGGAGGAGATCAAGAAGGCCTACCGGAAGAAGGCCCGCCGGCTGCACCCGGACGTGAACCCCGGCACCGAGGCCGCCGAGGAGTTCAAGCGCGTCTCCCACGCCCACGACGTCCTCTCCGACCCCGAGAAGCGGCGCGTCTACGACGCCACCGGCAACGAGAACGGCACCGACACCGGCTTCGGCGGGGGCTTCCCCGGCACCGGCTTCGGCTTCCAGGACATCTTCGACACCTTCTTCCAGGGCGCCGGCGGCGCCGGGGCGGGCCGCCGCGGCCCGGCCTCCCGCACCCGCCAGGGACAGGACGCGCTGATCAACGTGCGCGTGTCCCTGCGCGACGCCGTCTTCGGCACCGAGAAGAAGATCACGGTCGACACGGCGGTGGTGTGCCCCACGTGCAACGGCACGTGCTGCCAGGAGGGCACCCAGCCCGAGACCTGCGAGGTCTGCCACGGCTCCGGGCAGGTCCAGCGCCAGGTCCAGTCCATCCTCGGCACCGTCGTCACCGCCGCCCCGTGCGCCACCTGCCAGGGCTTCGGCACCGTCATCAAGCACCCCTGCCACGAGTGCTACGGCGAGGGCCGCGTGCGCGACCGCCGCCCGTTGACCGTCAAGATCCCGGCCGGGGTCTCCACCGGCAACCGGATCCGGCTCTCGGGCCAGGGCGAGGCCGGCACCGCCGGGGGCCCCAACGGCGACCTCTACGTCGAGCTCAAGGTCGACCCCGACCCCACCTTCGAGCGGCAGGGCGACGACCTGCACGCCCGCGTGCGCCTGCCCATGACCTCCGCCGCGCTGGGGACGACGCTGACGCTGGAGACCTTCGACGGCGAGCGCGAGCTCGCGGTGGAGCCCGGCACGCAGACGGGGCACACCGTCACCCTCCACGACCTCGGCGCCACCCGCCTGCGCGGCGGGGGCCGCGGCGACCTGCACGTCCACCTCGAGGTCGAGACCCCCTCCGGGCTCGACGACGAGCAGCGCGAGCTCCTCGAGCAGCTCGCCCGGCTGCGCGGCGAGGAGCAGTCCACCGGCACCACGCTGAACTCCCCGGCCGGCTCCGGCGGGTTCTTCTCCCGCCTGCGGGACCGGTTCACCGACCTGTGAGCCGCCCCGTCTTCCGCGCCGACCCCGGCACGCTCGGGGCCGCCGCCCCCGGCGCCGAGGTCGTGGTCACGGGCCCGGAGGCCCGCCACGCCCTGACGGTGCGCCGCCTCGGCGCCGGGGACGGGCTCGAGCTCGTGGACGGGCACGGCCTGCGGGCCGCGGGCACGGTGACCGGCGCCGAGCGGGAGCGGATGACGGTGCGCGTGGACGCCGTGGCCGCCGAGCCCGTGCGCACGCCGCGGCTCGTCCTGGCCCAGGCCCTCGCCAAGGGCGAGCGCGACCTGCTGGCCGTGGAGACGGCCACCGAGCTCGGGGCCGACGCCGTCGTGCCCTGGCAGGCCGAGCGCTCGATCGTGCGCTGGCGCAGGGAGCGTGCGGCGAAGAGCCACGAGAAGTGGGTGCACACGGTCGCCGCGGCGGCGAAGCAGTCCCGCCGCGCGGCCTGGCCGGAGGTGGCGCCCCTGGCGAGCACCGAGGACCTCGCCGGGCGGGCGGCCCGCCCCGGCACGCTCGCTCTCGTCCTGCACGAGGACGCCGAGCGTCCCCTCGTGGACCTGCTCGCCCCGGCCTCCGGGGGGCAGGACGAGGCCCTCGCGGGGGCCGAGGAGGTCCTGCTCGTCGTCGGCCCGGAGGGCGGCATCACCCCGGCCGAGCTGAAGCGCCTGGGCGCGGCGGGGGCGCTGCCCGTGCGGCTGGGCCGGGAGGTGCTGCGCAGCTCCACCGCCGGCCCGGCGGCCCTGGCCGTGCTCGCCGCCCTGCTCGGCCGGTGGGCGAGCGGGGACGCCTGAGCGCACCGGGGCCCGCCGGCACCTCAGGAGGCGGTGACCTCCACGGCCTTGTCGTCGCGCACGGACCCGTCGCCGGCGCGCCCGCGGACCGAGACCGTGTAGCGCCCCGGCGCCAGCGGCACCTCCGCCCGGAACGGGGCCGCTCCGGCCCGGGCGGGGGCCGGCTCGATCCGGCCGCCGGCCACCTGCCGCCCCTCCCGGTCGGAGACCGTCCAGCGGCCCTCCTCGACCCCGGAGCGGATCCGGCCCGACAGGACGAGGCCCCCGCCGGAGCGCGCGTCCTCCTCGGGGCCGGCGAGCCACAGCGGCGCCTCCAGGTCCTCGTCCGGGGCCACCGGGCCCGCCGGGCGCACGGCGCCGAAGAGCTCCTGGCCGGCCCGGCCCTCTACCAGGAGCACGACCTCGGGGCGCGAGCTCGCCGGCAGCAGCCCGGAGGTCGCGGCCGCCGCCGTGACCGTGTGCACGAGCTGCTGGACCGCCAGCCCGGCCCGGTCCGGCTCCAGCTCCGCGGACACGGCCGCGGCGGGCAGGTCCACCGTGATCGTCCCGTCGGGCGAGGTCGACGTGCCGATCCGCTCGACGTCACCCCACAGGCTGCGGTAGTCCGGGTCCCGGGGCCGCTCCGAGGCCATCAGCTGGGCGGCCGCCGCGATGGGGTCCGCCCCGCCCCGGGGGGCGCCGACCGGGGCCTCGCGCAGCTCGCGGTAGAGCCGCTCCCGGCCCTCGGGCCCGCCCACCCAGTAGACCGGCAGCCGGCGGGTGGCGACCGTGTCCGCGCCGTCCCGGGCCGTCGTCGCGGCCGACGGAGCAGGCGTCGCGGCGCTGCGGCCGACGGTCCCCGGCGCCGCCGTGCCGGCCGGGGCCCCCGGGCCCGGCGCCGCGCACCCCGTCAGCAGGACCGTGCCGGCGCCCAGCAGCGCGGCTGCCGCGCGCACCCGGCGCACGGGCGCGGCGGGGACGCGACGGGGACGTCGGGGGCGGGGCTGGGGAGCGGGCATGGCGGGGGAGCGCACCTCGGGGGGTCGGGACCGGGACGGGAGGGGGCGGCGGGCGGCACGGGTCCGGGCGCCCGCTCCGGCCCCCCTGTCCGGAGGGCCCGACCATCCAAGCACGCCCGCACCGGCCGACCCCGCACGGAAGGCCCCCGAGGCCCGGACCGATACCGAATCGCAATCCGGGCGGCGGCGCACCCGCACCCGCCGGCCGGCGCGGTACCCTGGAGGCACCTCCCGGCACGGGCCCCGCACGCCGCGCCGCCCGCCCGGGACCCGACCGTCCACGACGACCACGAGGAAGCGAGCGCACGGCCGCCCCGGCCGGACCCATGACTGAGACGCTGCCCGGCACCACGCACCCCCTGACGAACCGCGCCGTCATCCCCTTCCCGGACCGCGAGACGATGGTCCGCTGCCTGGGGCCGGGCGACGACACGCTGCGCCAGGTCGAGACGGCCTTCCCGGGGCTGGCCACCCGCCCCCGCGGCCTCGAACTCGGGCTGGAGGGTCCCGATCCCGCCGTGCGGATCGTCACGACGCTGTTCGAGGAGCTGAAGGTCCTGGCCGGGCGGGAGACCGCGATCACCCCGCAGGTCATCGGCCAGCTGCTGGAGATCATCGGCCGGGACCTCTCCGCCCGTCCCAGCGGTGCCCTGACCCAGAACATCCTCTCCAGCCGCGGCCGCAAGATCCGGCCCAAGACCCTGCGGCAGAAGGCCTACGTCGACGCGATCGACGAGCACACGGTGGTGTTCGGCATCGGCCCGGCCGGCACGGGCAAGACGTACCTGGCGATGGCCAAGGCCGTCCAGGCGCTGCAGGCCAAGGAGGTCAACCGGATCATCCTCACCCGCCCGGCCGTCGAGGCGGGGGAGCGGCTGGGCTTCCTGCCCGGCACCCTGAGCGAGAAGATCGACCCGTACCTGCGCCCGCTCTACGACGCGCTGCACGACATGATGGACCCCGACTCCATCCCGCGGCTCATGGAGAGCGGCACCATCGAGGTCGCCCCGCTGGCCTACATGCGCGGGCGCACCCTCAACGACGCCTTCATCGTGCTCGACGAGGCGCAGAACACGACGCCCGAGCAGATGAAGATGTTCCTCACCCGGCTCGGCTTCGGCTCGAAGATGGTCGTCACCGGCGACGTCACCCAGGTCGACCTGCCCGGGGGCACCTCCTCGGGCCTGCGCCAGGTCCAGCACGTGCTGGGCGGGGTCGACGACGTCGCCTTCACGGAGATGACCTCCGAGGACGTCGTGCGCCACGAGCTGGTGAGCCGGATCGTCAGCGCCTACGACGCCTTCGACACCGTCAACCGGCGCCGCGACGAACGGCGCCGGCGCAGGGGCACGCCCCCCGGCGGCGAGCGCCCGGCCGATGACGGGGAGAGCGCCTGATGGCCGTCGAGTTCGACGTCCGCCTGAGCCCCGACGAGGTCCCCCCGCAGGACCGCCCGGCCTGGGCGGCCGTGGACACCGGCCTGCTGGGCCGGCTGGCGGCGTTCGCCCTCGAGCGCCTGCACGTGCACCCCGACGCGGAGCTGTCCGTGGCCGTGGTGGACGAGGACGAGATGGCGCGGCTGCACGTCGAGTGGATGGACCTGCCCGGCCCCACCGACGTCATGTCCTTCCCCATGGACGAGCTGCGCCCCGGCACCGCCGAGGTCCCGGCCGAGGGAACGCTCGGGGACATCGTCCTGTGCCCCACCGTCGCCCTCCGCCAGGCCGAGGCCGCCGGCCACCCCGCGGCCGACGAGCTGTGCCTGCTGACCGTGCACGGGATCCTCCACCTCCTGGGCCACGACCACGCCGAGCCGGAGGAGCGCCGCACCATGTTCGAGCTCCAGCGGGAGCTGCTCACCGACTTCCTCGGCCGGCCCGCGCCGGTCGAGACCATGGAGTAGGCACCGCCGTGACCAGCGCCGTCCTGATCGCCGCGGCGATCGGCTTCCTGTGCACCGCCTTCGTGCTGACCGCGGCCGAGACGGGCCTGACCTACCTGCCCCGCTCCGCGGCGGAGGCCGTCGAGCGCGACGCCCCCCGCTCCGCCGCGGCGAAGATCCTCGCGAGCCCCGCCGCGCACCTGCACGCCCTGCGGTTCTGGCGGGTGTGGTTCGAGACCGCCTCGGCCGTGGCGGTCGCCCTCGCCCTGCTCGACGCCCTCGAGCGCGTCTGGCTGGCCGCGCTGCTCGCGACCGTGGTCATGGCCGCGGTCGGCTTCGTGCTCACGGGCGTCTCGCCCCGCCAGATCGGCCGCGCCAACCCGGTGGGGACCGTGCGACTGACCGCGGGCCTCGTGCGGGTGCTGCGCACCGTGCTCGGGCCCGTGCCGGGGCTGCTCGTGCGGCTGGGCTCCGCCGTCGCCCGGGACCCCGGACGGGCGACGCCGGGCCACCTCACCGAGGAGGAGCTGCTCGAGTTCGTCGACCGCTCGACCGACCAGGACCTCATCGAGGACGACGAGGCCGAGCTGCTCCACTCCGTCTTCGACCTCGACGACACCGCCGTGCGCGCCGTGATGGTCCCGCGCACCGACATGGTCGCCGTCGACGACGACGGGACCGTCGAGGACGCCCTGAACCTCTTCTTCCGCTCCGGCTACTCCCGCATCCCCGTGGTGGGCGAGAGCGCCGACGACGTCCTGGGCGTGCTCTACCAGAAGGACCTCGCCGAGGCCGTCCACCGCGGCAGCACCCGTCTCGCGGCCACGGGGCTGTCCCGCCTCGCCCGCGAGGTGCGCTACGTCCCGGAGTCCAAGAAGGTCAACGAGCTGCTGCGCGAGATGCAGCGGGAGTCGATCCACGTCGCCGTCGTCGTCGACGAGTACGGCGGGACCGCCGGGCTCGTGACCCTCGAGGACCTCATCGAGGAGCTGCTCGGGGAGATCGTCGACGAGTACGACCGCGAGAAGCCCGAGGTCGTCGCCCTGGGCGGGGGCCGCTACCGGATCTCGGCCGCCCTCGGCGTCGAGGACCTCGGCGACCTCTTCGAGGTCGACCTCGACGACGACGAGGTCGACACCGCCGGCGGCCTGCTCGCGAAGTCCATCGGCCGGGTGCCCATCGTGGGTTCCCGCGCCACCGTCGAGGGCATCGTCCTCGAGGCCGTCACCCTCGAGGGCCGACGCAACCGCGTGGGCCAGCTCGAGGTCCGCCGCGACCCCGACTGGGTCCCGCCCGGCTCCACCGCCGTGGACCCCGCCGCCACGGCGCCCGCCGCCCCGCCGTCCCAGCAGGAGGACCACCATGTCTGAGCCCGACCGCCCCGCACCCGGCGGCGAGCCCGCCGGCCCGTTCCGCGCCGGCTTCGCCGTGCTCGTGGGCCGGCCCAACGCCGGGAAGTCCACCCTCACCAACGCCCTCGTGGGCCAGAAGGTGGCCATCACCTCCAACCGGCCCCAGACGACGCGGCACACCATCCGCGGGATCGTCCACCGCCCCGAGGGCCAGCTCGTGCTCGTCGACACCCCGGGGCTGCACCGGCCCCGGACCCTGCTCGGACAGCGGCTCAACGACCTCGTCGCCGACACCCTCGCCGAGGTCGACGTCATCGGCTTCTGCGTGCCGGCCAACGAGAAGATCGGCCCCGGCGACCGCTACATCGCCCAGCAGCTCGCCGCGTCCGGGAACAAGCCCGTGGTCGCGATCGTCACCAAGACCGACACCGTCTCCCGCGCCGAGCTGACCGAGCAGCTGCTCGCCGTCACCGAGCTCGGCCGCTCCGTCATGGCCGAGGAGCAGGCGGCCCGGGCCGAGCGCGCCGAGCGGTCCGCCCGCAAGCCCCGCCACCGCGCCGGCGCGGCACCGGCTCCCCGCCCCGCGCCCGGCGAGCCGGGCTGGGCCGAGGTCATCCCCGTCTCCGCCGTGGACGGCTTCCAGGTCGAGGCCCTCGCGCGGCTGCTCGTCGCGCGGATGCCCGAGTCCCCGCCCCTGTACCCCGACGGGGAGCTCACCGACGAGCCGGAGCTGACGATGGTCGCCGAGCTCGTCCGCGAGGCGGCCCTGGAGGGCGTGCGGGACGAGCTGCCCCACTCGCTGGCGGTCGTCGTGGAGGAGATGGTGCCCCGCGAGGGCCGGCCCGCGGACCGCCCGCTGCTCGACGTGCGCGTCAACGTCTACGTCGAGCGGCAGTCGCAGAAGGCCATTGTCATCGGCAAGGGCGGGGCCCGGCTGCGCGAGATCGGCACCCGCTCCCGCGCCGCCATCGAGGCCCTGCTCGGCACCCGCATCCACCTCGACCTGCACGTGAAGGTCGCCAAGGAGTGGCAGCGCGACCCCAAGCTGCTCTCCCGCCTCGGGTTCTGACCCGCCCGCACCGCATACCCCCTCCCGCCACCCGCCGGGGCGGCCCCCCGCCACCGCACCCCGCCGGTCCCGCCCCCCAGGAGAATCCCCCCGTGTCCACGCCCCCGCCCGGACCCGAGAACCGCGACGCCCGGACCCCCGACGCCCGGACCCCCGAGGCCGACAGCTCCGCCACGGGCGGCCCCGACACGGACGGCTCCGTCACAGGCGGCCCCGGCGCGGACGGCTCCGGCGCGGACGGCTCCGGCGCCGGGCCGGCAGCGCTCGGCCCCGGCACGGCGCCGCACGGCCCCGCACGGCGCGACGACGCGTCCCCCGCGGCCGCCGGCGAGGCCCCCGCACCGGGCAGCGACGCCGGGGCGCCCGCGGCGGCGCGCCCGGACCCGGAGGGGCCCGGCGTCGGGAGCGTCCCGGCCGGCGCCGCGCGGCGGCCCCGGCACCGCAGCCGCTGGGTCGTGCTGGGCCTGCTCGCGGTGCTGCTCGTGCTCCTGGGCGCCGGCGCGGCGGCCGTGTGGCGGCTGCAGTCGAACCTGAGCACGTCCCCGCTGGACCTCGGCGGCGGCGAGAAGGTCGAGAACGGGCCGCTGGACATCCTCGTCATGGGCACCGACACCCGGGAGGGGGATGGCAACGACGCCTACGGCGACGACGAGGACAGCTCCGGGGCCGGGCTCACCGACGTGATGATGCTCGTCCACGTCCCCGAGGACCGGCAGGACGTCACCGTGGTCTCCTTCCCCCGCGACCTCGTCGTCGACCTCCCGCAGTGCACCGACCCGGAGTCCGGCCGCACCCACCCCGCGGAGGAGGACGCGATGCTCAACTCCGCCATCGCCAACGGGGGCCCCGGCTGCACGGTCGCGACCCTCAACGAGCTCACGGGGCTGAGCATCGACCACTTCATGCTCGCCGACTTCCAGGCCGTCAAGGAGCTCTCCACCGCGGTCGGCGGGGTCGAGGTGTGCGTCAACGAGGCGGTCGAGGACCCCAAGTCCGGCCTCGACCTGCCCGCGGGCGTCTCCGCGGTCGAGGGCGAGCAGGCCCTGGCCTTCCTCCGCAGCCGCGCCGCCTTCGGCGACGGCGGGGACCAGAGCCGCATCCGCTCCCAGCAGTCCTTCCTCGCCTCGCTGGCCCGCAAGGTCCGCGAGGAGGGGACCCTCACCGACCTGCCCCGCCTCTACACGATCGCCGACGTCGCCACCCGCAACCTCCACGTCGACGACGACCTCGGCTCCGTGCCGACGATGGTGGGGCTCGCCACCGCGCTGCGCGGCTTCGACCTCGCCGGCACCGCCTTCGTGACCGTGCCGACCGAGCCCTACGCGCTCGACCCCAACCGCCTGCAGCTCGACGAGGAGGCCGCCGGCGACCTCTTCGAGCGTCTGCGCGAGGACCGCTCGCTCACGGACGCCCCCGATCCGGCGGCCACGCCGTCGTCGTCGCCGACCGGGGCCGGCACCCCGGAGCAGACCCCGTCCGTGGACCGCGCCGCCGTGCCCCTGACCGTGGCCGACGCCTCCGGCGTCGAGGACCGCGACCGCGAGGTCGCCGAGCTGCTCGAGGACGAGGGCTGGGCGCCCGAGCCGATCGGTGCCGTGACGGCCCCGCTGCCCACCACCCAGGTCTTCTTCGGGCCCGGCTGGTACGGGCCGGCCGCCGAGGTCGCCGAGCAGCTCGGCGTGCCCTCCGCCCAGCTCGTGCCCACCACCACGATCGACGGGGTGCAGGTCTCCGTGGGCGGCAACTTCACCGAGGGGGAGCGCCTGGAGACGGGCTCCGTGCTGCCCGGCGACCTGCAGGGCCAGACCGCCGACCAGGTCACCTGCCAGCAGGCCGCCGGCGACTGGTGACCGGGGACGCGCCCGGGCCGCGTGATACGTTGGACACATGCGGACACGGACGCTCCTCCTTAGCTGCCGCAACGGGGCCTGAACCGTCGTCGACCGGCCGGCCTCCCGTTGCGGAGTCGCTGACGCCCGGCCACCCACGACCTCCCAGCAGAACAGGACCGTCCCCATGCAGAACCTGCAGCAGCCCTCCGGCATGCCGGCCCACAAGTACGTCCCGTACCACGAGCAGTTCCGGGTGCACCTGCCCGACCGGACGTGGCCCGACCGGGTGCTCACCGAGGCCCCCCGCTGGTGCGCCGTCGACCTGCGCGACGGCAACCAGGCCCTGATCGACCCCATGAACTCCGACCGCAAGCTGAAGATGTTCGAGCTGCTGGTGCGGATGGGCTACAAGGAGATCGAGGTCGGCTTCCCCTCCGCCTCCCAGACGGACTTCGACTTCGTGCGCCGGCTGATCGAGGAGGACCGGATCCCCGACGACGTCACGATCCAGGTCCTCACCCAGTCCCGCGAGCACCTCATCGAGCGCACCTACGAGGCGATCGAGGGCGCCGACCGGGCCATCGTGCACCTGTACAACTCGACCTCCACGCTGCAGCGGCGCGTGGTCTTCGGCCAGGACATGGACGGGATCGTCGACATCGCCCTGACCGGCGCCCGCCTGTGCCTCAAGCACGAGGAGCAGCTGCGCGGCACCGAGGTCACCTACCAGTACTCGCCGGAGTCCTACACGGGCACCGAGCTGGAGTTCGCCGCGCGCATCGCCAACGCCGTCGCCGAGACCTTCGAGATCGGCCCGGGCCGCGAGATGATCCTCAACCTGCCCGCGACCGTGGAGATGACCACGCCCAACGTCTACGCCGACTCGATCGAGTGGATGAGCCGCAACCTCTACAACCGCGAGGCGACGATCCTGTCCCTGCACCCGCACAACGACCGCGGCACCGGCGTGGCCGCCGCCGAGCTGGGCTACCTCGCCGGCGCCGACCGGATCGAGGGCTGCCTGTTCGGCAACGGCGAGCGCACCGGCAACGTGGACCTCGTCACCCTGGGCCTGAACCTGCTCACCCAGGGCGTGGACCCCCAGATCGACTTCTCGGACATCGACGAGATCCGCCGCACCGTCGAGTACTGCAACCAGCTGCCCGTGCCCGAGCGCTCCCCGTACGGCGGGGACCTCGTGTTCACCGCGTTCTCGGGCTCGCACCAGGACGCCATCAAGAAGGGCTTCGAGGCCATGGAGCGCGACGCCGCGGCCCAGGGCTGCGGGGTCGACGACCTGCCGTGGGCCGTGCCCTACCTGCCGATCGACCCGAAGGACCTGGGCCGGACCTACGAGGCGGTCATCCGGGTGAACTCCCAGTCCGGCAAGGGCGGGGTGGCCTACCTGCTCAAGCATGAGCACGGGCTCGACCTGCCCCGCCGGGCGCAGATCGAGTTCTCCCGCGCGGTCCAGGAGCACACCGACACCGCCGGCGGGGAGATCTCCGGGGCCGACCTGTGGCGGGTGTTCACCGACGAGTACCTGCCCGCCCCGCAGGAGGGCGGCCCGCAGCGCTGGGGCCGCTACCGGATCACGAGCCTGAGCACCGCGACCTCCGAGGAGGGCGGGGAGACGACGCTCGAGGTCGGCCTCGACGTCGACGGTGTCGCCCACCACCGCACCGGCCACGGCAACGGACCGATCGAGGCGCTGCTGGGCGTCTTCGCCGCCGAGGGCGTGGACGTGCGCGTGCTCGACTACAGCGAGCACGCCCTCTCCGCCGGCGGCGACGCCCAGGCGGCCAGCTACGTCGAGGCCGCGGTGGGGGACCGGGTCCTGTGGGGTGTCGGGATCGACGCCAACACCACCCGCGCGTCCCTGAAGGCCGTCGTCTCCGCGGTCAACCGCGCGGTGCGCGACGCCCAGGCCTGAGCCGAGCACGCCCGTGGGCGCGGTCCCCTCCGCGGGGACCGCGCCCACGGGCCTCCCCGGCGCCGGGCCCGCGGTGTCGGCGGCCCGTGGGAGAATGGGCCGGTGGCCAGGACGACCTTCGCATCGCGCAGCTATCGGGACGACGCCGTGGTCCTGCGCACCTACACGCTGGGGGAGGCCGACCGGATCGTCGTGCTGCTGACCCGCGACCACGGCCAGGTCCGCGCCGTGGCCAAGGGCGTGCGCCGCACCACCTCCCGCTTCGGCTCGCGCCTGGAGCCGTTCAACGTCGCCGAGCTGCAGCTGGTCTCCGGGCGCAACCTCGACATCGTCTCCCAGGCCCTGGGCAAGCGCGGCTACGGCTCCGCGATCGCCGCCGACTACGCCAAGTACACCGCCGCGGCCGCCATGGCCGAGGCCGCCGAGAAGCTCACGGAGAGCGACGACGAGTCCGCCGCCCAGCAGTACCGGCTGCTCACCGGCGCCCTCTCCGCCCTCGCCCGCGGCCTGCACGAACCCGGCGCGGTCCTCGACTCCTACCTGCTGCGCGCGGTCTCGACCGCCGGCTGGGCGCCGAGCTTCACCGACTGCGCCCGCTGCGGCGCCCCCGGTCCGCACGAGGCCTTCTCCGCACCGCTGGGCGGGGTCGTGTGCCCGGCCTGCCGCCCGCCCGGCTCGGCGGCCCCGGACCCGGCCGTGCTCGCCCACCTCGCCGCGCTGCTGACCGGGGACTGGGAGCGCATCGACGCCGCCGAGCCGCGCACCGGGCGGGCCGCCGCCGGGATCGTCGCCGCCTACGTACAGTGGCACCTGGAGAGGGCCGTGAAGGCCCTGAACCTCGTGGAACGGAGCTGACCCATGCCCGGCTTTGCCGCCCCGCCCCCGCATCCCAGCGGAGCGACCGCCCCGCCCGTGCCGCCGCAGTTCGTGCCGCGGCACGTGGCGGTGGTCATGGACGGCAACGGACGCTGGGCCAACCAGCGCGGGCTGCCGCGCAACGAGGGCCACAAGGCGGGGGAGGCCGCGCTCGTCGAGGTCGTGGCCGGTGCCATCGAGATGGGCATCCCGTACGTGAGCGCCTACGCCTTCTCCACCGAGAACTGGAAGCGCTCCCTCGACGAGGTCACGTTCCTCATGAACTACACCGCCGACGTCATGGAGCGGCGCCTGGAGACCTTCCAGGAGTGGGGCGTGCGCATCCGCTGGGCCGGGCGCCGGCCCCGGCTGTGGCGCTCCGTGATCAACCGGCTCGAGGAGGCCGAGCGCACGACCGCCGGCAACGACGCCGTCACCCTCACCATGTGCGTCAACTACGGCGGACGGGCGGAGATCGCCGACGCCGCGGCCGCGATGGCCGCCGACGCCCGTGCGGGCCGGCTGGACCCGCGGAGGATCACGGAGGAGACGGTCCAGCGCTACCTCGACGAGCCGGACCTGCCGGACGTCGACCTGTTCCTGCGCTCCTCGGGGGAGCAGCGGATCTCCAACTTCCTGCTGTGGCAGTCGGCCTACGCCGAGCTCGTCTTCCAGGACGTGCTGTGGCCCGACGTCGACCGCCGCACCCTGTGGGAGGCGGTGGAGGTCTACGCCCGCCGCGACCGCCGGTACGCCCGCTGAGCCCCGGGGCGCCCGCCCGCCCCGGCCACGCCCTCCAGCCAGGCCACGAGGTCGCGCTGCGCCGCGCGGCGCACCGGCTCCCGCGACAGGTGGACGTCGTGCACCGCCCCCTCGTAGCTGCGCACCACCACGTGCGGGCCGAGGTCCCGGGCGTGCCGGCGGATCTGCCGCACGTCGAGCACGGTGTCCGCCGAGCGCATCCGCTCCGACCACCAGGGGCGGATCCAGGAGCGCGCCGAGACCTGGAGCAGCACGGGAACCTGAAGGTTCAGCCCCTCCACGACCTCGAGCTGAGCCTGAAGGACAGCGTTCAGCCAGCCCGGGGTGAGCGCGAAGCTCGTCTCCGGGCGCCAGCGCGGGTCGATCGGCCACTCGCCCTCGGCGTGGTGGCTGATCACCCGGTAGTAGTGGCTGCGCAACCGCAGCCGCAGCTCCCGCTCGGGGCGGCGGCGGGCGAGCGGCCCCAGCACCCGGCGCAGCAGCCGGCCCACCACGTCGGCCCCGTGGGGCCCCAGCCACGGGGCGTTGAGGGCCAGCCCGTCGAGGCGGCCGGGGTGGTGGGCCGCCCACAGGGCCGCGGTCAGCCCGCCCGTGGAGTGGCCCATCAGCACGAGCTTCCCGCCCGGGCCGGGGGCCCCGTCCTCGGCGAGGACCTCCAGGGCCGCCGCCACGTCGTCGTCGTAGTCGCGCAGGTCGGTCGTGTGCCCGGGCGGGCCCTCGGGCACGCGCAGCACCTCGTCGGTGAGGTTGCGCCCGTACCCGTGCAGGTCCAGGGCGTAGAACGACCAGCCGGCCGCCGTCACGGCGCGGGCGAGCTCGGCGTTGAAGAAGTAGTCGGACCATCCGTGCAGGTACAGCACCGCGCCGTGGGGGCGCGCCGCGGACGCCCGGGCCTCCGGGCGGTGGCGCACGACCGTGGCCGTCGTGTGCGGGGCCGAGCCCGCCGCCAGGTCCACCGTCCGCGCCGTGAACCCGGGCCCGAGCACGTCGGGCTCCCAGCCGTCCGCCGCTGTGCTCATCGGTCCTCGTTCCGCCGGGGCCCCGCCGATGCCGGCCCGCGGGAGCCGCGCGGGCCCTGTGGAAGACTGGGCCCATGCGCTTCTACCCTATGTTCTTCCAGGCCGTCTTCTCCCGGATGGACGCGGAACGGGCCCACCGGATCGGCTTCGCCGGGATCCGGGCGGCCGGGGCCACGCCCCTCGGCGCGGTCCTGCGCGCCCGCACCCGCCCCGACCCCGGCGCCGAGGTGCGGGCCATGGGCCTGCGCTTCCCCTCGCCGTTCGGCCTGGCCGCCGGCTTCGACAAGGGCGCGGAGGGCATCGGGGCGCTGGCCGACCTCGGCTTCGGGCACGTGGAGATCGGCACCGTCACCGCGCAGGCACAGCCCGGCAACCCCCGGCCCCGGCTGTTCCGCCTCGTGCGGGACCGGGCGGTCGTCAACCGGATGGGGTTCAACAACGACGGCGCCGAGGCGGTCGCCCCCCGGCTCGCCGCGGCCCGCCGCCGTCTCGGGCGCGAGCACCCCGGCCGGGCCCGGCCCGTCGTCGGGGTGAACATCGGCAAGACCAAGCTCGTCCCGCTCGAGGACGCTGTCGAGGACTACCTGCGCTCGACCCGGGTCCTCGCCCCGCTGGCGGACTACCTCGTCGTCAACGTCTCCTCCCCGAACACCCCCGGGCTGCGGCAGCTGCAGGAGATCGAGAGCCTGCGCCCGCTGCTGCGCGCCGTCGGCGAGGCCGCGGACGGCGCCGCCGGGCGGCACGTGCCGCTGCTGGTGAAGATCGCCCCCGACCTCACCGACGAGGACGTCCTCGCGGTCGCCGACCTCGCCCTGGACCTCGGCCTCGACGGCGTGGTGGCCACCAACACCACGACCGCCCGCGAGGGCCTCGCCTCGGACCCCGCCGAGGTCGAGGCCTGCGGGGCCGGCGGGCTCTCCGGGGCGCCGCTGCGCCGGCGCTCCCTCGAGGTGCTGCGGCTGCTGCGGGAGCGGGCGGGGGACCGGCTCACCCTCGTCTCGGTCGGCGGGGTGACCACCGCGGAGGACGTCCGCGAGCGCCTGGACGCGGGCGCGACCCTCGTCCAGGGCTACACCGCCTTCCTCTACGAGGGCCCGTTCTGGGCGCACCGGATCAACCGGGGTCTGGCCCGCGCCCGGCGCTGAACCACTCCCGAACGGGCACGGACCCCGGAACGGGAACCGCCCCCGGACCTCGCACGAGGTCCGGGGGCGGTGCGCCTTCCGGGGGAGCGGCGGCCTGCTCAGGCGGGCCGATCGCCCCGCTTCACCTGGGGGCGGGGCAGGCGCAGGCGGCGCATCGAGAACGCGCGCATCGCCGCGTACCAGCGCACGCCGGGCTCCACGTCGCCGAACCTCGCCCGCATGGCCTTCTTCATCCGCCCGGTCGTGACGACGGCATCGACGATCCCCAGGACCATCAGGGCCCAGATGACGTAGACGCCGTAGGCGGCGACGTTCTGGTTCGGGAAGAACAGGACGAACAGGGCCACGACCGCGACGACGAGCAGGTACTCGCCGAGGTTGAAGCGGGAGTCGATCCAGTCGCGCGCGAAGCGGCGCTGCGGGCCGCGGTCGCGCGGGCCCAGGAACCGCTCGTCGCCCGCGGCCAGGCCCGCCTGCGCGCGCAGCCGCTGCTCGCGGGCGGCGTCCCGGGACTGGGCCTTGGCGGCCTTGCGGTCCTCCGGCACCAGCGGTCGCCGCCGGGCGGCCTCCCGCTCGCGCCGGCTCGGGGTGGGCCGGCCCTTGCCGGGGGTCTGCCGGGGGGCGGGCACGGCCTCGTCGGCGGGCGGCTGCGCCGTCACCGACGTGGAACCCGCACGGTCTGCGTCCTTCTTGCGTCCAAACACCCGTCAAGGATAGCCGACCGGCCCCTCCGGCCGGCCCGGCGGCGGCACGGGGCGGGGCGGACGTAGGGTGTTCGGCATGACCGAGTCCTGGACCCCGCCCCCGTCCCTGCCCGTCGAGGCCGTCCGCGAGGCCGTGCGCGCCGGCATGCCGCGCACCGTCGAGCAGCTGCGCGAGCTCGTGGCGATCCCCGGCATCGCGTGGGAGAGCTTCGACCCCGGGCAGCTCGAGCGCAGCGCCCGCGCGGTGGCCGCGCTGCTCGAGGAGGCCGGGCTGGACGAGGTCGAGATCCTCCGGGTGCCCCACGCCGGGGGACCGGGCCGGCCGGCCGTGGTCGCCCGCCGCCGCGCGGCCCCCGGGCGCCCGACGGTGCTGCTCTACGCCCACCACGACGTCCAGCCCCCCGGCCGGCGGGAGCTGTGGCACTCCGACCCGTTCACGGCCGAGGAGCGCGACGGGCGCCTCTACGGCCGCGGGGCGGCCGACGACAAGGCCGGTGTCATGGCCCACGTGGCCGCCCTGCGCGTGCTCGACGCCGTCGCGGGGGAGGACGCCGGCCTCGGCGTGACCGTGTTCGTCGAGGGGGAGGAGGAGGCCGGTTCGCCCTCGTTCCGTGCGTTCCTCGAGGCCTATCGCGACCGGCTGGCCGCGGACGTGATCGTCATCGCGGACTCCGCCAACTGGGAGGTCGGGGTGCCCGCCCTCACCACGAGCCTGCGGGGCGTGGTCGGGGCCGTGGTGGAGGTCTCCGTGCTGGCCCACGCCGTGCACTCGGGGATGTACGGCGGGCCGCTGCTCGACGCCCCGACCCTGCTCTCCCGGCTGGTCGCGACCCTGCACGACGACGACGGCGCCGTCGCCGTCGAGGGGCTGCACGCCGAGGACGGCACCGACCTCGTCTACGACGAGGACCGGTTCCGCGCCGACGCCGCCGTGCTCGACGGGGTGCGGCTGGCCGGGCGGGGGTCGGTGGCCTCCCGGCTGTGGACCCGGCCGGCGCTGTCGGTCACGGGCATGGACGTCACCCCCGTGGACGTCGCCTCGAACACCATCGCGCCCTCGGCCCGGGCCCGGCTGAGCCTGCGGATCGCCCCGGGCCAGGACCCCGCCGCCGCCGCGGAGGCGCTGCGCCGGCACCTGCTCGAGCACGCCCCCTTCGGCGCCCGCGTGGACGTGCGGATCGAGGAGACCGGCCAGCCCTTCCGCACCGACATGTCCTCCCCGGCCGCCCGGGCCATGCAGTGGGCCCTGGGGCAGGCCTGGGGCCGCCCGCCCGTGGAGACGGGCGTGGGCGGGTCCATCCCCTTCACGGCCGACCTCACCGAGGTCTACCCCGGCGCCGACATCCTCATCACCGGCGTCGAGGACCCCGACTCCCGGGCCCACGGCGCCGACGAGTCCCTGCACCTGGGGGAGTTCGAGCGGGCCGTCGTCGCCGAGGCGCTGCTGCTGCTCGCCCTCGACGCGGCCCACGGCCCCGCCGGGCGGGAATGATCCGCGCCGCGGGGCCGTTGTGCCCCGTGGTAGACCCGTCGCCGGTCCCGGGCCGCGCGGCACCCATCCACAGAAAGTGAGCATCATGAGCGTCACGACCGACAACGGCGCCGCAGTGGACGGCCTCCCGGCCCACGGCGTCCAGCTGACCGAGGTGGCCTCCGAGAAGGTCCGCGCCCTGCTCGAGCAGGAGGGCCGCACCGACCTGCGCCTGCGCGTGGCCGTGCAGCCCGGCGGCTGCTCCGGGCTGATCTACCAGCTCTACTTCGACGAGCGCATCCTCGACGGGGACGCCGTGCGCGACTTCGGGGGCGTCGAGGTCATCGTGGACAAGATGAGCGTGCCCTACCTCGAGGGCTCGACCATCGACTTCGAGGACTCCATCTCCAAGCAGGGCTTCTCGATCGACAACCCCAACGCGGGCGGCTCCTGCGCCTGCGGCGACTCCTTCCACTGAGCCCCGCGCCGCCGCCGGCCGAGCCCTGAGCCGCCGGGGTCCGGCACCCCTGCGGAGCGCTCCCACGAGGCCCGCCGTCCGACCGGACGGCGGGCCTCCGTCGTGCCCGCGGGAGCCCGTCCGCGGCGGCCCGCGGGCGACCCCGCCGACACTGACACAGTGTCAGCAGATGTCGTCGACTGGGGGTAAGCTCGGAGGGAAACAATCCGGCTGACCGTGTCCGACGTCCTCGGGGTCCGGGGTCCACGGCGCGCAGGCGACGAGCACGAGATAGAAGAGGAAGGGCCGTCTGTGAGTTCGCACACACGAACCGACAGCCGCTTTCGCCGCACGGCGAAGGCGTCGGCGGTAGCAGTCCTGGCAGCGACCGCGCTGACCGGATGCGCGGAGGAGGCGAAGCTCGGGTGGATGCCCACCGAGCGGGGCACGACCGACAACGCTGATCTGATCCTCGACCTGTGGGTCGGGTCCTGGATCGCGGCACTGGCCGTGGGCCTGCTGACCTGGGCGCTGATGCTGTGGTGCATGATCGCCTACCGGCGCCGGAAGAACGAGGCCGGCTACCCCCGTCAGGTCGCCTACCACGCGCCCCTCGAGGTCTTCTACACCATCGTGCCGATCGCCATGATCGTCTCCCTGTTCTTCTTCACGGAGCGCACCCAGTCGGAGATCACCGAGCGCCACGACGACCCGGACACCGTCGTCCAGGTCTACGGCAAGCAGTGGGCGTGGGACTTCAACTACCTCAGCGACGACGTCTGGGACACCGGCATCCAGGGCCACCTCGACGGCGAGGAGGGCGTCCCGGACCGGGTGCCGACCCTCTACCTGCCCTCGAACAGCGAGGTCGAGCTGCAGGTCACCTCCCGCGACGTCATCCACTCGTTCTGGGTCCCCGCGTTCCTCGAGAAGGCCGACATGTTCCCCGGCCGGACCAACTACATCAGCATCACCACGGGCCGTGAGGGCGAGTTCTACGGCAAGTGCGCCGAGTTCTGCGGCGAGTACCACTCCGAGATGCTGTTCAACGTCGCCGTGGTCGACCAGGCGGAGTACGACGCGCACATCCAGTCCCTGCGCGACGCCGGCCAGACCGGTGCGCTGGGCGAGGAGTACAGCCGCGACTCCTACCCGGGCGCGGAAGACCAGCACTCAGAAACTGCGTTCAACTAAGGAGTTCCGGTGTCGACACTCGAGTATTCACGGGACGAGGCCGCCGCGGTCGCTCCGCGCGTCGTGCCTCGCTCCAAGGGACGTCTGATCGTCAACTGGATCACGTCCACGGACCACAAGACCATCGGGTACATGTACCTGATCTCCTCCTTCACGTTCTTCTGCATCGCCGGTGTCATGGCGCTGCTGATCCGTGCCGAGCTCTTCGAGCCGGGCATGCAGGTCCTGGAGACGAAGGAGCAGTACAACCAGCTGTTCACCATGCACGGCACGCTGATGCTGCTGATGTTCGGCACCCCGCTGTTCGCCGGCTTCGCCAACGTCATCGTCCCGCTGCAGATCGGCGCCCCCGACGTCGCCTTCCCGCGGCTGAACGCCCTGGCCTTCTGGTTCTTCCTCTTCGGCTCCCTGGTGGCCCTCGCCGGGTTCATCACCCCGCAGGGTGCGGCGTCCTTCGGCTGGTTCGCCTACACCCCGCTGTCCAACTCGTCCTTCTCCCCGGGCGCCGGCGGCAACCTGTGGGTGTTCGGCCTGGCCCTGCAGGGCTTCGGCACGATCATGGGCGCGGTCAACTTCATCACCACGATCATCGCGATGCGCGCCCCCGGCATGACCGTGTGGCGCATGGGCCTGTTCACCTGGAACGCCCTGATCACCTCGCTGCTGATCGTCATGGTCTTCCCGCCCCTGGCCGCGGCCCTGTTCGCCCTGGGCATGGACCGCACCCTCGGCGGGCACATCTTCGACCCGGCCAACGGGGGAGCGGTGCTGTGGCAGCACCTGTTCTGGTTCTTCGGCCACCCCGAGGTCTACGTGCTGGCGCTGCCGTTCTTCGGCATCGTCTCCGAGATCATCCCGGTGTTCTCCCGCAAGCCGCTGTTCGGCTACAAGGGCCTGGTCTTCGCGACCATCGCCATCGCCGCCCTGTCGGTGACCGTGTGGGCCCACCACATGTACGTCACCGGTGCGGTGATGCTGTCCTTCTTCGCGTTCATGACGATGATGATCGCGGTGCCCACCGGCGTGAAGTTCTTCAACTGGATCGGCACCATGTGGCAGGGCTCGATCACCTTCGAGACCCCCATGCTGTGGGTGCTCGGCTTCCTGTTCACCTTCCTGTTCGGCGGTCTCACCGGCGTGATCCTGGCGACCCCGCCGCTGGACTTCCACGTCTCGGACTCCTACTTCGTGGTCGCCCACTTCCACTACGTGGTCTTCGGCACCGTGGTGTTCGGCATGTTCGCCGGGTTCTACTTCTGGTGGCCGAAGTGGACCGGCTACATGCTCAACGAGCGGATCGGCAAGATCCACTTCTGGCTGCTGTTCCTGGGCTTCCACATGACCTTCCTCATCCAGCACTGGCTGGGCGTGGACGGCATGCCCCGCCGCTACGCGGACTACCTGCCCGAGGACGGGTTCACCTGGATGAACCAGATCTCCACGGTCGGGTCCATGCTGCTCGGCGTGTCCATGATCCCGTTCTTCTACAACGTGTGGACCACCCACCGCAACGGCAAGAAGGTCGAGGTCGACGACCCGTGGGGCTTCGGCGGATCGCTCGAGTGGGCGACGTCCTGCCCGCCCCCGCGGCACAATTTCACCTCGCTGCCCCGGATCCGCTCCGAGCGCCCGGCGCTGGACCTCCACCACCCGGAACTGGCCGCGGAGTCCCCGCAGCAGTCTCCGGTCGACGACGCCGCCATGGCCACGCGGAAGGGCTGAGCACATGAAGCTGTCCATCAAACTGTTCGTCCTGCTCGGCGTCTTCACCCTGATCGTGGCGGTCGTCTACGGCTTCCTCACGCAGTTCCAGGAGCTCGTCGGCTTCCCGGCCCTGCTGGCCACCTCCGCGATGTCCTTCATGCTCGCGGTCTACCTGTGGCTCACCGAGCGCAGCACCGGCGGCATCCTGCCCGAGGACAAGCTCGACGGCGAGATCGTCGAGTCCGCCGGTGAGTACGGCCACTTCTCCCCGTGGAGCTGGTGGCCCATCGCCCTCGGTGCCGGCGCCGCCCTCGGCGTGATCGCCCTGGCCATGGGCTGGTGGATCATGATGCTGGCGCTGCCCCTCGTGGCGGTGGCCCTCGTCGGGCTCATCTTCGAGTACTCCCGCGGCGACCACGCGCACTGACCCGCGCGCCCGCCCGCACCGGAGGCCCCGGACACCACCTGGTGTCCGGGGCCTCCGGCGTGTCCGGCTCGCGGCGGCCTGTGCCGTCCCGCACCAGCCCACTCCGTCCCCACCCGCGGGATACGTGCAGTTGTGCATAAAGTGCAGTAGTGCAAAAAAGGGCGGCCATGACATCGATTCCACCGGCCTCCCTGCGCGAGCGCAAGAAGGCCGAGACCTGGACGGCCATCCACGAGGCGGCCGCGTCCTTGGCCCTCGACCGGGGCCTGGAGCGCACCACGGTCGAGGCCGTCGCCGAGCGCGCCGGGATCTCCCCGCGCACGTTCTTCAACTACTTCCCGTCCAAGGACGACGCGGTCCTCGGGATGCGCGCCCCCGTGCTGGACCCGGCCCTGCTGGACGACCTCGACCCCGGGCACGAACTCCTGGAGCAGGTGACCCGGCTGCTGCTGGCCGTCGCCCGCACCGCCTACGCGGGCGGGAACCGCGGCCGCCGCCGCCGGCTCGTCCAGCAGTACCCGCAGCTGGGCCAGCGCCGCCGGGAGCACGCGGAGGAGGCCGAGGAGCTCGTGCGCCGCGCCCTGGCGGACCGGCTCGCCGCCGACCCGCCCTGGGCGGCCGGATCCGCCGAGGAGGCCGGCGCGGAGGCGGCAGGGGCGGAGGCGGCAGGGGCGGACGAGCTGGCGCGGATGGTCGTGCTGCTCGCCGGCGTCCCCCTGCGCTTCGCGCTGTCCTCGCCCGCCCACGCCGCCGAGGCCGGCCTGACCGCCGAGGCCCTCGAGGCGTCCCTCGCCCTGTTCCGGCGCGTCCGGAGGGTCCTCCCGTGAGCCGCACCCCGGCCCACCGGGCGGAGCCCGCGGAGCGGACACAGCACCTCGGGCTGCTGTTCGTCGGCCTGATGCTCTCGATGCTGCTGGCGGCCCTGAACCAGACGGTGCTCAGCACCGCACTGCCCACCATCGTGGGGGAGCTCGACGGCGTGGACGAGATGGTGTGGGTGATCACCGCCTACATCCTGGCCTCGACCATCACGATGCCCGTCTACGGCAAGCTCGGAGACCTGATGGGCCGCAAGCCGCTGCTCGTCACGGCGATCCTGCTGTTCATGGCCGGCTCCGTCGTCGGCGCCCTCGCGGGCACGATCGACGTGCTGATCGTCGCCCGGGTCTTCCAGGGGCTGGGCGGCGGCGGCCTGATGATCCTGGCCCAGGCGACCATCGCCGACGTCGTCCCGGCCCGGGAGCGCGGGAAGTACATGGGCGTGATGGGCGGCGTGTTCGCCCTGGCCTCGGTGGCCGGCCCGCTGCTCGGCGGCTTCGTCACCGAGGGACCCGGGTGGCGCTGGGCGTTCTGGATCAACATCCCGCTCGGGCTGCTGGCCCTCGCGGGCGCCGTCCTGTTCCTGCACCTGCCCCGGCACGGGGAGCGGCCACGCCTGGACGTCGCCGGCATGGTCCTGCTCGCCGTGGCCACCACGTGCCTCGTGCTCTTCGCCACCTGGGGCGGGAGCCGGTACGAGTGGACCGATCCCGTGATCCTGGCACTGGTCGCCGGCACGGTGGCGGCGGGCGCCGCGTTCGTGGCCGTGGAGCGGCGCACGGCCGAGCCCATCATCCCGATGCACCTGTTCGGCGAGGCGAACTTCAACCTCACGACCGTGGCCGGTCTGCTCATCGGCGTCGCGATGTTCGGGGCCATCGGGTACATGCCCACGTACCTGCAGATGGTCCACGGCGTGGACGCCACCGCGTCGGGGCTGCTGATGGTCCCGATGATGGGCGCGCTGCTGGTCGCCTCGACGCTGTCGGGCCAGCTCGTCAGCCGCACCGGGCGCTACAAGTGGATGCCGATCGCGGGCAGCCTCGTGGTCGCCGCCGGGCTGGCGCTGCTGTCCACCCTCACGGCCGGGGACGCGCTGTGGCACCTGTGCGTGTTCATCGCTGTCCTGGGGCTGGGCCTGGGGCTGTCCATGCAGATCCTCGTGCTCATCGTGCAGAACACCTTCCCCCTGCGACAGGTCGGCACCGCCACCGCGGCCAACAACTACTTCCGCCAGATCGGGGCCACTCTCGGCTCCGCGGTCGTGGGCAGCGTCTTCGCGGGCCGGCTGACCGACCTCATGGCGCAGCGGCTGCCCGCGCAGGGCGGAACGGCGGCGAGCACGAACTCGCTGACCCCGGCCGTGGTCGCCGGCCTGCCGGAAGCCGTGCGGGCCCCGGTCGTCAGCTCCTACAACGACGCCCTGACGCCGATCTTCCTGTGGATCGTGCCGCTGGCCCTGGTGGCCGCGCTGCTGCTGTGCTTCGTGCGGGAGAAGGAGCTCGCCACGTCGCTCGAGCGGGTCGTCGAGGGCGAGGCGGTCGGCGAGGGAGAGGCCCTCGTGCCCCCGCCCGCCGTCGATGAGCGGGCGGGCCGCGACGCGACCGTCCCGCCGAGGGGTCCGGTCCGCAGCACCGCCGACCGCTGATCCGGTCCGTTCCGCAGGGCCCCGCCCGCGCACCTCGTGCGGGCGGGGCCCTGCGGCATGCGCATCCGGGCCACCGCGCGGACCGCCTCGCGCCGGCCGCGGCAGCACCACGGCGGCGTCCCCGGAGCGCCCGCCGGACGCCTTCCGCCGGGGAACCGTGCGGTCCGTCGGCTCCGGTCGCAGGCGAGCAGCGCAGGCGTCCCGCGGTCACTGTCAACGGTCAGCTCGACTTCCCTGTGGGCGGTCAGGTGATCTCCCCGTCGGCGGACAGCTGATCTCCCTGTCCGCGGTCAGGTGATCTCCCTGCCGGTCAGGTCAAAGGGACCACCCCGCGTCCGGCGGTGGCCTCGGTGAGCCGCAGCGAGGTGCCCTCGGTAATGATGACGTGGGCGTGGTGCAGGAGCCGGTCCACGGCTGCGGTGGCCAGGGTCTTGGGCATGATCGTGTCGAACCCTGCCGGATGGATGTTGGAAGTCACCGCGAGGCTACGGCGTTCATAGGTCGCGTCGACGAGACGGTAGAAGGCCTCGGCGGCGGCCTGGCCCGAGGGCAGCATCCCGATGTCGTCCACGACGATGAGCTCGGCCCGGGTGATCCGGGCGATGGTCTTGCCGATCGAACCGTCCACCCCGGCCCGCCCGATCGCGGCGGTCAGCGACTCGAGGGTGAACCAGGAGACCCGCATCCCGGCGTCGATGACCTGGTGGGCCAGGGCCTCGAGGAAGTGGGTCTTGCCGGTGCCCGATGGCCCTGAGATCGCAAGGTTCTCCGCCCGGCCCACCCATTCCAGGGTGGCCAGGGCGGACTGTGTCGGGGCCGGGATCGAAGAATCGCCTGACCGCCAGGACTCGAAGGTCTTCCCGGCCGGCAGGCCCGCGGCCTTGCGTCGGGCCGCGCGGGTGGCCTCGTCGCGGCCACGGGCTTCCTCGGCCAGCAGCACCCGGAGGACCTCGGTGGGGTCCCAGCGCTGGGAGCGGGCGGTGGCCAGCACCTCGGGGGCGGCCGCGCGCAGGTAGGGCATCCGCATGCGCTTGAGCACCGCGGCGAGATCGTCGGGCAGCGGCGGCGCTGCCGGGGCGGTGGCCGTGTTCATTGAGCGGTCTCCTTGGTGGTGGGGGTTGTGCTGGTTGTTGTGCTGGCGCCGAAGGACGCCCAGGCGGCGGTGCCGGGCTGGGCGGAGTGGGTCTCGTCGGCGGCCACGAGCCCGGCGGCGGTGGCCCCGGTGGCCTGGTGATCGCAGATCGCGGTCAGATCACCCTCGCCGAAGCGCCCGGCGGCCGCGGCTACCCCGAGGGCGGCGTCCACGGGCCCGTCCCCGATGAGGGCGGCGAGCTCAACCGCGGCGGCCATCTTCGCCCGGATCCGGGTGGCCCCGGCCGCGGAGGCCTCCACCAGCCACGCGTGCGCGCCGGCGCCCAGGGCCAGGAAGTCCTTCTCCGCCGCGCTGCGGGCCCGTGGCCGAGGCGGGCGCGGGGCACCCGTGGGGTCCTGGGGGTGGTCGAGGTAGTGGGCCAAGTCGATCCGTGGATTGCCCGGGGTCGAGAGGCGGTGGCGGGCGACCTCGGTGAGCCCGGCCCTCCCGGCCGCCCAACCCGGGGCCACCGGAAGGGCGTCGAGGTCGGCCACGACCACCAGCTCGGCCCCGGCGACCCGCACCCACACCTCGGCCCCGACCAGCCCGGGCGGGGTGGAGTAGCGCACCGAGCCGAACCGGATGGTCTGGTCGGTGCCCACCGTGCGGGTCACCCCCAGGGCGGTGGTGTGCGGGGCGGTCGGGGCCACGTGCAGGCGTTGCTGCTCCTCGACCAACGCCTGCTCCGGGATCCGCGCGGACTCCCGATGGGTGCGCCCGTTGACCTTGGCGCAGAACGCCGCGCAGGCGGCCTCGAGTGCGGCGAAGGAGGCGTAGTGCTCACGCAGGTTCGCCTCGGTGGGCACCAGATCGGCCTTGGCGATGCGCACCGTGGACTCCGACCCGCCCTTGGACTCCGGGTCATACGGCACGCAGGTGTGCACCTGCGTGCCGTAGTGCCGGCCAGCTTGAACGATCTGCGGGTGGCGCACCGGCACCCCGGCCACGTGATCGACGGTGACGGTCCTGGGGTTGTCAGTGAGCACGTAGGTCGGCACCCCGCCGATCCGGGCCAGGGTCGCATCCAGGCACCCGATCAACGTCGGGAGGATCTGATCCCACACCGGGATCACCACCCGGTACCGTGACCACGCCAGCCAGGCGCAGAACAACCAGGTGCGCCGCGGCGTCCCGTCCACCCCGGGGACCTTCGGGCCTTCGCCCCAGTCGAACTGCAGCCACAGACCCGGCTCGGTGATCCAGGGCCGGTAGGTGCGCCGGTGCCCGGTGCGCCAGGCCGCCTTCACCTGCGCCACCGCCCGGCGGGTGGTGCGCTCGGTCCCCGGGAACCCCACCGCGACCAGGCGGGCGTGGACGACGTCGGCGCGGACCGTGCCCTGGCTGCGCTCGACCCACTCCTCGATCTTCGGCAGGTAAGCGTCGATCATCCGGGGCCGGCGGCCCGGCCCGGTCACCGGCCGGCCCGCATCCCGGGCGGCGGCGTAGCGCCGGACCGTCTTCGGATCCACCCCGGCCAGGGTCGCGGCCGAGTGCGCGGAACCGGTGGCGTCATAGGCTTCGAGAATTTCCATGATCTCCCTGTCAGACTTCTTCATGCGTCCCTCCGGCGGGTGGTGGCTCAAGGTGGTCAGAGACCTCGAGCGAACCCCCGGAGGGACGTCTGCGGAGGGACCGACACGAGCCCGGCCCCGGGGGCCCAGGACAGGGAGATCAGCTGTCCGTCAGCAGGGAGATACGTGTCCGCCTACAGGGAGATTGGCATGTCCGCTAGCAGTCACCGGCCCGGCCGCTGCGCCGGCCGTCACCGGCGGCACGGCAGTGCCCGGGGTGCCGGCGGCGTGCGCCCCGTACGGCCGACGACGGGCCGGCACCGGTCGGCGACGGCGGCGTGCGCTCTCGTCACGGTCCGTGCCGCCCGACCGTCGTCGGCACCGGCGGCGAGCACGCACGGTGCGACGGGGAGACGACGGGACCGAGCCCGCCCGCGCGGACCCGGTGCCGGGGCTCCCGGTGATGGGGCCGCGCGACACAGGGGGCGTCGCCCCGGTCGGGAACCGTGGTCGTGGCGGGGGACCGGCAGGCCGTCCGTGCCGAGGACTCTCCCGGTCTCCCGGGGCGCCCCGGCCCACCGGACCGACGCGCCCGGCGACCTCTGCCGCTCTCGGCGGCGGAGGTCGTCCCGTGCGCCCCGTGGTGGGCTGCTGCGGCTCGGGCCTGCGAGGCGCACACGACGAGGCCCCGCACGGACGTTCCGTGCGGGGCCTCGTCGGTCCGGGCGGGGACCGTCAGCGGACGAGCTCCTTGTCCGGGGAGCCGGCCGTGACGGCCTCGTGGTGGTGGTGGGCCGCCTCGAGCTCGGCGGGGGTCACCGGCGCCACACGGTCCTCGAAGAACCAGCGGCTCATGCGGCCGCGGAGCTTCTCGGTGCCGGTGATCTTGCCCTTGCCGTTGGGCTGGGCCGGGATGACCTGCCGGTCCTGGTAGTCCACCAGGCGGTAGCGCTTGTACTCGTCCAGCGGCTCGTGCACCTCGATGAACTCGCCGTGCGGCAGCTGCTGGACCCGGCCGGTCTCGCGGCCGTGCAGCACGATCTCGCGGTCCTTGCGCTGCAGGGCCAGGCAGATGCGCCGGGTGATGATGAACCCGAGGATCGGGGCGAGGAAGTACGCCGCACGCAGCCAGTAGATGACGTCGTTGAGCGAGACCCGGAAGTGGGTCGCGATGAGGTCACCGGAGGCGGCGACGAGGTGGACCACGTAGAACAGCACGCCGGCCACACCGACCGCGGTGCGGAACGGGGCGTTGCGCGGGCGGTCGAGGATGTGGTGCTCCTTGTTGTCCTTCGTCACCCACCGCTCGATCCACGGCCACAGGGCCAGGGCGGCGAACAGCAGGCCCAGCGGGACCATCGGCAGCAGCACGTTCATGGGGATGGACATCCCCAGGAGCTGCCACTCCCAGTTCCAGGGCCAGGTGCCGGGCATCAGGCGGACGGCGCCGTCGGTGAAGCCCATGTACCAGTCGGGCTGCGAGCCGGCCTGCACGGGGGAGGGATCGTAGGGGCCGTAGTTCCAGATGGCGTTGATGGTGGTCGTGCCGGCCATCAGGGCCATGATCCCGAAGACCACGAAGAAGAACCCGCCGGCCTTGGCCGCGTAGACGGGCCCGACCGGGAAGCCGACGACGTTGTCCTCGGTGCGGCCGGGGCCGGGGAACTGGGTGTGCTTGTGCACGACGACCATGAACAGGTGGATCACGATCAGCATCAGGATCACGGCCGGGATGAGCAGCACGTGGATGATGTACAGGCGCCCGATGATGTCGTGGCCGGGGAACTCGCCGCCGAACAGGAACATCGACAGGTAGGCGCCCACGAGCGGGATGGCCTTCAGGATCGCGTCGGCGATGCGCAGGCCGTTGCCGGAGAGCACGTCGTCGGGGAGGGAGTAGCCGGAGAAGCCGGCGACGATGGCGAGCAGGAAGAGCCCCACGCCCACGACCCAGTTCAGCTCACGCGGGCGGCGGAACGCGCCGGTGAAGAACACGCGGAGCATGTGCACGGACACGGCCATGGCGAAGACCAGGGCGGACCAGTGGTGCAGCTGGCGCAGGAAGAGCCCGCCGCGGATGTCGAAGGAGATGTCGAGCGCGGAGGCGTAGGCCGCCGACATCTCGACGCCCTGCATGGGCACGTACGAGCCCTCGTACTCCAGGGCCGCCATCGAGGGGTCGAACCACAGGGCGAGGAACGTGCCGGAGAGCAGCAGGATGACGAAGGTGTACAGGGCCACCTCGCCGAACATGAAGGACCAGTGGTCCGGGAAGATCTTGCGCCCGAACTCCTTGACGATCGGCGACATGCCCACACGCGTGTCGACGAAGTTCGCGATCCGACCGGTGCCGGTGCGCGGCTTGTACTCGTAATCGGTGGTCGTGGACATCAGTTTGCCTCACCCTGCATTTCTTCGACATGGGTACCGCGCTGCGAGTAGGTGGGGCCGACGGGCTCCGTGAAGTCGCTGCGGGCGACGAGGTAGCCCTCGGCGTCCACGGTGATCGGCAGCTGCGGGAGGGGACGTGCCGCCGGCCCGAAGATGACCTCGCACTCGTTGGTGAGGTCGAACGTGGACTGGTGGCAGGGGCACAGCAGGTGGTGGGTCTGCTGCTCGTAGAGCGCCACCGGGCAGCCGACGTGGGTGCACACCTTCGAGTAGGCGAAGATGCCGTCGACGTTCCAGTCCTGGCGCTCGGGGGAGACGTTGACCGAGTCCGGGTCCAGGCGCATGAGCAGGACCACGGCCTTCGCCTTCTCGTCCAGGTAGCCCTCGTTGTGGCCGATCTGGGCGAGGTTCTCGGGCACGACGTGGAAGGTGGAGCCGAGGGTGACGTCCGAAGCCTTGATGGGGGTGCCGGAGGGGTCGCGCACGAGCCGGACGCCCTCGTCCCACAGCGTGTGCTTGAGGACGTCGAGGTCGGTGGGGCCGAGGTCCTTGAGCAGCCCGATGAAGGGCAGCGGGGCGACCACGGCGGCGCCGATCAGGGTGTTGCGCAGCAGCGGGCGGCGCTTGATCCCGGACTCGTCGTAGATGGTGGTGAGGATCTCCTGCGCGTCGGCGCGCTGCTCCTCGGTGCGCACCGCGTGCCGGCTCTCGACGAGCTCGTGGTCCGGCATGAGGGTACGGGCCCAGTGGACGACGCCGATGCCGATGCCGAACATGCCCAGGGCGATGCCCAGGCCCAGCAGCAGGTTCTGCACCTGGAGGGCGCGGGAGCCGGAGGGGTCCGTGACGTCGTACTTGGGGGCGCCGTCGATCTGGATGCCGAAGTAGCCGACGAAGAACAGGACGGAGCCCAGGACGGAGATCAGGAACAGCAGGACGACCTGCCGCTCGGCACGCTTGGCCGCCTTCTCGTCGATGTCGGTCAGACGGGGGCGGTGCGGGGGCAGCCCGGGATCGGGAAAACGCTCCATCTCCGTGGTGCCCGTGGTGGCAACGGTTCCCGACTGGTGGGGAGTGCCGTCACTGTGGCTTCCCATGTGGTCCCTCATTCTTCTTCTCTTGGTGCAGGTGATCGTAGCTTCGGGGTCCGACAACGAGGTCGGTGCCCGGCGTCAGGCCGAACGCGAGGTGAGCCAGACGGTGAAACCGATGATGACGACGAGGCCGACGGTCCAGACGAACAGGCCCTCGGACACGGGGCCCAGCGAGCCGAGGCCGAAGCCGCCGACCTGGGGGCTCTGCTCGAGGGTCTTCAGGTACGTGATGACGTCCCGCTTCTCCTCGGGGGTGATGTTGGCGTCGTTGAACACGGGCATGTTCTGCGGCCCGGTCTGCATGGCCTCGTAGATGTGCTTCTCGGAGACGTCCATCAGCGACGGGGCGTACTTGCCGCGGGTCAGGGCGCCGCCGGCGCCGGCGGCGTTGTGGCACATGGCGCAGTTGGCGAGGAAGACCTTGGCGCCGTTGGCGGCGTTGCCCTCGGCGACGTCGAGGTACTGCTCCTCGGGCAGGGCGGGGCCGGGGCCGAGGGTCGCGACGTAGCCGGCCATCTGCTGGATCTCCTCCTCGGAGAACTGCACGGGCTTCTTCTCGGCCTGCGGGCCGTTGGCCTGCATGGGCATGCGGCCGGTGCCCACCTGGAAGTCGACGGCGGCGGCGCCCACGCCCACGAGGGAGGGACCGGAGGGGGTGCCGGTGCCCTCGAGCCCGTGGCAGGTGGAGCAGTTCGCGATGAAGAGCTTCTCGCCCTCCTCGATGTCCTGCGCGGTGTAGGTCTGGGTCTGGGCCTTGGCCTCATTGGTGGTGGTGGCGACTGCGTACAGCCCACCGCTGAGGAGCAGGGCCAGGACCATCAGTGCGAGGACTGCGAGGGGGTGGCGCCGCTGTTGCGAGAGTGCCTTCACGTCAAACGTTCCTTTTACTCGGTGCTGCGTTGGTTGTTTCGGTGCGTCCCCGGGACGTGGGGTCTACCGCAGGAAGTAGACCACCAGGAAGAGGACGATCCAGACGACGTCCACGAAGTGCCAGTAGTAGGAGACCACGATCGCCGAGGTGGCCTCGAAGTGGCCGAAGCGCTTGGCGATGAAGGCGCGCCCCATGATGAACAGGAACGCGATGAGGCCCGCGGTCACGTGCAGGGCGTGGAAGCCCGTCGTGATGTAGAACGCGGAGCCGTAGGCGTGGGCCGGGATGCTGATGCCGTGGGCGACCAGCTCGGCGTACTCGAAGGCCTGCACCGCCACGAAGATCGCGCCCATGATGAAGGTCAGCGCGAACCACTCGATCATGCCCCACCTGGTGATCTGGAACAGCCCGCCGCTGCGGCGCGGCTGGAGCCGCTCCGCGGCGAAGACGCCGAACTGGCAGGTCACCGAGCTGAGGACCAGCACGATCGTGTTGGCGAGCGCCAGCGGCACGTTGAGCTTGGCGGACTCGGTCGCCCACAGCTCCGGGGAGGTGGAGCGGAGGGTGAAGTACATGGCGAAGAGCCCGGCGAAGAACATCAGCTCCGAGGCGAGCCACACGATGGTGCCCACGGAGGTGAGGTTGGGTCGGTTGATCGACCCGCCTACCGGCTTGGCTGGGGTATGGGTTGCAGTCGTCACAGAGACATTATGTCGACAAAACTCCCGGTGGACCAACCACGGCCGGGATCGGGCGGTTCGCGTGTCACCGGCCCGGACGGAGGCCGCCGCCGAGGGGTCCGTGCAGGTCCGCGGGCGGGCGCCGGAGCCCGTGCGGGACGGGGCCCGGAGTGTGAGAACGACGACATCCGGACGGGTGCCGGCGGGCACGAACCCGGCGGGGGAGCGGGCGGCCGGGGGATACGATCGGGGCGTGAACACGACGACTCCTCCCACGGCACCGCATCTCGAGTGGCCCGATCTGATCACCGCGCTGATCTCGGGCACGGACCTCACGCGCGAGCAGGCCCACTGGGCCATGGACACGATCATGTCCGGGGAGGTGCCCGACGCGGTGATCGCCGGGTTCCTGGTGGCGCTGCGGGCCAAGGGGGAGACGGTCGAGGAGCTGACGGGCCTGGCCGACGCCATGGTCGAGCACGCCCGCCCGGTGGACATCCCCGGTCCGGCGCTGGACATCGTCGGCACCGGCGGCGACCGGCACTCGAGCGTGAACATCTCCACGATGTCGGCGCTCGTGTGCGCGGGCGCGGGCGCGAAGGTGGTCAAGCACGGCAACCGCGCGTCCTCGTCGAAGTCGGGCTCCGCCGACGTGCTGGAGGCGCTGGGAGTCCGTCTCGACCTGCCCGTCGCGAAGGTCGAGTCCGCGGCGCAGGCCGTGGGCATCACCTTCCTGTTCGCGCAGACCTTCCACCCGTCCATGCGCTTTGCGGCCGCGGCCCGCAAGCAGCTGCGCGTGGCCACGGCCTTCAACTTCCTCGGGCCCCTCACGAACCCCGCACGCGTCGAGGCCTCCGCGATCGGGGTGGCCGACCGCGCCCTCGCCCCGCTGATCGCCGGCGTCTTCGCCGCCCGCGGCGACCGGGCCCTGGTCTTCCGGGGCGGCGACGGCCTGGACGAGCTGACGGTCACGGGACCCTCTGAGGTCTGGGAGGTGCGCGACGGCACGGTCGCCGAGCACCGGCTCGACCCGCTCGACCTCGGCATGCCGCGGGCCACCCTCGAGGACCTGCGCGGCCAGGACGCCGCCTACAACGCCCGCGTCGTCGAGCGCGTGCTCGCGGGGGAGCAGGGGCACGTGCGCGACGCCGTGCTGCTGAACGCCGCGGCCGGGCTCGTGGCGCTGGACCCCGCCGCGGAGGGCTCCCTGCAGGAGCGGATGGCGGCGGCCGTGCGCCGGGCCGAGGAGTCCGTCGACTCCGGTGCCGCCCGGGCCGTGCTGGACCGCTGGATCGCCCACAGCCGTTCCTGACCCCGCGCGCTGCCCGACGCGGAGTGCACGGGACCCCGGACCAGAGCGGTCCGGGGTCCCGTGCCGTCAGCCCCGTGCGGGGCGGTCGGGCGCTCTACTCGATGCCGAGCGAGAACGCGGCGTCGAGGTCGTGACGGCTGTAGGTGCGGAAGGCGATGTTCGTGTTGGTGCCCACCACGCCCTCGACCTTCGAGAGCCGGTCGGCGATGACGTCCGCGAGGTCCTCGTGCTCGTGCACGCGCACGATCGCGATGAGGTCCCACTCGCCGGTCACGGAGTAGACCTCGCTGATGCCGGGGATGTCCGAGATCTCCTCGGCGACCTCCGGGATCCGGTCGGCGGTGGTCTTGACGAGGACGATGGCGGTGAGCATGGGCACCTCTTTCGGGTCGGGGCGGGCCGCCGGGGCACCGGCGGAGGACGGAGGGGGACGGTCAGCCGCCCCGGCGGACGCGGGCGAGCAGCCGGACCGCGAGACGGGTGCCCAGCAGGAGCGCCCCGAGCACGCCGAGGGTGACTAAGACGAAGCTGGGCGCGGTGCCCTGACCGGTGAGCGCCCGCAGGACCATCCCGGCCGCGACGGTCGTCGCCCACAGGGCCACGCCCTGCGGCCACGGCGCGAAGGGGGCCCGGGGCAGCCGCCACGCCGCCCAGCCCAGGGCGAGGCCGGCGAGGAACGGCCAGGCGGTCTCGAGCACGCCCAGCGGGTCGAGGGCGTGGGCGCGACGGCCGAGGGCCGCGAAGAGCAGTACGACGGCGACGTCGAGGACGGCCGCCACGGGCCAGGCCGGGGTGCGCGGCCGGGGTGCGGCCGAGGCCGCACGCGGGGAGTCGTCGAGGGGCGTGTGCATGCTGGCAGTCTAGCCGCGCGGCACGGGACGACGACGGATCCGCAGCAGCATTCAACTCTCGGTCGAAGGTTGAAGGAAAAGTCTCAACCAAACGGCGGAGGTCGAATGCGGTGCGACGTGTGGGAGGCGTCCGAGGGGACGGGTCCTCGCGCGGTGCGGGCGCGCTCCCGGGCGGATGCCGGCAGCGGGCGATCGCGGGGCCCGGGTGGCGGTGGCGTGGCCCGACAGTGCGTCCGCCGGGGGCGGCGGCCTGGTACAAAACGGGCTCGGGCACCGCCCGGGGGACCTCGTCGTCCGCTCGACTTTACATAATGTTGATTATCGGCGTTCAACCCACGGGAGTTCTTGCAGCTGTTGGAACTCCCGTCTGGCCGATTCTGCATAGGTGCCGCGGTGTTCTGCGGTGCACGTAACTGTGCCGGACGTCGGATGGCTCACCGGGGTGTTGCTGGGTCGCTGGTCGGCGTAGATTTCCTGCATCAGATGCACGATTCCACGGTGAGGTGGGATTCGGATGGAGGCTGTACCGGGCCAGGTTCCTGCCGTCCTGACCGACGCCGACGTCGGACTGTTCCGCGCCGACGAGCGGGTGTTCGAGGCGATGCTGGACGGGTGGCGGGCGCAGATGCTGGCCCGCGGGCTGACCTCGACGACGATCAAGGCCCGGTACGGTGTCGTGGCACGGTTCCAGCGCTTCGCCGGGACATTCCCCTGGCAATGGGGCCCGGAAGATCTGGAGGACTTCCAGGCGCAGCGACGCTCCGGCCCCAGGCCGATCAGCATCACGACCTTGCGCGCGGACTCCAGCGCGGTCGCGGCGTTCTGCACCTACCTCACGACCCCGGTCTACGGATGGGCGGCCTTCTGCCAGCAGGCGTTCGGGGACGTGCCCGCCCAGGTGGTCTTCGAGTGGAACACGCCCCGGCACACGGCTGATGACGCCATCGCCCCGGGGCGCCGGGCGTTCACCCGGGCCGAGCTGCAGCGGCTGTTCGACCATCTCGACGACCACATCGACCGCGAGCACGCCGCCGGGAGCAAACGCTGGTTGCCGGCCCTGCGGGACTCGATCGCGTTCAAGACCTGCTACGCCTACGGGCTGCGGCGCCGGGAGCTGACGATGCTCGAGGTGGGCGACTTCGGGCCCAACCCGCACGTGCCGGCCTACGGGCGCTTCGGTGCGATGCAGGTGCGCTGGGCCAAGGGCACCACCGGATCAGGCCCTCGCCGGCGCACCGTGCTCACGGTCCCGGAGTTTGACTGGGTCGTGGGGCTGCTGCGGTTCTGGACCGGCCCCGGCGGGCGGGCCCGCTTCCCGGCTGCCGAGTCCACTGACGCGCTGTGGCCCAGTGAACGCGGCGGCCGCCTGCGCCTGGGCAGCCTCGGGGACGCCTTCGCGGCGCTGCGCGAGGAGGTCGGGCTGCCGAAGGAACTGGGCCTGCACTGCCTGCGTCATTCCTACGTCACGCACCTGATCGAGGCCGGCTACGACCCGGCGTTCGTGCAGACCCAGGTCGGCCACGCCCACGCCTCGACCACCGAGCTGTACACCTCGGTCTCTTCCGACTTCAAGCAGAAGACCATCCAGCAGATGATCGCCGCCCGCCTGGCCACCGGGCTCGAGGAGGTTCCTGATGCCTGAACAGCGCCGCATCGGCTATCGCTGGCACCTGCGCACCGTGATGGCTCAGCGCAACCTGTGGAAGAGCACCGAGCTGCTGCCGCTGCTGCGCGCCCGCGGGATCGCCCTGTCGGAAAGCCAGGTCTACCGGCTGGTGACCGGCACCCCCGAACGCATCCCCGCCCGCACCCTCGCCGCGTTGTGCGACATCCTGGACTGCTCCCCCAACGACCTCTTCGAGCCCTACCTCGAACTGCGCGCCGCGGCCACCGCCAACGCCCCGACCCGCCCGCAGGACATCGGCGTTGACCCGGGCCGGCCGATCGCCCGCCGCATCCACCTGGCGCCCGAGGAGAACGACGAGTCCTCGTGAGCAGGCCCCGCCCACCCAGCGACCCGGACACCTGGCCGACCCCGTGCACCCGCTGCCGGGGCCACTACGAGATCGCCGCCCACTGGCCCGACGGGCCCGTGTGCCGCTACTGCTACCAGGCCGCCAAGCGCACCACCGGTACCTGCGCCTGCGGACACACGGGCATCCTGCCCGGCCGCCTCGACGGGCGCCCCGCCTGCCGGGACTGCCGCACCTGCAGGGCCGAGGCCGAACTGCACTCCGGCGGCCAGTGCTGGGCCTGCGTGCTGGCCGCCACCGTCGACCAGCTGCTCACCAACCCGCACACCCAGCAGATGCACCCGTCCCTGGCCCCGGTGGCCGCCGCGCTGAAGGCGATGACCCGCCCCAACAGCGGCCTGACCTGGCTGAACCAGCCCCACGTCACCGCCTTCCTCACCGACCTGGCCACCACTGCAACCATCAGCCACGAGATCCTCGACGCGCTGCCGCACACCCGCACCCGCGACTACGTACGGGCCCTGCTGGTGACCCACGGCGGGCTGCCGGCCCGGGACGAGCAGCTGGCCCGGTTCATCACCTGGAGCCAGGACGCCATCCAACGCCTGCCCACCGGGGAGCACCGCGAGGCCCTACGACGCTTCGTCCGCTGGCACCAGGCCCGACGGATGACCACCACCGACGGCGAAACCACCCGGGGCACCTTCCTCACCGCCAAACAGACCACCACCGTGGCCGTCGACTTCCTGACCTGGCTCACCAGCCGAGGCACCACCCTCAGCGAGCTCACCCAGGCCGACCTCGACGCCTGGCAATCCGGCGGGCCCACCACCCGGGAACTGGCCGACCGCTTCCTGCGATGGGCGGCCACCGCCCAGCTCGTGGACCCACGCCTGCGCCTGCAACCCCATCGGCGCGACACCGCGGCCCGCATGTCTCACCCCGACCAGACCCGCGCCCTGGCACGGGCCGTGGACCACGAAGAGCTCAGCCCCAGAGACCGCCTCGCCGCCATCCTCGTCCTCGTGCTGGCCCAACAGATCGACGACGTCGTCGGCCTGACCTGGGACCAGATCACCATCGACGACGACCGGGTCACCATCACCGTCGGGGCACACCCCGTCGAGCTACCGTCACCACTGGATCAGCCCCTGCGGCACCTGGTCGCCGAGCCCGGCCACGACCGGACGGCCGCGCACCCGAACAGCCGGTGGATCTTCAGGGGCAACTCCCCCGGCCAGCACCTCGACGCAAGCCCCCTGCGGCGACGGCTGAAGACCGTGTGCGCGCCCCGGGCCGCCCGCCTGGGCACCCTCGAGGAGCTCACCAAGCTCGATCCCATCCCGGTCCTGGCCGAGATCCTCGGCTACCACCCCAGCACCATCGAACGCCACGCCACCCATGCGGCCAGCACCTACGCCCGCTACATCGCCGCACGCCAATAGCACCGTCAGAGCGGAACTCCCGCCTCATCAACATCCGTGCCTACCGGTTCGGGGAGGAGGCTCGAGGGCCCTCGGAGGCTGTGTCCCGGCCGCCCGCAGCACGCCGTCCGCACCGTGCCGTGCGACGCGGACGAGAGGACGTCGACGCCGCACGTCACCGGCAGCGCCGGCCGGACGGGCCGGAGACGGATCACCGGACCGCGGTCCGTGCGCCGAGCCCGACCGTCGTCATCCGGTCGGCGTGCTCGCGCACACCGGGGCGTCACGGACCGCGGTCGGGTCCGTCCGGCGCCGGTGCGCGTTTCCCGGAGGCGGCGCACCGGCGCCGATCACGGGCGCCGCCGACGGATGCCGCCGACGGACGCCGGTGCGGACGGGATCGTCGTCGTCGCCTGCCGTTCCTCCCGGCCCCGGGGTCCGGCCCCGCGGGGACGGCGCGGCCGTGCCACCGCCGGCACGGACGTCGTGGCGGGGCCTGTGAACCGATGTTGCGCGCTCCCCCGCCGTTGGCTGTGGCCACTTGTGGGGGTCTTCGGCCTCCCGGGCGGTCCCGGGCCGTCGGTGCGTCCTACGCTCGCTGTGGCCGCCGGTGATGTGCACCGGCAAACGAACGTCCAGGGGGGAACACCGTGGGAGCACAGCTCAGGAGCAGCACGTCGCGACGAGGGAGCCGCCGGCTGGTGACGCCGGTGCTGGGGCTGTCCGTGCTGGTCCTGTCCGGGTGCGGCCAGGACGGCGGCGCGGCCGCGGACGCGCCCCCGGCCACCGCGTCGGGCTCCGTGGCCCTGGCCCCCTCGCACGGTGGTCTGAGCGGCGGCAACCTCGTCCTGGCGGACACCGGCGGGGACACGAAGGACCCGGTGACGGCGCGGTTCGGTGAGGCCGAGGTGGAGTGCGCGTGGGACGAGCGCTCGTCCCGGCACGCCTGCACGGCCCCCGCCCACCAGGGCCCCGGGACGGTGGAGGTCTCCTTCTCCGCCGGGGGCGCCGAGGTCGGCGAGAAGACCTCCTACACCTACACCACGCCGGGCACCCAGGACGTGCCCCTGCTGCGGGTGGACACCGAGACGGTCCGCAGCAACGCCGAGGCGATCCGCGCCGACTACCCCATGGGTCTGCAGCTGGGCGCGGTGCTGAAGAACGGCGAGCCCGTCGGGGTCTTCGGCAAGGTCATCGAGGAGGCCGCCGACGTCGACTACGTCTTCGTCCCGAAGCTCGAGGACGCCATCAGCCTGCGCGAGGCCGGGGTCGAGGCGAAGATCGCCGTGCTCTACGCCGCCGAGGTCGAGGACATCCCGCTGCTGGTGCACTACGACGTCGAGGTGCCGGCCACGGACCCCGCCTGGGTCGAGGCCGCGGAGCAGGTGCTGGCGACCACCGGCGGGACGCTGCGGACCCACGTGTGGGTCGACACGGGCATGGGGCGCGAGGGCGTCGTGCCCGAGGAGGCGCTGCCGCTGGCCCGGGCGGTCGAGGACGCCGAGCACCTCGAGCTCGCGGGCATCGCGACCCACTTCTCGACCGTCACGGCCGAGGACGGTGCCGCCATCGAGCGCAACGACACCGCGAACACCACGGTCGCCCAGAAGAACCGCTTCGACGAGGCGGTGGCCTCCATCCGCGACGCCGGGCTGGGCGAGAACGCCCTGATCCACGCGGGCGCCAGCGACGTGCTCGCCGAGGAGATCGAGCCGCTGTACTACGACCTGCTGCGCGTGGGCGGGATGTTCTTCGCCAGCAGCCCGCCCGAGACCCGGCTCTACTCGTGGACCACGGAGCTCACCCAGGTCAAGACGCTGCCCGAGGGCTGGTGCATCGACTACGGCTGCACCGAGCCGACCACCGCCCCGAAGAAGGTCGGGATCGTCAACCACATCCCGTCGCGCGAGAACGAGCTGACGTACACGGTCGGCGGCAAGCAGGTCCCGGTGCTGCTCGACCACGGCACGGTCGTGACCCTCGACCTGTCCGAGGTGCCGGAGGCGGCCGCCGGCGACGAGGTGCAGATCGACTTCAGCGCGGAGGCCTTCCACCTGCTCGACGCCACGGCGCCGGTGCCCGTGACGACCACGGGCGGCTGAGCGCGACCGGTCCCGGGCCGCCGGCGCGCGGCGGCGCCCCCGGGTGGCGCGGATTCAGCAGTCCGCGGCCGCCCGGGGCGCGTCCCGGCCCTCGACGTCGTGGTCGAGCACGTGGTCGGCGTGGAAGCTGCGGGCCAGCTCGCGCGTGCGGGCTGCCTGGCGCGCCGAGGTCCCGGGCCGGACGGTGAGGTCGACGTAGACCACGGGCCGGCCGTAGTGGGCCTCCAGGCGGGCGCGCAGCCGCTCGGCCCGCCGGTCACCCGGGCCGCACTCCCCCGTGCCGAGCAGCACCACGGCCCGCTCGACGTCGGGCTCGGCGGCGAGCCAGCGGGTCATGACGGAGGGCAGCCGGGAGCGGAGCACGGACAGGCCGAGCACGGCCGTCGCGCTGCCCGCGAGCCAGGCGCCCGCGGCGGAGACCGCCACCGAGGTCAGGGGTCGCATCCGGTGCCTCCTTCCGTTCCGGCCGGACGTGGAGCGGTGAGGGCACCGGCCGCGCCCGGTGGACGGTGACCCCACAGTAGAGATCTCAACGCGGGCACGACAGCCGCTATTCCGGGGACGCCGCGCCGCTGCGGGACCCTGTCGGTGGTCTGCGGCACAATGGGGGAACAGGTCCGGACGAGCGGGAGGGCGGGATCGGCATGTGGGAGTGGCTGGCCGAGAACGCCTGGCTGTTCTGGCTGATCGCCGTGGTCGTCCTGGCGGCGGTCGAGCTGCTGACCCTGGACTTCCTCTTCCTCATGATGGCCACGGCCGCGCTGCTGGCCTTCGGGCTCAGCTGGGTCACGGACAGCTTCGTGCTCCAGGTCGTGGCCTTCGCCGTGACCTCGGTGCTGCTGATCTTCCTCGTGCGGCCGGTCGCGCTGCGCCGGCTCAACCGGTCCACCCCGGACACCGCCTCCAACACCGACCGCCTGATCGGGCTGCCCTGCCAGGTCCTCGAGGCCGTGACCGACCGCGGCGGCCTGGTCCGGCTCGAGGGCGAGAGCTGGAGCGCCCGCTCGGTGACCGGGGAGCCGCTGCCGGCCGGCTCCGACGCCTGGGTCCACGACATCGAGGGGGCCACCGCCCTCGTCGCCCCGTACCCCGCCGCGGCCGCCGACGGCCGCCCCGCCCCGCGCCCGTCCTACTGACGTCCCGCCGACCTCGTCCCGACCCGACCACCCCGGCGCCCGGTCCGCACCGGCACCGCCGCACCCGGGGCCGGCGGCCCACCCGGCCGCCGGCCCGCACCACCGCCGACCCCGGCCCACCGCCGAGAAGGAGCCCCCGTGGACCTCGCCGTGATCGTCCTGCTCGCCCTGCTGGTCGTCCTGGCGGTGATCGTGCTGGTCCGCTCGGTGCGGATCATCCCCCAGGCCCGCGCCGGCGTGGTCGAGCGCCTGGGCAAGTATCGCACCACGCTCACCCCCGGCCTGCACTTCCTCGTGCCCTTCGTCGACCGCCTCCTGCCGCTGATCGACCTGCGCGAGCAGGTGCAGTCCTTCCCGGCCCAGTCCGTGATCACCGAGGACAACCTCGTGGTCGGGATCGACACGGTCGTCTACTTCCAGGTCACCGACCCGCGGGCGGCGACCTACGAGATCGTCGACTACATCCAGGCCGTGGACCAGCTGACCTCGGCGACGCTGCGCAACGTCGTCGGCGGGCTGAACCTCGAGGAGGCCCTGACCTCCCGCGACCAGATCAACGCCGAGCTGCGCGGGGTGCTGGACTCGACGACGGGCCGGTGGGGCATCCGCGTCTCGCGCGTGGACATCAAGGAGATCACTCCCCCGCCCTCCATCCAGGACTCCATGGAGAAGCAGATGCGCGCCGAGCGGGACCGCCGCGCGGCGATCCTCACGGCGGAGGGCGACAAGCAGGCGAGCATCCTCACGGCCGAGGGCGAGCGGCAGGCGGCGATCCTCTCCGCGGAGGGCGACGCGAAGGCCGCGATCCTGCGCGCCGACGGCGAGGCGCAGGCCATCCGCAAGGTCTTCGACTCGATCCACCGGGCCCGGCCCACGCAGAAGCTGCTGGCCTACCAGTACATCCAGACGCTGCCGAAGGTCGCCGAGGGCAGCGCCAACAAGGTCTGGATGATCCCCGCGGAGCTGGGCGACGCCCTGCGCGGGGTCGGCGAGTTCCTCTCCCGCCCCGACGCGGACGCCGGCGGGCCCGACGAGGACGGACCCGCCGCGGAGCCCGAGCCCGAGGACGTCCCGGCGGACGAGCCGATCGTGGAGCCCGTCGAGGTCCGGGTCACCGACGAGGACCTGCGCCCCGACCTCGAGCGCACCACGGTCGACCCGGACGCCTTCACGGTCCCCGGCCCCTCGAGCATCGACCCCGACGCCCCCGTGGTGCTCGAGGACCCCGTGCCCGGGCGCCCGGCGCTCGACGACGAGCGCGGTGACGGCGTGCCGGGCGCCGGGGAGACCGGTCCGGGGACGCCGGGGTCCGGAGGGAACGGTCCCGGACGGTAGGACCCGCGCTGCTGCACCCGGCGCGGCGGCCGGAGCCGCGTGCCGGCGTCCGGTCGCGCGGCTCCGGACCGCCGGACCGCGGCCGCGCGGCGGATCGGCACCGGTCCGCTCTGCGGCCCTGCGCCCCGGACGGGCCCCGACCGGCACCGACCGGGGCGCCCGGGGAACATCCGCGCCCGCTCCCGCGTTGCACTGTCCGGACCCCGGCCGCGCGCCGGCCGCCGGAGCGCCGGCGCAGGGCACGCCCCGTGGCGCGCCGGACGCCCGAAGACCACCGACCAGCCAATGGAGGAACCACCAGCATGAGCGACCGCAGCCTCAGGGGAATGCGCCTGGGCTCCCAGTCCATGGAGACCGAGGCCGGCGTCGAGCCGGCGCCGCGCCAGCGCGTGGAGTACCGCACCGCCGACGGCGAGAAGGTCGTGGTGACGTTCGCCGCGGAGGCCGAGATCCCGCCCGTGTGGGTCTCCAAGAGCGGCAAGGAAGCCGTGATCGTCAACGGCGAGAAGCCCGAGAACCCGAACGAGAAGCACCAGCGCACGCACTGGGACATGCTCCTCGAGCGGCGCAGCGTGGACGAGCTGGAGGAGATCCTGCAGCAGCGCATCGAGTACTACCGGGAGAAGCACGCGATCTGAGCGCGCCGCCCCGCGCACGTGCAGGAGGCCCCCACCCGCGACGGGTGGGGGCCTCCTGCACGTGGTGGCCGGGTCCCGGCACGACCCGGGCGGACGGTGGGTTTCAGCCCGCGCGGCCCAGCTTCCGCGCGAGCGTGCGCGCCCGGGCGCCCAGGCCCCACTGGGCGACGCGGACCACGGCTTCGCGGGTGACGTCCGGGCTCATCTTGGACACGCCCTCGGCGCGCTCCACGAAGGTGATCGGCACCTCGACGACGGTGAGCCCGGCGCGCTCGGTGCGCCAGCCGAGGTCGATCTGGAAGCAGTAGCCCTTGGAGTCCACGGAGTCCAGGCCGATCCGCTCCAGGGTCTCCCGGCGGAAGGCCCGGTACCCGGCGGTGATGTCGTTGATCCGCGAGCCCAGCAGCGTGCGGGCGTAGAGGTTGCCGCCGCGCGAGAGCAGCTGGCGCTGCAGCGGCCAGTTCACGGTCCGCCCGCCGGGGACGTAGCGCGAGCCGATGGCAAGGTCGGCGCCGCGCTCGACGGCGTCCAGGAGCAGGGGAAGCTGCTCGGGCTGGTGGGAGCAGTCGGCGTCCATCTCGACCAGGACGTCGTAGTCGCGCTCCAGGCCCCAGCGGAAGCCGGCGATGTAGGCGGCCCCCAGGCCCTCCTTGCCCGCGCGGTGCAGCACGTGGACGTTGGCGTCGGCGGCGGCGATCCCGTCGGCCAGCCGGCCGGTCCCGTCGGGGCTGTTGTCGTCCACCACGAGCACGTGGCCCTCCGGCACGGCCTGGCGCAGCCGGCGCATCACGGTCGGCAGCGACTCGCGCTCGTTGTAGGTGGGGATGACGGTCAGTACGCGCACCGGGCGGGGTCCTTTCGGGGTTCGGACAGACCACAGGGCAGGCCCTCTCGCCTTCGGACCAGGTCCGCCCTGAGGGGACACGAACCTGTTTTCTACGGACGAGCGGGCCCACCCGGCAGCAGTTGCCCAGCCTATCCTGCACCGTGCCCGCGGCCAAGAACGCCGCGGGCACGGCGGGGACGCGTCAGGCGTCGGCGCGGTAGAGCTCCACGCCGTCGAGGACGGTGCGCCGGCACTCGGGCAGGCGGTCCGTGTCCAGAGCGGGCAGCAGCGGCGTGCGGGCGCGGGGGTCGGTGCTCCAGGCGGCACCGGTGCCCTCGGCCTGCTGCACCACGAGCGCCTCGACGTCCCACACGGCGAAGGTCGCCGGCGTGCCGGGGGCGAGCTGGCCCTGCATGGGGTCGGGGGTGCGGGCGGCCCGCCAGGCCCCGCGGGTGGAGGCCAGGAACGCCGCGCGCGCGGAGATCCGCTGCCCGGGGTCGTGGTGGGCGAGGCAGGCCCGGACGGTCTCCCACGGGGACAGGCCCACCACGGGGGCGTCGCTGCCCAGGGTCACGGGCACCCCGGCCCGGTGGAAGGCGGCCAGCGGGTTCATTCCGGCGGCGCGGCCGGGGCCGAGGCGCTGCTCGTAGAGCCCGCCGGGTCCGCCCCAGGCGGCGTCGAAGCCGGGCTGGACGGAGACGGTCACGGACGCGCGGGCCAGCTGCTCGACGCCCTCGGCGTCGACCATCTCGGCGTGCTCGAGGCGGTGCCCCGCGGCGCGCAGGGCCCGCTCCCCCACGCGCTCGGCCGCGCGGTCGAGCCCCTCGAGGACCGCGTCCATGGCGGCGTCGCCGATGACGTGGAAGCCGCCCTGCAGACCGGCCTCGGTCGTGGCGGCCAGGTGGGCGCCGATCTGCCCGGCGTCGAGGTAGGTCCGGCCCGTGCTGCCCGGGGCGTCGGCGTAGGGCTCCCGCAGGGCCGCGGTGCGCGAGCCGAGGGCACCGTCGACGCACAGGTCCCCGGCGAGGCCGATCAGCGACTCGCCCCGGCGCACGGGGCGCCCGAGCAGCTGTGCGAGGGCCTCGTCGAAGCGTCCGGTCACGGCTCGGGCGCCCTCGGCGTCGGCCACGAGCTCCCCGAGGTACGGCAGGACCCGGGGCAGGGGCTCCTCGGCGCCGACGCCGTGGTTGGCCAGGGCGACCAGGCGCACGAGGTCCTGGAGCGGGGCGACCTGCGGGGCGCTGTTCTCGGCGAGGGCCGCGTACCCCCGGGAGGCGGCGTGGCGCAGGGCGAGCCGGTGCAGCTCGGTGCGCCGGCCGTCGTCGAGGTCGAGGACGGCGGTGCGGACCCGGTCGTGGGCGGCGTCCTCGACGCGGCCGTCCTCGTGCCAGCCGGCGGTGCCGGGCAGGCCCAGCCGGTGGGCCAGGCCGGTGGAGACGACCCCGGAGTGCACGTCCACGCGGGTGAGGTAGACCTCGCGCCCGCCGGCGGCGCGCTCGAGCTCCTCGGCGCGCGGGGCCCGGCGCTCGGGCCAGCCCGACTCGTCCCAGCCGGAGCCCAGGAGCACGCCCGTGCCGGTCCCGGCCGCGGCGGCGACCGCGTCGAGCAGCTCCTGCAGACCGCCGGCGCCGGAGAGGTCGAGGGTGGACAGGGCCAGGGCGGTCTCGGTGACGTGGACGTGGGAGTCGACGAAGGCGGGGGCCAGCAGCGCGCCGTCGAGGTCGACGACGTCCATCCCGGGATCCTGGATCGACGAGGCCGCCTCCTCCGAGCCGACCCAGGCGATCCGGGCGCCGTCGACGAGCACCGCGGAGGCGAACGGGTCGGCCGGGCTGTAGACCGAGCCGTTGCGGTAGAGCACGGGCCGGGCGGGCGGGGCGGGCAGGTCGGGACGCACGGGTCTCCTTCTCGGGGCGGGGCGGGGCTCAGTCGTCGAAGGCCGAGTGGGCCACGACGCCGCGGCGGACCAGGTCGATGGCGCGGCGGCACCGGGTGCGCACGGACTCGTCGAGCAGGTCGATCTTGGCGAGCTGGTCGAGCACGTCGACCACCTGCTTGGCCCAGCGCACGAAGTCGCCGGCGGCCAGCTCGGTGCCGGCCAGCGCCGTGGCCAGGGACGCGCCCCGGGCCCAGCGGTGCATGGGCTCGACGAGGCCGAAGTCCGGCTCGGCGGTGGGGCGCAGCTGGTGCTCGGTCTCCCGGTCGGTGAGCAGCGACCAGTTGCGCACCACCGTGCGGGCGGAGCGGTCCATGGCCGCGGAGGGCAGCACGGGCTGGAAGCCCTGCTCCTCGCGCTTGGCCTGGTAGGCCAGCAGGGTCACGACCGCGGCGGTGGAGGCGGGGTCGAGGCCGTCGAGGAAGCCGTCGCGCAGGCTCAGCGCCAGCAGCAGGTCGCGGTCGCCGTAGATCCGGCGCAGCTGCTCCCCGGCGCGGGTGGGCCGCACCTCGCCGTCGGGGCGGGTCTCGAGGTAGCCGAAGGACGTGAGGACCTGCGAGACCCGGTCGAAGGTCTTGGCGATCGTGTTGGTGCGGCCGGCGATCTGGCGGGCCAGGCCGTCGGTCTCCCGGCGCAGGCTCCACCAGCGCTCGGCCCAGCGGGCGTGCTGCTCGCGGTCGGAGCAGCCGTGGCAGGGGTGGGCGCGCAGGGCCCGGCGCAGCTCGGTGATGCGGCGCTCGGCCGAGGAGGTGCCGCGGTCGAACTGGGCGGCGTGCGGGCGGGCGGCGCCGGGGCGCGGGGGGCGGTGCTCGCGCAGGGCGGCGCGCACGGAGGAGGCGAGGTCGCGGCGCTCCTTGGGGGTCTTGCCCGTGAAGTGCTTGGGCACGCGGATGCGCGAGACCGGTTCGAGCGGGCCGTCGAGGTCCTGGGCCCCGACCCGGCGCACCTGGTGGTCGATCGTGAGGATCGAGGGCCGGGGGTCGTCGCGGTGGGTGTCGGTGGACAGGACCACGGCGTAGCCGGCGTTGCGCCCGCGCGGGATGTCGATGACGTCGCCGGGCAGCAGGTCGTGCAGGGAGGCCACGGCGTCGGAGCGGCGCCGGCGGGAGTCGGTCCTCTCCGCGGCCTTCTCGGCCTCCTTGAGCTCCCGGCGCAGGCCGAAGTACTCGCCGAAGTCCCCGAGGTGGCAGGTCATGGCCTCCTCGTAGCCCTTGAGCGACTCCTCCTGGGAGCGGACCCGGCGGGCGAGCCCGACCACGGAGCGGTCGGCCTGGAACTGGGCGAAGGAGGCCTCGAGGATGCTGCGGGAGCGCTCGGCCCCGAACTGGGCGACGAGGTTGACCGACATGTTGTAGGTCGGCCGGAAGCTGGAGTTCAGCGGGTAGGTGCGCTTGGAGGCGAGCCCGGCCACGGCGCGGGGGTCCATGCCGGGCTGCCAGAGCACCACCGCGTGGCCCTCGACGTCGATCCCGCGCCGCCCGGCGCGGCCGGTGAGCTGGGTGTACTCCCCCGGCGTGATGTCCACGCGGGCCTCGCCGTTGAACTTGTCGAGCTTCTCGAGCACGACGGAGCGGGCGGGCATGTTGATGCCCAGGGCGAGGGTCTCGGTGGCGAAGACGGCCTTGACGAGCCCGTCGGCGAACAGCTGCTCGACGAGCTCCTTGAACGCCGGCAGCATCCCGGCGTGGTGGGCGGCGACGCCGCGCAGCAGCCCGTCGCGCCACTCGTGGAAGCCGAGGACGTTGAGGTCGGCGGTCTCCAGTGTCGCGGCGGCCTCGGCGACGCGGGCGCGGATGGTCTGCTGCTCCCGGTCGGTGGTCAGGCGGACGTCCGCGGCCAGGCACTGCTCCACGGCGGCGTCGCAGCCGGCGCGGGAGAAGATGAACGTGATGCACGGCAGCAGCCCCTCCGCGTCGAGGCGGCGGATCAGCTGCGGGCGGGAGACCCGCCGGGTCTCGGGCGAGGGCCGGAAGCCCTCGCCGCCGTTGCGGCGGGCGTTGCGGTCGCGGGAGCGCCCGCCGGGCCCGCGGCCGCCGCGGCGGCCCCCGCGCGGGTGCTCGGCGCGCGCCAGCTGCAGCAGCTCGGGGTTGACCTCGGGCTCGTCGCGGCCGAGGCGCTCGGCGGCCTCCTCGACCGTGGTGTCGTCCACGAACAGGTCCAGCAGCCGGCTGCCGACCTGCACGTGCTGCCACAGGGGCACGGGGCGGTGCTCGGAGACGACGACGTCGGTGTCCCCGCGCACGGTGTCCAGCCACGCCCCGAACTCCTCGGCGTTGGAGACGGTCGCCGAGAGGGAGACCAGCTGCACGGACTCGGGCAGGTGCAGGATGACCTCCTCCCACACGGCGCCGCGGAAGCGGTCGGCGAGGTAGTGGACCTCGTCCATGACCACGAACCCGAGGTTCCGCAGCGTCGGGGAGTCGGCGTAGAGCATGTTCCGCAGGACCTCGGTGGTCATCACCACGACGTCGGCCTCGGAGTTCACGGAGGTGTCGCCGGTGAGCAGGCCCACGCGCCCGGCGCCGAAGGCGCGGGCGAACTCGTGGAACTTCTGGTTGCTCAGCGCCTTGATGGGGGTCGTGTAGAAGGCCTTCTGCCCCCTCGCCAGCGCCAGGTGCACGGCGAACTCCCCCACCACCGTCTTGCCGGCCCCGGTGGGGGCGGCCACGAGCACCCCGCGGCCGTCCTCGAGGCTGCGGCAGGCCTCGAGCTGGAAGTCGTCCATCGCGAAGTCCAGGCGCTGCTGGAACGCCGCCAGCTCCGTCCTCGCGTGGGCGGCGCGCTGCTTGGCGGCGAGGTAACGGTCGGCGTGGGAGGACATGGTCCCACCCTATCGCCGGGCAGGCGCCCGCCGGGCCCGCGGGCCGCCCCGTTCGCGAGGGGCCGAGCGGCCCCGGACGGGCCGGGCGGCGGGCCCGTCCGGGAACGGCACCGCGGGCCGCGCCCGAAGGGGGCGAGTCCGTTCCCGGGGGCGGAACAGCTCCCGGGGCGGGTGCCGGGTCGGGCCGAGCGCCGTGCCGAGGGGCGGGCTGGGTCCGGTCAGGCGCCGGGGTGCTCCTCGGGGTCGCGGCCGAGCCGGTCGAGGTCCTCGGCGGCGGTCGCGGCGTCGGCGCCGGCCCCGGTCGCGGCCGCGCGGCGGGCCTCCCGCCGCGCCCGCCGCCGGTCCAGCAGCAGGCACAGGACGACGGCGACGAAGAACAGCGCGAGCAGGGGCACGGCGAGGTAGAACATCGTCATGGGGTCCGGGCCCGGGGCGGCCATGGCCGAGACGAGCATGACGAGCACCACCACGACCCGCCAGCTGCGCAGGATCGTGCGCCCGGAGAGCACCCCCAGCATGTTCAGCCCCACCAGGAACACCGGCAGCACGAAGGCGACGCCGAAGGTGAGGATGAGCTGGAGGAAGAAGCGCAGGTAGGACAGGGCGTCGACCAGGTTCAGCCCGCCCGCGGGGGTGAAGGCCGTCAGCGCGTAGACCGCCGCGGGCAGGGTCAGCACCGCGGTCCCGGCCCCGGCGAGGAACAGCGGCACGGCGGCGAGCAGGAACCCGATCGCGTAGCGGCGCTCGCGCCGGTGCAGCGCGGGGGTGACGAACGCCCAGAGCTGGTAGAGCCACACCGGGCTGGCCAGCACGAGGCCCAGGACGAAGGAGACCTCGACCATGAGGCTGAAGGGCGAGCCCACGGCCGAGTAGTTGATGGTGGCCTCGCGGCCCTCGGCCTCCGTGAGCCGCTGCAGCGGCTCGGTGATGTAGGCCATGAACGGCTCGTAGAGCAGGAAGCCGCCGACCATGCCCAGGACGGTGGCCACGGCGGCCTTGATCGTGCGGTTGCGCAGCTCCCGCAGGTGCTCCGCCAGGGCCATCTGCGCCTCCGGGTTGGACCGGCGCCGGGACCGGGGCTTCTTGGGGGCGCGGGGGCTGTGCGGTGGCATGGGACCTCGGGGCGACGGGTGCGGGCGGGGACGGGGCGCGCGCGGCTCCGCCCCCCCCGCCGGGCGGGGAAGGCGGAGCCGTGACCGGCGCTCAGGCCGGGGAGCTGCCGGGGCGCTCGTCCGGGTCCCGCGGCGGGCGCGGGTCGGCGGCGGGGCGCGGGTCGGCCGGGCGCGGGTCGGCCGGGTCGCGGGTCTCGCCCTCGACCACGGTGGTCCGGCCCGCGGGCTCGTCGTCCTTCTTCATCTCCTTCACCTCGGACTTGAAGATGCGCATCGACTGGCCGAGGCTGCGGGCCATGCCCGGGAGCTTGGGGGCGCCGAAGAGCAGCAGGACGACCAGCAGGATGATGAGCAGCATCACCGGGCTGTCGAACAATCTACCCATGGAGGATTCCTTTCCGTTCGGCCCGGCGGAGGTCGCTGATCCGCTGGGGCCGGCCCGCGCGGTCCTTGCGCTCGATGCGGCGCTGCAGACGGGCGGTCGATCGTCGGTCGCGGCCGAGGCGGTAGTCGGCCAGGGCCTGCCCCACGGGTGTGAGGACGGCCGGTTCGGGCCGCGGGCGCACGGGGCGCGCCACGGCGGCGGCGTCCCAGCGGCCGCCGAGGTCCTCGGCCGCGGACTCCGCCTCGTGCAGCACGGCCAGGCCGCGGCGCACGACCCGCCAGAGCAGCAGCCCCAGGACCACGGCACCGGCCAGGACGAGCACCGTCCACAGCAGGACCCAGGACCACCAGAGCATGACCCCCAGTATAGGCGCGGCGCTCACCCGGCCCCGGCCCCGTCGTAGCCCGTCAGCGCAGAGTTCACCCAGAGTTCGACCTGTTCGGCCACGGCCTCCGGTCCGGCCACGGCCAGCTGCCCGCCGTAGCGGGTGACCAGCGAGCAGACGGCCTCGGCGGTCTGGAACCCGACGAGCGCCGCCTCGTGCTCCCCGGCCGGGCCGGTGCGCGGGGCGTCCGGGGGGCGGACCACGGCGGTGCGCACGGCGTGGTACTGGTCGGCGATCCACCGGCTGCGCCGGTCGGTGATCAGCACCACCTCGACGGTGTCCGGGGTGCCCGGGGCCGGGGGCAGCGCCCCGGCGGCGTCCCGGGCCGCGGCCGGGCGCTCCCCCGCCGGTCCGGCGTCCTCGACCGAGGAGATCCGGTCCAGGCGGAAGCTGCGCATCCCCTCGGCCTCCAGGCACCAGGCGCGCACGTACCAGTGGGTGTTGGAGGAGAACACCTGCACGGGGTCGACCACCCGCTCGGTGAGCTCGTCGCGGGAGGGCACCACGTAGCGGATCCGCAGCCGCCGCCCCTGCTCCACGGCCCGGCGCACGGTGGCCATGACGTCGGCCAGGGCCGCGGCGGGGGCGTCGGTCGTGGGCCGGGCGCCGACCGCGTTGGCCAGCCCGGTGGCGTCCCCGGCCGCGCCGGCGACCTTCGCGATGGCCGAGGCCACCGCCTCGGAGTCCCCGCCGGGGACGGTGCGCAGGGTCTGCAGCCCCACCAGCAGCGCCGAGGCCTCCGGCTGCGTCAGCCGCACGGGGTCGGAGAGCTCGTCGGCGTTGGAGAGGTAGACGTGGCCGTCGTCCCAGGAGGCGTCGATGAGCTGGTCGGGCATGTGCCCGGGCTTGCCGCACACGAACAGGGTGTTGAGGTCGGCGATCAGCTCCTGGTCGGTGATCCCGAAGCGGCGGGCGGTCTCCTCCAGCTCGGCGCCCTGGTGGGCGTAGACCCACCGGACGATCTCCAGCAGCCGGGAGAGGTGGTCGGCCGTCGAGAGCTTGTTGCGGGTGGCCTTGCGGGAGCGCACCGTCCAGTCGACCTCGACCCCGCGGAAGCGCGCGTGCGCGGCGGCGGCCGCCCGCAGGCGGCGCACCACGGCGGCGCGGACCTCGGCCTGCAGGGTCGGGGCGGTGCCGTCCCCCTCGGCGGGCACGACGACGCCGGGACCTGCCGCGGCGATCTCCTCGGCGAGGATCTCGGTCTCGGCGAAGGGGATGTGCAGCACGTCGGCGCCCCCGGGGCCGGCGCCGGCCTCGCAGGTCGAGGCCATGCGCCGCAGCATCAGGGCGTGGCCGGGGCGGGCCAGGACCGCGACGGTGCGCGCGGGGGCGTGGGAGACCATCGCGGACAGCGCCTCGTTCATGGAGAAGTCCGCCGGCGGGTCGAACTGCCGCCGCGTGACCGTCACGTCGGAGACGATCCGCGACAGCCGGAAGGTCCGCGAGTCCTGCCGGTCGAGGTCCCAGCCCACCACGTACCAGTTGCCGTAGCGGGAGCCGATCCCCCACGGGCGCACCCGGCGGGTGGTCAGGGTGTCGGTGGAGCGGGCGAGGTAGTCGAAGCGGACCTCGCGGTGGCGGACCACCGCCGAGAGCAGCGGTTCGAAGGACGGCTCGTGGGCGGTGAGCGTGGGCTGCAGCAGCGGCGGGGCGTCGTCGTCGGGCAGGCCGTCGATCGCGGGCTCGAGCTTGCGCAGCGCCCGGCGGGCGAGCTCCCCCAGGGAGGCGTCCGTCCAGGCGTTGGCGGCCAGGGCGAGCACCGCCGACTCCTCGGCGGTGAAGCGCAGCGGCGGCAGCGTGAAGGACCCGCGCGGGATCCGGTACCGGTGCCCGTGGGTGTCGTCCGGGAAGAGGGGGTCGTCGGCGACCTCCTCGATGGGGTAGCCCAGATCGCGCAGCTCGGCCTTGTCGCGCTCGAACATCCGCTCGAACGCCTCCTCCGAGGCGGACTCCGCGTACGACGGAACGGCCTCCCGAAGCTCGGCGCGCGTGTACCCGCGCTCGCGGGAGACCAGGGCGATGAGCAGGTTGAGAAGCCGCTCCGTCGATCGGGCTGCCATCCGGGGGGTCCTCAGCGGACGTCGAGGAGGTCCACCACGAAGATCAGCGCCTCGTCGGGGCCGATGACCCCGCCGGCGCCCCGGGAGCCGTAGGCCATCGCGGCAGGGATCTCGAGGCGGCGGCGCCCGCCGACCCGCATCCCCAGCAGGCCCTGGTCCCAGCCCTGGATGACCTGGCCGATGCCCACGGTGAAGTCCAGGGGCTGACCGCGGTTCCAGGAGGCGTCGAACTCCTCGCCGCCGGAGAAGGTCACCCCGACGTAGTGGCAGGAGATCTGCTTGCCCGCGGTCGCCTCGGCGCCGGTGCCCTCGATCAGGTCGGTGATCACCAGCTCGGTGGGGGCCTCCCCCTCGGGGAAGTCGATCTCCGGCTTGGTGCGGTCGAGCTTGCGCTCTCCGAAGGACATGGCTGCTCCTGGAGGGGTCGGGGCGGCCGGTCGGCCGCCGGTGGGAGGACGCGGGGCTCCGGCCCCGCGGCGGGGCCGGAGCCCCACCGGGCCACGATAGCGGACGGGAGGCTACTCCCCGGACCCGCCGGCCTTCCCGGACGGGGCGGCGGAGGGCTCGCCGGTGGGCTCGGCGGCGGGGGCCTCCGGGGTGTCGACGGCGGCGAGGACGTCGACGACGAACAGCAGCGAGCCGGCCGGGTAGGTCGAGTCCTTCCCCAGCTCCTTCTTCGTGCCGTAGGCCTGGTCGACCGGGACGGACAGGACCACGCGGGAGCCGGTCTTCTTCCCGACCAGGCCCTTCTGCCAGCCCTCGATGACGTTGTCCAGGGCGAAGGCGGCGGGGGTGCCGTTCTCGTAGGAGGAGTCGAAGGTCTTGCCGTCGGACCAGGCGACGCCGACGTAGTTGGCCACGACCGTGTCGCCCTCGGCGACCTCCTCGCCGTCGCCCTCGATGAGGTACTCCGAGACGAGCTTGCCGGGGGCCTTGCCCTCGGGCTTCGCGATCTGCGGGACGCCCTCCTCGTTCTCGGTCACCTCCGGCAGGCCCTTCGGGACGTCCTCCATCTCGCCCTCCACGCCGGCGGGGATCTTCTTGACGACCTCGTAGACCTCCACGGAGGTGGACTCGTCGCCGGCGGCCCCGGCCGTCTGCGGGGAGGAGTAGGCGATGATCGCGCCCTCCCTGGCGTCCACGAGGGCGTCGTACATCTCGGGGATGGACTCCTTGAGCCCCTCCTCCACGCGCAGCACCTGGCCGGCGCCCTGGGAGTAGGTCTCGCCGATCGAGGAGCCGTCCGAGCCCTTGAACAGGGCCGCCTGCAGCAGGATGGTGTCGCCCTCGCCGAGCTCCTCCCCCTCGCCCTCGCGCAGGACCTTGGCCCCGGCCTCCTCGACGTTCATCGGCGTCTCGAAGGACACGGAGGGCGCGGTGCCCTCGGCCGGGTCGCCCTCGAGCTCGACGGAGTCGACGCCGGGACCGGAGCAGCCCGCCAGCACGAGCGCAAGGGACAGGGCGGCACCGGTGGTGGTCAGGGTCTTTCGCACAGGTTTCTTCCTCCGGGGGGAACGGGTGGGGCGGCACGGGCCGTCGGCGGCCGCGCCCAGCCTAGTGCAGGGCGCTGGACGCCGCCTGGACGGGCCCGGCGCTCAGAGCACGGGGGTGTCCCCGTGGGGCGCGGCCGGGCCCGCGCCGGCGGGGCGCAGGGAGTCGATGAGGGCGTCGGCCTCGGCGCTGACGGCCGCGAAGGGGTCCTGGCACACGACGGTGCGCTGGGCGCGGTCGTTGACCTTCAGGTGCACCCAGTCGACCGTGTAGTGGTGGCCCGAGGCCACCACGGCCTCCACGAAGCGCCCGCGCACGGCCGCCCGGGTGGGCGGGGGCGTGCGGGTGGCCGCCTCGACCCGCTCGGCCGGCACGAAGCGGGCGGCGAGGCCGCGGCGCTCGAGCAGGTCGAACAGCCCCCGCCCCGGGGCGGTGTCGTGGTAGGCGAGGTCGAGCTGCGCCAGCCGCGGGGAGGCCTCGTCGAGGCCGTGGCGGGCGGCGTAGTCGTCGAGCAGCCGGCGCTTGATCGCCCAGTCCAGCTCGGTGTCCACCGCGGAGGCGTCCCGGCGGGCGACGGCCTCGAGGCCGCGCTCCCACAGGTCGAGCACCCACGGGACGCGGTCGTGGTGGGCGCCCTCCCGGTCCACGAAGTCGCGGGCGGCCTCGAGGTGCTCGCGCTGCAGGTCCAGGGCCGAGCGGCGGCTGCCGTCGGCGAGCGCGACGCGGGTGGTGCCGGTGAGGTCGTGGGAGATCTCGCGCAGGGCGCGGACGGGGTCGGCGAGGGTGCGGTCGGGCATGATGCGCCCGGCCTCGATCATGCGCAGGACGAGGTCGGTGGTGCCGATGCGCAGGGCGGTGGTGGTCTGGGACATGGTGGAGTCCCCGACGATCACGTGCAGGCGGCGGTGGTGCTGGGGGTCGGCGTGGGGTTCGTCGCGGGTGTTGATGAGGGGCCGGGAGCGGGTGGTGGCGGAGGAGGAGGCCTCCCAGATGTGGTCGGCGCGCTGGGAGAAGGAGTAGCTGGGGGCGCCGGGGGTGCCGAGGGCGGTGGTGCCGAACTGCTCGGGGCCGGTGGGGTGGAGCTTCCCGGCGCCGACGAGCAGCTGGCGGGTGACGAGGAAGGGGATGAGCACGGCGAGCAGGCGGGGGAAGCCGGTGCGGCGGGCGATGAGGTAGTTCTCGTGGGAGCCGAAGGAGTTGCCGCGGGAGTCGACGTTGTTCTTGAACAGGTAGAGGCTGCCGGGCGCTCCTTCCTCGGCGAGGGCGTGCTCGGCGCGGCGGCGGAGGTCGTCGAGGATCAGCTCGCCGGCCTTGTCCTGGGCGACGAGGTCCTCGAGGGTGGCGCACTCGGCGGTGGCGTACTCGGGGTGGGAGCCGACGTCGAGGTAGAGGCGGCCGCCGTTGGGCAGGAACACGTTGGAGGACCGGCCCCAGGCGACGACGGGGGCGAAGAGGCGGCGGGCGGCCTCCTCGGGGGGCAGGGGGCGGGCGCGGGGGGCGCTGTGGGCGAGGCCGAACTCGGTCTCGATGCCGTAGATCCTGCGGTCCATGGGGGCTACTGGCCGCCCTTCTGCACGAAGCCCTTGACGAACTCCTCGGCGTTGGTCTCGAGGACGCCGTCGATCTCGGCGAGGAGGTCGTCGGTGGTGCCGGTGGTGGGGGTGGTCTGCGCGGTGGGGGCGGTGGGTGCCGGGGCGGGGTCGGGCAGGTCGGTGTCCTCGCGGCGGCGCTCGCCGGTGCCGAAGATGCGTTCCTGGGCCATGGGGGTCCTCCTGGTGGGTGCGGTGGGTGGTCTCAGCCGAGGGCGCCGGTGCGCACGAGGCCGGGGTGGGCCGCGGCGAGGGCGGTGACGAGGTCCTCGGCGCCGGTGGCGGCCCCGAGCAGGGCGTCGGTCTCGGGCCGGGTGAGGGCGAGGGGTTCGGGCATGGTGATGCGGGCCCCGCGCGGGGCGGTGCCGGGGGGCGTGGGCAGGGTGAGGGAGACGGAGTCCCAGTTGGCGGCGGCGACGGCGTCGGGGAAGCGGGCGACGAGGCGGCCGCGGAACCAGGCGCGGGTGTCCTCGGGGGGCCGGTCGGCGGCCTCGGCGATCCGGTGGCCGTCGAGGAGGGTGCGCATCCGTCCGGCGGCGACGAGGCGGTGGTGGAGGCTCTTCTCGGGGCGGACGTCGTGGTACTGGAGGTCGACGAGGGTCATGCGGGGGTCGTCCCAGGCGAGGCCGTCGCGGCGGCGGTAGCCCAGGAGCAGGGCGTGCTTGGCGACCCAGTCGAGGCGGTCGGCGAGGGAGAGGGGGTCCGTCTCGAGGGCGTCGAGGACCTCCGCCCACAGGTCGAGGACCTCGCGGGTGTCCTCGTCGGGGGTGCCGCCGGCGTGCTCGTGGGCGCGGGCGGCGTCGAGGTAGAGCCGCTGCAGCTGCACGCCGGTGAGCTCGCGGCCGTCGCGCAGGGGCACGGTGGCGCGCAGGTGGGGGTCGTGGCTGATGGTGCGCAGCGCGGCGACGGGGTCGGCGAGCGCGGCGTCGGGGGCGGCGCCGGCCTCGATGAGCCCGAGCACGAGGGCGGTGGTGCCGAACTTCAGGAGGGTGGAGGTGTGGGCGAGGTTGGCGTCGCCGATGATCACGTGCAGGCGGCGGTGGTGGCCGGGGTCGGCGTGGGGTTCGTCGCGGGTGTTGACGAGGGGGCGGTGGACGGTGGTCTCGAGGCCGATCTCGCGCTCGAAGAAGTCGGCGCGCTGGGAGATCTGGAAGCCGGGGCGCTCGCCGCGGGGGCCGAGGCCGACGCGGCCGGCGCCGCAGAGGACCTGGCGGGAGGCGAAGAAGGGCAGGAGGCCGGCGGCGAGGTCGGGGAAGGGCACGGAGCGGGGCACGAGGTAGTTCTCGTGGGCGCCGTAGGAGACGGACTTGTTGTCGGTGTTGTTCTTGTAGAGGTTCACGGCGGGCAGGCCGGTGTGCTCGGCGGAGGCGGCGAGGGCGCGCACGGCCTCGAGGGCGATGCGGTCGCCGGCGGCGTCCCAGCGCAGGGCGTCGCGGGGGGTGGTGACCTCCGGGGAGGAGTACTCGGGGTGGGAGTGGTCGACGTAGAGGCGGGCGCCGTTGGGCAGGACGGTGTTGGTGACGGGCCGGTGGGCGGTGTCCTCGGCCCACAGGCCGGTCTCGGTGAGGGCCTCGGCGGCGATCTCTTCGGCGGTGAGCACGGGGGCGGTGTCGGTGAGCTGGTCGGGGCGGGCGTGCTCGCGGGCGAGGGTGTGGCCGCGGGCGTCGGTGAGGGGCTGCTCGCCGTGGTAGTCCCAGCCGGTGGTGGTGCCGGTGGCGCCGAGGCGGCGGCGGACGAGGGCGGCGTAGGCGGTGACGACCTGGGTGGAGAGCACGGCGGGGTTGGCGGCGGGGTGGGCGGGGGCGAGGACGCCGTACTCGGTCTCGGCGCCCATGACGCGGTGGACGCTCACGGGGTCTCCTCCCGGGGGCCGGAGGGGTGGGGGTCGCGGTGGAGGACCACGCGCAGGTCGGTGATGGTGTCGCCGCGGCGTCCGGAGATGCGGGCCCAGTCCTCGGGGTTGGCGGTGTTGGGCAGGTCCTGCTGCTCGTGGAACTCCTCGTCGACGGCGCGCACGAGGTGCTCGCGGGTCAGGCCGCGGCGGCCGGTGGTGAGCAGGTCCTTGATGGCCTGCTTCTTGGCGCGGTCGACGACGTTGCGGATCACGGCCCCGGAGGTGAAGTCGCGGAAGTGGAGGGTCTCCTCGGTGCCGTCGCGGTAGCTCAGGTGGAGGAACTGCGTCTCGGGGCTGCGTTCGTACATGCGTTCGACGGCGGCGTCGACGAGGGCGGCGACGGCGCCGGGGCGGGAGCCGGCGGCGGTGACCTCGTGCTCGGCCAGGGGCAGGTCCTCGGTGACGTACAGGCGCAGGATCTCGCGGGCGCCGGCGGCGTCGGGGCGGTCGATGCGGATCTTCACGTCCAGGCGCCCGGGGCGCAGCACGGCGGGGTCGATCATGTCCTCGCGGTTGGTGGCGCCGATGACGATGACGTTGTCGAGCCGTTCCACGCCGTCGATCTCGGTGAGCAGCTGGGGGACGATGGTGGTCTCGACGTCGGAGGACAGCCCGGAGCCGCGCACCCGGAAGAGGGAGTCCATCTCGTCGAAGAACACGACGACGGGGATGCCGCGGGCGGCCTGCTCGCGGGCGCGCAGGAAGATCGCGCGGATCTGGCGCTCGGTCTCCCCGACGTACTTGTCCAGCAGCTCGGGGCCCTTGATGTTGAGGAAGTAGCCCAGGGCCCGCTCGCGCCCGGCGCGGTCGGCGGCGCGCTCGGCGAGGGAGCGGGCGACGGCCTTGGCGATGAGGGTCTTGCCGTTGCCGGGCGGGCCGTAGAGGAGGATGCCCTTGGGCGGGGTCAGCCCGTGCTCGCGGTAGAGGTCGGGGTGGACGAAGGGCAGCTCGACGGCGTCGCGGATCTGCTCGATCTGGGGGCCGAGCCCGCCGATGTCGTCGTAGGAGACGGCCGGGACCTCCTCGAGCACGAGCTGCTCGACGTCGGTGCGCTCGACGGGCTCGAGGGCGAAGCCGGTGCGGTGGTCGATGGTCACGGCGTCGCCGATCTCGGGGCGCTGCCGGCGCAGCCGCCCGGACAGCAGCAGCACCCGCTCCTCGTCCGAGCGCCCGACGGTGAGCACGCGGTCGTGGTCGACGATCTCCTTGACGGTGGCGATCTCCCCGGTCTGCTCGTAGTCGAGCACGGCGCCGACGACGTAGTTCTGGTCCAGCAGCACCTGGCGGCCGGGCTCGCACGCGGTGAGGGCCACGAGGGGGCTCACGGCCACGCGCATCCGGCGCCCGGCGACGAGGACGTCGAGGGTGGGGTCGGTGACGGCCGGCCCGGAGCCGGTGTCCTGGCCCACGGGCCGGCGCCCGGGGTTGGCGGCCAGGACCGTGCCCTGGCTCAGCGGCGGCACGAGGTCGTTCTCCAGGGCGCGCTTGAGCCGCTGGATCTCGGCGCGGGTGGCGTCGAGCAGGCGGGCGAGCTTCTGGTTCTGCGTCCCGGCGGTGGCCAGCTGCTTGTCCAGGGCCCGCTTCTGGTCGCGCAGGATGTTGACCTGCCGCTGGGCGTTGGTCAGCGCCCGCCGGGTCTCCTCGGCGGCCTCGGGGTGGGCGGGGGCCGGTCGGGGGGTCTCGGTCACGGCCGGTCCTCCTGCTCCTCCGCGGGCTCCTGCGCGCGAGCGCCGTGGGGCGCGGGGGCCTGCGGTGGCCCGGGCGCCGCGGCGCCCGGGGTCCCGCCGGTCGGGGTCCCGTCCTCCGGGTCCCGGTCGGCGGGCCCGGCCCCGGCGGCGCGCTCGGCCAGGGAGCGGGCGTCGCGGGCGGCCCGGCGCAGCTTCTTGTCGGAGGCCTCCCGCTCCCCCAGCGCGACCGGGGTCCAGGCGTCGAGGTCCTCCTGGGAGAACTCCGACTTGGAGGCCCGCCGCTTCGGGGCCAGCCGCTCGGCGCCGTCGGCCAGGCGCCGGGCGGTGAGCAGGAACCCGGTGTGGGCGACCATGCGGTGGTCCGGGCGCACGGCCAGGCCCTCCACGTGCCAGCCGCGCACCATCGTCTCGGAGGCGTCGGGCTCGGTGAAGCGCCCGTCGGCGCGCAGCGCCTCGGCGGTGCGGGAGAGCTGGGTGACGGTGGCCACGTAGCAGATCACGACCCCGCCGGGGGTCAGCGCCTGCGCCACGGCGTCGAGGCACTCCCAGGGGGCGAGCATGTCCAGCACGACCCGGTCCACCGAGCCGGGGGCCTCGTGGGCGCCGAGCTCCTCGGCCAGGTCCCCCAGGGTGATCCGCCAGGCCGGGTGCGGGCCCCCGAACATCGTCTCGACGTTGCCGCGGGCGATCTCGGCGAACTCCTCGCGCCGCTCGAAGGAGTGCAGCCGCCCCCGGTCGCCCACGGCCCGCAGCAGCGAGATCGACAGCGCCCCGGAGCCCACCCCGGCCTCCACGACCCGGGCGCCGGGGAAGATGTCGGCCATGGTCACGATCTGACCGGCGTCCTTCGGGTAGACCACCGCGGCCCCGCGCGGCATCGAGAGCACGAAGTCCTTCAGCAGCGGGCGCAGCGCCTGGTAGCGGAACCCGGCGGAGTTCTCCACCACGGTTCCCTCCGGGTGCCCGATCAGCTCCCGGTGGGCCAGCACGCCGCGGTGGGAGTGGAACTCCCCGCCCTCGGCGAGGGTGATCGTGTTCATCCGGCCCCGCTCGTCGGTCAGCTGCACGCGCTCGCCGGGGCGGAAGGGCCCCCGCCGCAGCTCGGCCCCGGTCGGGGCGGACGGCGCGGCGGTCTCGGTCGCGGTCGGGTCGGCGGGAGGGGTCATCGGCTCACTTCCAGGGGCGGTGGTGCTCACGGGCGGACGGGGACGGGAGCGCGGCCCCGCGGTCCCCGCCCCCATTGTGTCACCGCCCGCGGCTCAGCCGGTCAGGCGCCGCTCGAGGGCCGCCGTCTCGAGCACCCCCACGACCGCCCCGTCCGCGGCGGTGACCACCCACCGCGGGTGGGGGCGGGCGGCGACGGCGCGCAGCAGCGCCTCCTCCCCCAGCTCCGCGGCGAGCACGGCGTCGGCGTCGACCCCGTGCACGACCGCCGTCAGCGGGGTCTCCCCCCGCCGCGGCCCCGGCACGGCGTCGGCCGCCGCGGCGGCGAGGACCCCCACGACCCCCCGGTCGGGGTCGACCGCCACGACCTGCGGCACGGCCGTGCCCGGGGCGCGCCCCTCCAGCCAGTCCAGGACCCGCCGGTCGGTCTCGGCCAGGGAGGCCCGGGCGTCCACCGCGAGCGCCGTGCGGGCCAGGGACCCGGCGGTGAGCCCGTGCAGGCGGGAGAGCACGGCGGCCTGGCGCAGGGAGGCGGTGGCGCCCTGCCACATGAACACGGTCACGAGGACGGTGACGACGAGGGTGGGGGCGTGGCGCCAGGCGCCGGTGGCGGCGACCCACACGAGCAGCCCGGCGGCCAGGGCGCGCCCGGTCCAGGCGGCCACGGCGGTGCCGCGGGACTCGCGGCCGGTGGCGGCCCACACGAGGGCCTCGACCACGCGCCCGCCGTCCAGGGGCAGGCCGGGCAGGACGTTGAAGACCCCGACGATGAGGTTGGCCCAGGTGGTGAGGTCGAGCAGGACCCAGCCGAGGCCGGGGCCGGGGTCGGCGGCGCGCAGCAGCGCCCAGCCGGCGGCGGCGAGGGCGAGGTTGACGGCGGGGCCGGCGAGGGAGACCACGGCGGAGGCCAGGGGCGTGGTGCGCACCTCTCCGAAGTGGGTGTGCCCGCCGAGGAGGGTGAGCACGATCCGGCCGGTGGGCCAGCCGAAGGCGCGGCCGGTCCAGGCGTGGGCGAGCTCGTGCAGGAGCACGGACAGGGCCAGGGTCACGGCGAAGCCCAGGGCGGCGGCGTAGGCGAGGGCGCCCATCCCGGGGTAGGCGCGCAGCAGCACGGGGGTGTAGAGCAGCACGGTCACGGCGGCGATGACGAACCAGGACCAGGACAGGGTGACGGCGACCCCGCCGATGCGTCCCAGGGGGATGCCCGGGGACCGGGGGGCGGCGGGGGCGGGCCCGCTCACGGGCGGGCCCGGGCCACGAGCCGGCCGAGGTCCTCGGGGCCGACCCCGGCGAGGGTGGGCAGCACGTGGTGGGCCCCGGCGTCGTCGACGGGCACGAGGTGGGGGACGGCGAGCGTGCACAGCCCGGCGGCGGTGGCCGAGCGGATGCCGGTGCGGGAGTCCTCGACGGCGAGCATGCGGGCCGGGTCCGGGGGCCCGGCGGGGTGGCGGGACAGGGCGGCGGCGGCGCGCAGGTAGGGGTCGGGGGCGGGTTTGGCGGGGTGGCCGAGGTCCCCGGTGACGACGACGTCGAAGACGCCGGGGCCGCCGAGGGAGGCGATGACGACCTCGGCCAGGGGTGCCTCGCTGCTGGTGACCAGGGCCAGCGGCACGCCCCGGGCGCGCAGGGCCTCGACGAGCTCGCGGGCGCCGGCGCGGTGGACGGTCCGGGCGCGGGTGGCGGCCACGACGCGGGTCAGCAGCTCGTCGACGATCGCGCGCACCCCCAGCCGCACCCCGGCCCGGCGCAGCTCGGCGGCGGCGTCCTCCAGGCCCCACCCGACCAGGCGCAGGGAGTCGGTCTCGGTCCAGGACCCGCCGTGGTCGGCGACGAGCTGGGCCTCGGCGGCGAACCAGGAGGGCTCGGTGTCCACGAGCGTGCCGTCCATGTCGAAGAGCACGGCCGAGGGCAGCGCGCACGGGCGCGTGCCGGGGGGTGTCAGGGGTGGTGCGGCGGGGTGGGGCATGGGGCCCATCGTAGTTCTCGCAACACGGGCACCGGCCCCGACCGGGCCTCTTGTCGCGGGGGGCGCTGAGCGTAGGGTGGGGGCGTGAGCGAATTCGACGAGACGCCCCCCGCCCCGCAGGCCGGGCCTTTCGGCGTCGTCCGCGAGGGCGAGGACCCGGAGCGCGTGACCGTGCTGGTCGCCGCCTTCGAGGGCTGGAACGACGCCGGGGACGCGGCCACCGACGCGGTGAAGTTCCTCGCCGAGCACCTCGGGGCCCGGGACGTCTTCGAGGTCTCCTCCGACGACTACTACGACTACCAGTTCTCCCGCCCGATCGTGCGCCGGGCGGCCACCGGCGAGGTGAAGATCGTCTGGCCCACCACCCGCCTGTCCACGGCCAGCGTGCCGGGCACGAACCTGGACCTGGTGCTGCTGCACGGGTGGGAGCCGTCCTACCGGTGGCGGGCGTTCACCGCCGAGCTGCTGGAGCAGGCGACGCTGTTGGACGTGGACTTCGTGGTGATGGTCGGGGCGCTGCTGGCCGACGTCCCGCACACCCGCCCGATCCCGGTCTCGAAGACCTCCGACACGGAGGAGCTGCAGGAGGAGCTGCACATCGACTCCTCCCCGTACGAGGGCCCGACCGGGATCGTGGGGGTGCTCTCCCACATGGCCTCCCTGGGCGGGTTCCCCACGCTGAGCCTGTGGGCCGCGGTGCCCCACTACGTCGCGCAGTCGCCCTCGCCCAAGGCGGAGCTGGCGCTGCTGCGCGAGCTCGAGGAGCTGCTGAGCCTGACCCTTCCGCTGGAGACGATCGCCGAGGACGCCGAGGCCTGGGAGCGCGGGGTCAACGAGCTGGCCGCCGACGACCCGGAGATCGCCGCCTACGTCCAGCAGCTCGAGGAGGCCAAGGACACCACGGACCTGCCCGAGGCCACCGGCGACGCCATCGCCCGGGAGTTCGAGCGCTACCTGCGCCGCCGCCGCGACGAGCGCTGAGCCCGGCGGGGATCCCCCGCCGGGCCCGGCGCGGGTGTCAGAGCACGAGGCCCAGCCGGGCCTCCACGAGCGCACGCACCAGCCCGGCGTCCTCGGCCGAGGCCTCGGCGGTGCCGGTGAGAGCGGCCGCGGCCCAGTCGTCCAGGGCCGCCAGCGCCGCCGGGGCGTCGAGGTCCTCGGCCAGGGCGGCGCGCACCCGCTCCAGCAGCGGGGCCGCGGACCCGGCCGGGGCCACGCCCAGGGCGCGGCGCCAGGTGTCGAGGCGGGCGACGGCGGTGGCCAGGCCCAGGGCGGTCCAGGACCAGTCCTCCCGGTAGCGGTGGGCGAGGATCGCGGTGCGGATCGCCGCCGGCTCCACGCCCTCGGCGCGCAGCCGGGAGACGAGCACCAGGTTCCCGCGCGACTTCGACATCTTCTCGCCCTCGAGCCCGACCATGCCGGTGTGCAGGAAGTGCTCGGCCATGGGCCGGCCGGTCAGGGCCGAGCAGTGCCCCGCGCCCATCTCGTGGTGGGGGAAGACGAGGTCGGAGCCCCCGCCCTGGACGGTGAAGGGGGCGGGCAGGTGGTGCAGGGCGATCAGGGAGCACTCGATGTGCCAGCCGGGCCGGCCCGGCCCGAGCCCGCCGCCGTCCCAGGAGGGCTCCCCGTCCCGGGCGGCCCGCCACAGCAGCGGGTCCAGCCGGTGGCGCTTGCCCGGGCGCTCGGGGTCCCCGCCGCGCTCGGCGAACAGCGGCAGCATCTGATCGGCGTCCAGCCCGGAGATCTCCCCCAGCGTCCACGCCTGCCCGCCGGCGGCCTCCACGTCGAAGTAGACGTCGCCGTCGGGCTCCCCGCCGGTGCCGGGGACCCGGTAGGCCGTCCCGCGCTCGAGCAGCTGCTCGACGGCCGGGACGATCCACGCCACGGACTCGGTGGCCCCCACGTAGTGCTGGGGCGGCAGGACGTTGAGGGCGGCCATGTCCGTGCGGAACAGCTCCGTCTGCTCGGCGGCCAGCTCCCGCCAGTCCACCCCGGTCGCGGCGGCGCGCTCGAGCAGGGGGTCGTCGACGTCGGTGACGTTCTGGACGTAGTCGACCGGGGTGCCGGCGTCGAGCCAGGCCCGGTGCAGCAGGTCGAAGGCCACGTAGGTGGCCGCGTGCCCCATGTGCGTGGCGTCGTAGGGGGTGATCCCGCACACGTACAGGCTCGCCCGCTCCTGGCGCGGCAGCGCGACGGCCCGCCGCAGCCGGGTGTCCTGCACGACCGGCAGGGGTGCCTCGCCGGGCAGGTCGGGGACGGGACGGGCGGACCAGGCTCTCATGCTCACCTCGTGGGAAGGGGTTCGGGGACGGGGCCGCGCACGGCCTCCCCCAACCTACCGGAGACCGCTCGGCCCTCGTCCCCCGGTCAGGCGCTGATCAGGCCCAGGCCCAGCAGCACGAACAGGACCAGGCCCACCGCGATGCGGTACCACACGAACAGGGTGTAGCTGCGGTTGGAGATGTAGTGCATGAACCAGCCGATGATCACGTAGGCGACCGCGAAGGCCACCCCGGTGGCCAGCAGCGTCTCGGCGGTGCCGTAGGGGCCCGCCTGCGGTTCCCCGACCGTGGTGGCCAACTTGTAGAGCCCGGAGGCGAAGACCGCCGGGATGGCCAGCAGGAAGGCGTAGCGGGCGGCCGCCTCGCGGGTGTATCCCATCAGCAGCCCGGCGGTGATCGTCCCGCCCGAGCGGGAGACCCCGGGGATCAGCGCGAGGGCCTGGGCCAGCCCGTAGAGCACGCCGTGGCGGACGGTGAGGTCGTCGAGGTGGCGGTGCTGGCGCCCGACGCGGTCGGCCACCGCCAGGAACACGCCGAAGACCACGAGCATCGTGGCGGTGATCCACAGCGACCGGAACTCGGTGTCGATCCAGTCCTCGAACAGCAGCCCGAGCACGCCGATGGGCAGCGAGCCCAGGATGATCAGCCAGCCCATCCGGGCGTCGGGGTCCGAGCGGGGCACCCGTCCGGCCAGTGACAGGCCCCACTGCCGCAGGATCCGCACGATGTCGCGCCAGAAGTAGATCACCACCGCGGTTTCGGTGCCCAGCTGGGTGATCGCGGTGAAGGCCGCGCCCGGGTCGGCGCTGTGGGGCAGGAACTCCCCCACGATGCGCAGGTGCGCCGAGGAGGAGACCGGGAGGAACTCGGTCAGGCCCTGCACGAGGCCCAGGATGATGCTTTCGATCCAGTTCACCCGGCCACCCTACGGCACCGGGCACCGCCGTCCGGGCCCCGCGGACACGCCCCGGTGCGGGGCCGGGACGGGGACCGGCGGGAGGCGGGGGCCCTCAGCGGCGGGCGCGGGCGGCGCCGTCCTCCCCGAGGTCCTCGTAGTCCTCCTCGTCGACGAGGTCGTCGTCGAGCATCTCGTTGTCCTCCAGCAGCTCCTCGTCCGGGTCCTCGTCGTCGTCCTCGTCGTCGAGGTCGTCGTCCTCCTCCTCGGCGAAGACCGTCAGGGGCGTGACCTCGTCGTAGGCCTCGTAGAGGGCCTCCTCGTAGGCGTCGAAGGCGTCGGCGATGGCCAGGTAGGCCCCGTCCACGGCCGGGTCGTCGTCGCCGCGGCGGTTGGCGGCGGCGGCGAGGTGTTCTTCGAAGGCACTCACGAGGGTCTGCAGCGCGGCACGAGGGTCGTTGCTCATGAGGTAGACGTTAGCGCCATTCCGTGCAGAATGGGGACCGATGAGAGAACAAGTCCGCACCGCGCAGGCGCCCCCGGTCCCGGACGCCGACCAGCGCTACGAGTACCTCCTGCTCACCGTCGCCCCGCACGAGCGGGTGGGCGAGGCCCGAGCCCGGCTGAGCGAGCACGCCGAGTACGGCAAGTGGGAGCTGACCCGCTCGGTGCAGCTCTACGGCGGGGCCCGCAAGTACTGGCTGCGCCGGCGCGTGATGCGGGTGCGCCGTACGGCCTGAGGCCCCGGACGGGGCTCAGCCCGCGGCCGGTCCCAGCAGGGCCCGCGCGGTCGCCGCGTGCACCGACTCGCTGTCGGAGGGGTGGTAGATCCCGGCCAGCACGTCGCGGTAGAGCCGCTCGAGCTCCGCGCCGCGGAAGTACTGCCCGCCCCCGGAGGAGCGCACGGCCAGGTCCACGACCCGGCGCGCCGCCTCGGTCGCCCGGTGCTTGAGCCCGGAGAACAGCAGGAACCACCGCGCCCCGTGCGGTGGCTCGGCGGGGGTGCCCAGGGCGTCGACGTCGGCGGCGAGCCGGTCCAGCTGCAGCTCGATCCCGTCGCGCACGATCACCGCCTCGGCCAGCTGCCACCGGATGTCCGGGTCCTGCGCGTACGGGGCCTGCGCCGCCCGCGAGCGCCGGGTGGCGGCGATCCCGGCCGCGACCTCGATCGCCCGGTCGGCGAGACCGGTGTAGACGGCGGCCAGCAGCAGCTCGAAGCACCCGAAGATCCCCCACACCACGGGGTCGGCGTTGGGGGCCGCGGGGGTGCGGGTGAGCACGTGCTCGGGGCGCAGCGGGGCGCCCTCCAGCACGGTGGTGCACGACTGGGAGGCGCGCATGCCCAGGGTGTCCCAGTCCTGGCGGACCTCGATGCCCTCCGCGTCGCGCTCGAGCACCCCGAAGACCAGGGGGTTGCGCTCGGCGGCGGTCTCGCGGGCGTGGACGAGCAGCCGGGTCCAGGCCGGGGAGAGGGAGGTGAAGATCTTCGTGCCGCTGAGCCGGTAGCCGTCCCCGTCGGCGACGGCCTCGGTGGCGGCGTCGAAGAGCACCGCGTCGTTGCCGGCCTCGGAGATGCCGAAGGCGAACAGCTCGCCGGCGGCGGCCTGGGCGAACAGGTGCTCGGCGCGCCGGTCCCCGCGCTGGTGCAGGGTGCGGGCCATCCCCATGACCACGTGGTGCATGTTGATCCCCAGGGCCGTGGCCGGGGCGGCGGCGGCCAGACGCCGCTGGGCGGCCACGGCCTGCCGGAGATCGGCCCCGGCCCCGCCGTGCTCGCGCGGGACGAGCAGCAGCGGGTAGCCGGTGGCCACGAGGTCGGCCAGGTCCTCGGTGAAGAAGCGGTTCTCGCGGTCGTAGCCGGCGGCCCGGCCGCGCAGCGTGGTGAGCAGCTGCTCGGGCAGCAGCCGGTGCAGCAGGGCGTCGTCGTCGGGCACGGGTCTCCTCCGTCGGGTGGTCAGTACGAGGTGAGCAGCCGGTGCAGGACCCGGGAGCCGAACTCGAGGGAGTCGGTGGGCACCCGCTCGTCGACCCCGTGGAACATGGCCGGGAAGTCCAGCTCGTCGGGCAGGCGCAGCGGGACGAACCCGTAGCCGGTGATCCCCAGCGGGTCCAGGGACTTGTTGTCGGTGCCGCCGGAGAGCATGTAGGGCAGCACGACCGCCCCGGGGTCCTCGGCGTGCAGGGCGTCGACCATCGCGTCGACCACCGTCCCGGAGAAGGGCACCTCCAGGGCGATGTCGTCGGACTCGAAGGAGAACTCCACGCCCTCCCCCGCGAGCTCCTGCAGCTTGGCCAGCACGATCTCGCGCTGCTCGGGCAGGTAGCGCACGTCGAGGCCGGCCTCTGCGGAGCCGGGGACCACGTTGACCTTGTACCCGGCCTCGAGCATCGTCGGGTTGGCGGTGGTCTGCAGGGTCGCCCCGACGAAGCGGGCCACCGAGCCGAGCTCGCGCAGCAGCCGCTGCGGGTCCTGGGGGTCGAACTCCACGCCGGTGAGCTCGGTGACCCCGTCGAGGAACGCCCGGGTGGTCTTGGTCAGCTCGATCGGCCACCGGTAGGAGCCGATGTCGGCCAGCGCCCGGGAGAGGCGGGTGACGGGGTTGTCGTCGTTGAGCTGGGAGCCGTGCCCGGCGGTGCCGCGGGCGTGCAGCCGCAGCCACATCAGGCCCTTCTCCGCGGTCTGCAGCAGGTAGGCCCGCTGCCCGCCGATGGTCGCCGAGTACCCGCCGACCTCGCTGATGGCGTCGGTGACCCCGTCGAAGAGGTGCCGGTGGTGCTCGGCGATCCAGTGGGAACCGTAGACCATCCCGGCCTCCTCGTCGGCGAAGAAGCCGAAGACGATGTCGCGTCGGGGGCGCTGGCCGGTGCGCACCATGTGGCGCAGCACGGAGATCATCATCGCGTCCATGTCCTTCATGTCCACGGCGCCGCGGCCCCAGATCATCCCGTCCCGCAGCTCCCCGCCGAAGGGGTCCACCGACCAGTCCGCGGCGATGGCCGGGACCACGTCGAGGTGCCCGTGCACGAGCAGCGCGTCGGCCGAGGGGTCGGTGCCCTCGATCCGGGCGAAGACGTTGGCCCGGCCCGGGGCGGACTCCAGCAGCGTGGTGGGGACCCCGACCTCCTCGATCAGCCCGGCCACGTACTCCGCGGCGCGGCGCTCCCCGCGGGCGTCGCCGCTGCCGAAGTTCGAGGTGTCGATCCGGATGAGGTTGCGGCAGATCTCCACGGTCTCGCCCTCGGGCGTGGAGGCGGCGGCGCTGCGGTGGTCGGTCATGGGGTCCTTCCTGGGGCGGGTGGGCGGACG